>JBIIIT010000021.1:0-7560 GCA_044234435.1 Candidatus Saccharimonadia bacterium | reverse complement strand
GTCTTTCATAAATATATATTATCAGTAAGTATCTAAATTTGGGATAGTTCTTTATATTTTGTATGCATAAATAAACCCTTTTCGGGCTTATATACCTTATCGGGGCTATTTTCTACTAATTTCCAAACTGTGCCATTGATAGTTTTTGGGTGAAAATCTGGATATGCTTTTTGAATAAGCTTTAACATTTCTGTCCATCTTATGCCTTCTGGGTGTTTTTCTAATAGTTCAATTGCTTTTTGATTTATTTGTCCTGTGATTGTTTTCATTACTATTTTTTTAATTCATTTCAATCGATGGAATCTTGTAAAGTTCATTATACTTTTCAATCATCTCTAATACTGCTTGAGGACCCATACTTATATGGTAACAGCCTCTTTCTAAATAAAAAATATATTTATTTTTATTAGTAAATATTTCTTCGATTAACTCATCAAAAATTGTTCTATAAATCCTATCCTTACCGCCAAAAGTCGAATTAAGCCCAATATCAAAAGCGTGTCCCGTCGCATGATTAGTTAATGAATCCGAGGCAGTTCCTGAGTATTTTATCTGGACCAATTCTTGATACTCTTTTGTGCGAGTTAAAGATGTTATATTGAGATTAATAGGTTCCAAGCCATTTTGAATTAATTTATTTCTGTATTCGGTAGATAAGAATGAAATTAGACCAATTAGCTCTTCGGGGACAAATAAATAATTAGCACTTAAAGACTTTAAATCCTCAATAGTATGGCCTCTTTGAAGAATTAATTCTTCCATTTTGATTCTTTTCTCAGGATTATCTTCTAAATCTAAATCATATGCATCGCCAATTGAGGCTTCATCAATTACAAAACCAATATCTTCTCTAGATTCAATTCTGACAAAAATACCTCTTTCAATTTTCTCTTGCAGCTGGGAGTCTGTTTTCAAGTAGCCTTCGTAGTGGGACGACCTTTGGTATTCTCTAATAAATTTTCTTTCCATCAAGTAGCTAAAGACTATTTCGCTAAATCTCTTTTTGCGTATTTCAATTTGTTTTTGTTTCTCATTTTGATCTTCTGGTAAATTGTTAAGGTTTACAATCTTACCTGCATAATTTATTGCTTCCTCTAAATTATATTCAAATCCATCTTCAAAAAAACTAACTATTTCTAAGTTGATAAATATATCTAAAGTTCCGAATTCACCAGATTCTATCTCTATTTTCTTATCTTTTTGCTTAGAGGTATCTGGTGTGGGTGATGTTATATTAGAATCGCTGTCTATCATATTTAATTAATTATACTGTAATGCACTAATTAATTTTAGTATGTGTTGGGCCAAAAAAGAAACAGAAGAGTTTGAAATTAAAATCGTTTTATCTGCATAATTTTTTGTAGGTTCAACATATTTATTATGCATCGGATTTAATACTTTGCTTATATAGCCAGCTCTACCATCTCTTGTTTCTTTTCCGCCACGAGCTTTAATTCGTCTAATATTTCTTGTCTTCTCATCTAGATCTAAAAATATTTTTAAATCATAAAGCTCATTTATTTTATTGCTATAAAGTGACAAGTAGCCATCCACAATTAATATCTTTTCTTTTTTAGTGCGTTTATTTTTAGATATTTCTTTATATAGATCTGACCACAATATAACATTTGGATGATCCCAATTTATATAATCATCGACTCTTTCGATGCCTTTGTCGCTTTTGTCTTTTTGAAAACTATCAAAGCTTAATATTTCATACTTATCAGGAAATAGCCTGACAATCTCATTAGAAACACTCGTTTTGCCGCTCCCCGAACCTCCTGCTATTGCGATGATTTTCATTTGATTTTAATAATATCAAAAAAAACCCAAAAGGGTCTAAATAATTCTGGCTCACAATGATAGAGAACGTTATAAATGCAATCAATCAGTATTTGGATGTCGTCTAAAGCTGTTTTTCTGTCTCGTTTGATTTTCAGCACGCGTTTTTAGTGCTATGTTCATTTCCTCAAAGCCCTTTAGTGTTTTCGTGTTCAGAGACTTCTTGGCCAGGCCTACTAACAAACCACTAAACGCTTCAGAATGGGTGAAGTGTGTGCCATTTTTAGTTTTCTTAAGCTCAAACCTGTGTCTACCGTCAAAAATTCCTGGGATACCGGCTCTGCCCAACCATTCGAATGCTTTGTTTTCGTCAACTACTGTCACGATTGGCTTAAAAGTCATAGCTTTGCCATTAGGTGGAGCCATCCTGTTAACGAGCTTCTCTCCTACCTTTACTTTACCTTTCGATGAGACAATAAATGGGTTCCAGTCTTTGTAATTATCAAGATTTGTTAAAATTTTCCAGACTGCTTCAGGCGGTGCCTTAATTTCTATTTCGGTAAATAATTTATATTTCATTGTATTAGTATAACAAAAAGCACCTTCTGTGAGGTACTTATTCTGGCTCCGGGGACTGGATATCGGCTTCGCCTCCTCCGCTCAAGCATGCTCGAAGCTAGCTTCTGCGCGTGCTTTCGCTCCACCGAACCTGCCGCTTCGCTAGATCTGTTTCAACTCCAATCTCAAAAGCATTAAAATACCCCGACAATGTCAGGGTGTTTTAATGGCTCCGGGGACTGGATTCGAACCAGCGACCAATTGGTTAACAGCCAACTGCTCTACCACTGAGCTACCCCGGAATATTTATATTTACCAAGTGATTATATCTGTTGAGGGCACTTTGGTCAAGAATAAATAGATTGACTAATACTATAAAATGTTTTAATATTATTCCACTTTCAGTAGCCACACTGAACGAACCCAGGGGGCAAAATGAAACCTTATGTAGAAAACTTGACCTCTCAATGGATGAGTAAAGGTATCTGCAATAATGATAATCGTAGTCTTTTTTATTCACTCTACATCTCTGACCAACGTGCAGCCGTAAAAATTTGTCAAGAATGCCCAATCATCAACGAGTGCCTAGAATATGCAATTAAGAATAATGAGATTGGTGTTTGGGGTGGCACCACCGAAAAGCAGAGAAAGAGATTACGAAACACAAACAGTAAGTAGTAATGCTTCTGTAGCTCCTTTTATAAGGAGCTTTTTTATTGAAATTTTTATTAAAATATTGTAAAATATGTAAGTTTTGCAGATCGCAACGTACCTCACAGAGGAGCTCAGATGAGTGGTGCCAAGCTATGGTTTGGTAAGGAAAAGGCTATTGAGCCTATAGGTAAAGCTTTTGCAGAAAAGCATATTAAGTCTTGCCCAGTACACTGCGCTGGCGAAAGTGGCAGCGGCTGGAAGTTTGAAGTAATAACCAGGTGTGATGATCCCAACATGGTTGGGGAAATTATCACAGTGGTCAAGCCATCAAACAAGGCCCCGTACATTTCTTCACTTTATCTTCCCACTCTATTTACAAGCGGTCTTCAGGCCGGCTCAAGGATTGAGGCAACTAAGCTTGAGTACATTTACTACTTGGATTTTGTTTTGAATACTCGCTATCAGATTCTTAATAACTGGAGCGAAATTCGGCTTTCTGAAGAAAGCAAAAATGACATTCAAGACTCGATCAATGAACTCAAATCAGCAATTCACAATCGCAAAACCCAGCCTATCATTGAGGCTTTTGAATCTAGAGTTCAGCTAGTAGATAGCAAGGGAAGAAATAACCCAGGTGCTACTAGTGCTAAGTTTACTGCTATGGCGAAAAGACTTGAGCTACAGATAGGCCGAGAAAATTCAAGTGCCGGCTCAATGCTCAAAAGACGGCGTTTTGCTACCCGAATGCTCGCAAGTATAGAGCAAAACATCTGGGATATGCGTCACCTTCATAGGCTCTCACCCATTACTGTAGAGCGTGAGCTCAAGCGTAGGATTGATAATTCTAAATTCAAGCCTGTGCTTTATGCGGGCACTTACGTAAAAAATACTTACGGAGATAATCTCGGCGACACCACTGTCCTGCCAAAGGTTATTGACTGTTATGCCTCCGAGGTTCAGCTGATGGCTATTCGCAATTTGATTGCCGATATCCAGCGCGGCGAAAATACCAAAGAGAATCTTCGGATCCTGAAGGTACTGCTTTCCGCTAAGCCCTCTGAGATGGTTTACAGGGATATTTTTGAACGCATTAGCAATTCGGTGATCGCCATCGAAGCCCTGCTCCGAAATGATGACCCCGGGTACAAAAGAATTTGCAACGATACTAAGCGCTCTATCCGCCATAGAGCAAATGATGATCCTAATCATCCTTGGTATATCAAACCGCTAGCTCCTAAGTGAGCTAGCTTTTATTTTTGTTTATTTTTAAAGATGTAAGTAAAATACATAGAATGCTTAATAAATTTAAAAAACTTAAGACTTATAAGAAGGTATTAATAATACTGCTTTTATTTTTTGTGCTGATTATTTTTGAGACTTTTCTTTTGATGCTAAGATTTAATCGAATTAATAAACTTCGGCCTGAAATAATTGGCGTTAGCTTTTCTCAAGTACAAGCAGAAAGGTATGGCACTGATTGGCGCCAAAACTACTTGGGCGTGCTAGATGATTTAGGATTTAAAAAGCTACGTATAGCCGCCTATTGGGATAGAATCGAAAAAGATAAGGGCAACTTTGACTTTAGTGAAATCGATTGGATGTTAAGTGAGGCCGAGAAAAGGAATGCTAAAATTACGCTTGTCGTCGGGCAAAAGAATATCAGATATCCCGAATGTTTCTACCCAGAATGGGTGAATACCAAAGATACCAATGCCACTTCCGACCAGGCTGTTAACTATGTACGAAAAGTAGTTGAGCGCTACAAAAATAACCCTACTATAAAAAACTGGCAGCTAGAGAATGAATTTATATTAAAGGCATTTGGCGAATGTCCTAAAAATATGCTTACCGGAAAGCAACTTAAAAAAGAACTAGAAGCCCTAAAATCGATTGACAATACTAGGCCAGTTTTAATTTCACAATCCGACCAATACGGATTCCCCGTTCAAGGTCCGTTTGGAGATATTTTTGGATTTTCAATGTACAAATGGTCTTGGAAGAAAGAGATTGGATATTACAAATACCCTCAGAATGGAATATATTTTTGGTGGAAGGCAGGTATAATTTCAGCCTTCAAAAACCAAGATATTAAAATTCATGAGCTTCAGGCAGAAGCCTGGGGCCCTAAAGGCAATGAATATTTAGAATACAATGAGGCGATGCGATCAATGAACCCAGTGCAGTTTGACGAAAACATAGCCTACGCCAGACAAACCCGAATACGCGAATTTGACCTTTGGGGGGCCGAATGGTGGTGGCATCTAAAACAACAAGGCAATATTGAAATGTGGAATAAAGCAAAAGGCCTCATTTCAACAAGTGGTATTGCAAACAAATAAAATTATCTAAATGTAAAGCTTGAGGCATTATCATTCCGCCCCATGCTTGCATGAATTTATTTTATAAAATACATTCATCGAGTACCTTTTCAAACCGACACTTGAGGGAGTGTGATGAGATCAGCAAAGAAAGTTGCTGCAGTATCTTTAATTACACTTGGCTGCTTGTTTTTTGGAAATCCGCAGTCCGTTAGCGCTCAGTCAATTAGCGTCGGCCAGGGAAGCCCGGCTTCTTCTGAGTACATTAAGGCATTTCAACGAATTGGAGGTTACTCCAGAATCGGTAATCCAATCAATTCGGTGCATGGCTGGAATGCCGGTTGCATTCAAGACTTTAGAGGCGGGCTATCCGGTGAGGCTGCAATTATGCAGGCAAGCTGTAGAGGCCCTGCCTACTCTGTAATTTACGGACAGTGGAAATACATTGTCCGCACTTGGGGAGGCAATGCAACTAACGTTATTGGCTACCCAACGAACGATGCTTACCGAAATGGTTCAGGCTGGTACCAAAACTTTGTGGGCGGATCATGGGGACGAACTGTGATTGCCAGGGCAGACTCAACCAAGACTGAAAAGTCTGTGCGTGGTAACATCCTAACCCACTGGCTTGCAAATGGTGGTGCTACAGGCAAATTCCGCTACCCCCTAACTGATTCTTATCCAAACAATGGTGGTCATCGCCAAGACTTTGAGGGTGGATCAATCTTTTGGTCGGCCAGCACAGGTTCAGTTACCGTTCAGCCTCCTCAGCCTGTCATTTCAAGAGAACAAAAGGCGATAAATTGGGCAGTTGCTGAGAAAAACTCACCCAACCCGAGCTGGAGCGATGAGTTCGGTCGAGCCTGGAGCGGCTACTGCGAAGGCTTTACAGAGGTTGCATTTGGCACAAGAAATCAGTTTACTAGTGCACTTAACCACTACTACTGGCAATTGAATAACGGAAGAATCCGTACCGACACCAATCCGCCTGCTGGGGCAATTGTATTCTATGCCGGCGGAAGCTATGGGCATGTGGGAATCTCTATCGGTAATGGTCAGGTAATTTCAACTCAAGGTTACGATGGTCAGTACCTACCGGTCTGGCAACACCACGTAACTGGCCTAAGCAACCGATATCTTGGATGGGCTTACGCACCCGCTCATTGGCCTGGAAGGTAATTTAACAGCGGCTTTATTGCCGCTTTTTTATTTAGATACTGATTTCTGGTATATTTCTAAGGTTTCTTTAGCAGTTTTTTTCCAGCTATACTTATTGGCCTGCTTTATGCCCTTCTTAACCAAATCTTTAGATAGCTTATCGTCGGTGAGCACCGAAAGCATAGCATTTGATATTTCAATCACGCTCTTAGGGTCAAAGTAAACTGCTGCATCTCCAAGCACTTCAGGCAGACAAGTCGAGTTTGAGCTTGCAACTGGTAAACCGTGTGCCATAGCCTCAAGCGGAGGTAGGCCAAAGCCCTCTGACAGCGACGGAAATACATAAAGCCTAGCGTTTTTATATAAACCCGCCAATTCTCTATCGGAAACATATCCCGTAAACACAACCCTATCTTCAAGACTAGCCTCATTAATAGCTGCCTCTAAGCCCTCGTGAAATGAATCTTTTTTACCGGCAATAACTAGCTGATAGTCAAGCATGTATTTTGTTATGAGTCTTCCAAATGCCAATATCATTCTTTCCAAATTTTTATGTGGGTAGGCATTGCCTACATATAAAATGAAGGGCTTATTAATTCCTTTCTTATCCAAGTTTATAGCTGGGCTTGCAAAATTTTTCTCTACTGCTTCGTAAGTTACTTTTATTTTGTTTTTACGAACTTTAAATGTCTTTGCTACATCGTCTTTAACATATTCTGTTGGCACGATAACTGAGCTCGCCCTACCTATACCCTGTCGAAGCACAACATTGCGCATAACTTGATCTTTAATTTTATAAAATAGCTTACTAGCCAAAGAGGATCTGTAATTTTTAAAATGCAGTAGTGTTAGGTCATGAATTGTAATTACAAATTTACCTTTGTATGCCACAGGGAAATTAAAATTTGTAAAATGTACTAGGTCGGGCTTTATTTCATTGATTAATTTTAGAAGTTCAGTCTGTTCTTTTACACCAAACCATTCAATTTCGGCATCAACAAACGACAAGTTATCTGCCTTAATATTAATACTTCCTTTATCTTCAGGGCGAACCAAAAGGACATAGGTATTTTTATTATCAATTAATAAA
>JBIIIT010000016.1:0-9736 GCA_044234435.1 Candidatus Saccharimonadia bacterium | reverse complement strand
GGATCTGTTGTAGGGCAGGGGTTTCTGGAGCATAACCAATAGATAAGCTGTTCATTATTACGGTGCCCTTTGTGGCAGTAAGAAGGATATTACGAAGCCCTAGTAAGGTTCGCGTAGGCAGCTCATAAATAATTTCGGTAGTGTTTTTGGTGGTAGCACGCTGTTCTTTTAAGATAGCGCGACGTTGACCAAGCTCGCTCTGGATGGTTCCAGCATATTCGTCTGGTACTTCAATAGTGAGCTCTTCAATAGGCTCCATTTTTACGCCATCTTCTTCTTTTAAAATAACCTGAGGCCGACCAACTTCTAGCTCAAAGCCTTCACGGCGCATGGTTTCGATTAATACTGATAGATGTAATTCGCCGCGTCCAGATACTAAAAACTGCGTATCGCGCTCTTCAACCAAAAGACCAACGTTAGTTTCAAGCTCTTTGTGTAAACGTGCCGCAATCTGTCGGGAAGTAGTCTGAGAGCCTTCTTGGCCCGCAAAAGGTGAGGTATTTGGGCCAATTGCAATTTGAAGCGTAGGAGGGGCAATTTCCATAACAGGCAGGGCTTCAGGGCTGCTAGGATCGGCAATGGTTGCACCAATTGTGGTGGCTTCTAGGCCAGTTACGGCGACAATGTCGCCAGCATTAGCTTGCGCGACTTCCTTGCGGCTAAGGCCTTCATTAACAAAGACCTTTTCGACTTTGGCTTGGGTAGTTTTGCCGTCAGTGCCTAAAATAGCTACGGCCTGTCCTGGCTTAACGTGTCCACGACGAATGCGGCCAATGCAGTATTTACCCTGGTAGCTATCCCAGTCGAGGGCGGTAGCAAGCATTTGGAAGGGTGCATCTAAATCAGCCTGTGGTGCTGGAATGTGATTCAAGATAGCCTCAAATATAGGGGTTAAATCAGCAGCTATGGTCATATCCTGAGGAATTTCGGTCCAGGAAACGCCATCACGACCGATTGCGTAATAAATTGGGAATTCTAGCTGATCTTCGGTGGTGGCAAGATCTAAAAATAGATTGCTAACTTCATCCTCAACATCTTGAATGCGAGCATCGCGCTTGTCGATTTTGTTAATTACGACCACCGGCTTAAGACCAAGCTCTAAAGCTTTTTGCAGTACAAATTTGGTTTGTGGCATTGGGCCTTCTTGTGCATCGACAATTAAAAGCACACCGTCGGCCATATTAAGAGTTCGTTCAACCTCACCAGAAAAATCAGCGTGCCCTGGGGTATCGATGATATTGATTTTGGTGTCGCCATATTGCACAGCGGTTTGTTTTGCAGAAATGGTAATTCCGCGCTCACGTTCTAGATCGCCGGTGTCCAGAATGGTGGTTTGACTCATTTCGGCTTGGTTTTCGCGAAAAGCGTTAGATTGTTTAAGTAACCCATCTACCAAGGTGGTTTTGCCGTGGTCGACGTGGGCGATGATTGCGATATTTCGGATGTTTTGTGGGTTTGTCATAATTATAAAGTAAAAAATAAAAGCCCCTGAGTAGGGCTTGCCTAATATCTATATTATATCATAAATGCTTTACTAATACCAATTATATTATTGAAATCATCTCAATTAAGTGTAATAATCTTGCTCACAGGTCTCGAGTATTAGGGGGTGGAATGTTTTCAGCCATTTATGAATCTGGGGATCTTGGATACTTGATATTTGTTATCTGTGGCTTCATTTCGTTTTTTCTCTTGGTAAAATTTTTCCCGAAGGACAAAAATTATCGATCGAAGAGGGGGACTCAAAATGAACAATGATGTGCTAACACTGCTGCTGGCCATTGGCTCGCTAATTGTTACGCCAATACTTTTTGTTTTGATTTTGGTCATAACAGATAAGTACTTCAAGAAGTTTGATAACAAATAGGCCTCATCAATAATTTGATGGGGCTTTTATTTTTGCTAGGTTTTTCTCTGCTACAATAAGATTGATGAAAGAAATGTTAAAAATAGTTCGATATTCAAAAAAGCTGTGGCCTTATTATTTAGGAGCGACACTTTTTGTGATAGTACTATCGGTGCTGAATTTGGCCACTCCTTTTCTTACCAAAGGATTGATTGATGGGCTCACTACAAAATATTCCGGAGGAGATGTTAAATTTGAGTACTTCCTGCTGCTTTTGGGGTTGATGTTTTTGGCAAATCTGGCAATAACCTTCCTATCAAACTTAAACGGGTATTTGGGCGACAACATGTCTGCCAAGCTCAATAGCTTACTTTCGACGAGATACTTTGAGCACCTCATGAGCTTACCGATTGGGTATTATGATAACGAGTTAACGGGTAAGATTACCGCGCGATTAGAGCGTTCGATAGCTACAATCAGCACGCTGATGCAGACCTTAAGTAATAACTTCATACAGTTCTTTTTAACTACTGCAATAACTTTGGTTGTGATTGCTATTTACTCCTGGCCGGTGGCTCTTCTGTTGATAATTATATTCCCTACCTATATATGGATTACGCATCTATCCAGCAAGACTTGGCAAAAAGCCCAAGAAGGCATAAATAAGGATTTGGATGTCGCCAATGGCAGGTTTGTTGAAAGCGTCGCCCAGGTTAGAGTTGTAAAGTCATTTGTGGCAGAAAAACGAGAAGTTAGTTTCTTTAGCTCCAGACGCAGATCGATTGAGAAGCAAACCAAAAAGCAATCTGCACGCTGGCACCGCTACGACATTATTAGGAGGATAATACTCAACCTGGTATTTTTCTTTATTTATTTTGTGATAATTTGGCAGGCTTATCAGGGTGCTTACGGACTCGGTACGGTCGTGCTGTTGATTACACTGGTTCTTCAGGCGGAATTCCCATTGTTTGGTAGTAGTTTCATAATTGACGCGCTTCAAAGAGCCAGCGCTGGCAGTAAGGACTATTTCGAAGTTATGAACACCAAAGCTAGCATCGAAGACATTGATGAGGCTAGAAAGCTCAGTGCAAAAGAAGGCAAAGTGGAGTATAACTCGGTGGATTTTGGGTATGAAAAGGGCAGCAAGGTCTTGAAAGATATTAGCTTTGTTATAGAGCCAGGTCAGAAATTGGCGCTGGTTGGTGAGTCTGGCGAAGGAAAGAGCACAATTGCAAATCTGCTTTTGCGATTTTATGAATCGCAGTCCGGCAGTATTTTGATAGACGGCCAATCAATTAATGATGTCACGCAGTCGAGTTTGAGAGATTCGATTGGCGTAGTATTTCAGGAGCCGCTGTTGTTTTCTGGAACTGTCCGCGAAAATATTGCTTATTCAAAACCAAGCCTTAAAGAACTAGATATTGTTGCGGCCGCAAAAGCTGCAAATGCTTATGATTTTATTAAGAAGCTGCCAAATGGACTAGATACAGAAATTGGCGAGCGAGGAGTAAAGCTTAGTGGAGGCCAAAAACAACGCATTGCTATAGCTCGCGCAATTGTGAAAAATCCACGAATACTGATTCTGGATGAGGCTACAAGTAGTTTGGACAGCAAGGCCGAGCATGAAGTGCAAATTGCTCTTGAGCGACTAATGAAAGATCGTACCACCATGATTATTGCCCACCGCCTAAGCACCATCGCCAATGTCGATACTATTGTTGGGCTTAAGGGCGGAAGGGTTATTGAAGTGGGTGCTCCTGAAGAGCTTTCTAAGGGCAAGGGCATATATGCCGAACTATTAAAACTTCAAGGACTAGCCGAAACTGAAGAAGGCAAGAAGAAGCTTAAAAAATACGAAATGGCGTAATTTACTGATTGACAGGTAAGAATTTTTGGAGTACAATTCCCACATCATAGCCCTGAGTAGCCAGGAGGTGGGCAATGGTACTGATGGATTACCTCGGGGCGGAAGCTCCGGTACTCGATGAGGCTCGCAAGGTTCTGGCCAACGGCCACACCAAGATTCTCATCATTCAGCTTTCAGGGGCTGAGACAGACAGGTTCCTGATCTTGGAAAATCCTAATGAACTTACCCTTCTCAACGCCTCCGAGAGGCTTGCTGGGTTCAGTAAGTTTGAACTTCGTAGCGATAACGTGCTATTTGGGGGAGTCGAAACTCTCGCACTGCACATCATTGCTTCATAAATTACTTTGGAGGGTTAGAGCCGTCTCGGTTATCGAGGCGGCTTTTCCCTTGTAAAAACACTTTATATCTGGTATTATTAACCCACTTAAATTAATTAATGAAACATATTGGCTAACAACTCCTCCCGCTTGGGAAGTGCCAATAGAAGTTGAAGGAGAATTATGGCAGAAGCTAAAAAGACCGCTACTAAGGCGGCAGCAAAGTCTACCAAAAAGGTAGACCCACTATTAAAAGAACTTTTAGAAGCCGGAGCACACTTTGGACAGCGTGCCGATAGGTGGAACCCGAAGATGCGCCCATACATTTATGGCGTTCGTGGGGGTGTTCATATAATCGATCTGACCCAAACCCACGATCAGCTACTTAACGCTGAAAAGTTTGTAGAAGATGTTACAAAGAACGGCGGAAAGGTATTATTCGTAGGTACTAAAAGACAGGCTCGACCAATCGTTGAAAAAGCCGCTAAAGAAACTGATATGCCTTACGTCACAAATCGATGGCTTGGAGGAATGCTTACTAACTTAGAAACTATCCAGACCCGAGTGTCTCGAATGAAAAAGCTTAGAAATCAAGCTGATGAAGGCAAGCTAGTTGGTACCAAGAAAGAACGAGCTGACTTGGAAAGAGAATTAGAGCACTTAGAGCGAATTTTTACTGGAATCTCTGAAATGTCAGTAAAGCCAGCAGTTGTATTTGTAACCGATATGCTAACTGACGATATTGCTGTTGCTGAAGCAAACAAGCTAAATATCCCGGTGATTGCAATTTGCGATACCAACTCTAACCCTGAGCTAGTACAGTATCCAATTGCTGCTAACGATGACGCAGTGCGCACAATTGATTTGATTACCAATCGAATTGCCGATGCTACCAGAAAGGGTAGCCAGCTCTACAAGGCCAAAACCGCTGAAGCTAAGGCCAAGGAGGATGCTAAAAATAATCAGGAGGACAAATAATGAATATTGAAGACATTAAAAAACTACGCGAAGCTACCGGCGCAGGAATGATGGACGCCAAATCTGCCCTAGAAGAAGCAAATGGTAATTACGACGAAGCCGTGAAAGTTCTTCGCAAAAAAGGCCTAGCTAAAGCTGCTAAGAAGGCTGAGCGAACCGCTGCAGTGGGAGTTATTGAAAGCTACGTACATGGTGGCAAAATTGGAGTATTGGTAGAAGTTAACTGCGAAACTGATTTTGTGGCACGAACCGATGACTTTAAGAATTTCACTCGCGATGTTGCAATGCATATTGCGGCAGCTAACCCAGCCTACCTAGATGCAGAGGAAATCCCAGAAGATGAGCTCAACAAGGAAAAGGACACAATCAAAGAAGAAGTTGCTGCTAGCGGTAAACCTGCCGAGCACGCCGAGAAGATTATCGAAGGCAAGCTTACAAAGTGGTATGAAGAAGTCTGCTTGATGAATCAGCCTTTTGTTAAAGACCCAAATCAAACAATTGAACAGCTCAGACAAGCTCTCGTGGGAAAGTTAGGAGAAAATATTGTTGTACGTCGATTTACCCGTATGGAAGTGGGTGGTCTAGGCTAGTAGCTTAAGCTATAATTAAACTATGGATTATCTAAAACAAGCTGAAAAAAAGTTTAATGACTCAATTGATCATCTCAATGGCGAATTGTCTGGTGTTAGATCTGGCCGTGCCAGTGCTGGTCTAGTGGACACTATAAAAGTGGAGGTTTATGGCCAAAGTATGCCGCTAAAATCTGTTGCAACAATCACAACCCCAGATGCAAAAACCATTCAAATTCAGCCTTGGGATCAGTCTAATTTGGCTTTTATCGAAAAAGCAATTTCAGAAAATCAAAACCTAGGGTTAAACCCAAGCAATGATGGTCGTGTGATTCGAGTTAATATTCCTCCGCTTTCGGAAGAAACTCGCACCCAGCTAACCAAGGTTGTTAAAGAAAAAGCCGAATCTGCCAATATTAGTATGCGTAATGCTCGGCACGAAGTTCTAAATGGCGCAAAAGCAGATGAAAAAGCTGGCAATATTACCCAAGATCAATTGGTTAAAACTCAAAAAGATCTTGATAAGCTTATCGACGACTATCATAAAAAAATTCAAACCATAGTTGAAGACAAAGAAAAGGAAATAATGTCGGTTTAGCCGAGCAGTGTGATGAATGAAGCCTCAATTCCTAAGCACATAGGATTCATTCTTGACGGCAATCGTCGTTGGGCGGTTGAGAATGGCCTACCTAAGCTTATTGGTCATAAAAAAGGCTACGAAAATTTAAAAACTATTGCAGATGAATGCTTCAAAAGAGGCGTGGAAGTCGTTTCGGCGTACATATTTTCAACCGAAAATTGGAATAGAGAACTCGAGGAAGTGAATTATTTAATGGACTTAGCCTTGAAGATATTTACTAAAGACCTTAAAGAGCTGATGGATAAGGGAATTAAAATAGTTGTTTCGGGAAGACGGGACAGGCTTGATGAAAAAATATTAAAAGCTATCGACGAAACTGTTGAAAAAACCGCTAATAATAAAAAGGGTACAATAAACATCTGCTTTAATTACGGCGGACAGTCAGAAATAGCTGACGCTGTCAAAAAAATGGTACAGGCCGACTTAACTACAGAGGAAATAACTCCGGAAGCTATTAGAAATAATTTGTACCACCCAGAGCTTCCGGTCGTGGATTATATCGTCAGAACTTCGGGCGAAAAAAGGCTGAGTAATTTTCTACTGTGGGATAGTGCTTACGCAGAGTTAGAATTTATCGATGTTCATTGGCCAGCATTTAGCCCTGAAGATTTAGATATGGTGCTTGCTGAGTATTCAGATAGAAAAAGGAGATTCGGGAAGTGATTTTAGCTATTATTTTGATCATTCTGATTTTTTCAGCACTTGTAATCGCTCATGAATGGGGACACTTCATAGTTGCTAGAAGAAACGGTGTAAAAGTAGAAGAATTTGGCGTAGGTTTTCCGCCCAAAGTTTTTTCTAGAAAAAAGGGCGGCACCGAATACAGCTTGAATTTATTGCCCCTTGGAGGATTTGTTAGGCTGAAAGGGGAAGATGAAGCGGTTTCTGGTAAGGACAGTTTTTACAATAAGCCTTATAAGTCAAAAGCCAAGATAGTAATGGCTGGAGTTGGAGTGAACTTTTTGATCGCGTATGTAATAGTTGTTATTCTTTTAATCTTTGGAATTCCAGCACTTTTGCCAAGCGGCTTTGTGAACTTCGGCCCCATAAAGCCAAGTAGTGTTACAACCTCACCGCTTATCACAACCTCCGTTAATA
The DNA here is from genome assembly GCA_044234435.1 of Candidatus Saccharimonadia bacterium. GTDB lineage: Bacteria > Patescibacteriota > Saccharimonadia > CAILAD01 > BJGX01 > BJGX01. The sequence goes on along the minus strand of JBIIIT010000016.1, from coordinate 2,421 downwards.
AGGGTTCTGTTGCAGACAAGGCAGGAATTACGCCAAGTACGGAAATAATAAAAGCCAATGGTAATGAATTAAAAACCACCGAACAATTACAGAATTTTACAAAGGAAAATGCTGGCAAAACTGTAAACTTAGAAATTCGAAAAAATTCCGAAACTAAAACAATTCAAGTTGAACTTTCCAAGGATGGATCGAAGGGTTATCTAGGATTGGCTGCTCAGCCGGTGGAGCTTGCTAAGTACAATCCGCTCTCTGCGCTAGTGGCAGCTTTTGTGGTTATCGTGCAGCTGGCGATACTAACAGTTGCGGCTTTCGGCTCGTTCATTGCGGGGCTATTCAGTGCCAAAGTTAGTAGCGATGTCGCAGGTCCGGTTGGAATAGTCAGTATTTTTGGAGGGGTTATGCAGTTTGGTTGGCGGTATGTGTTGGCCTTTATCGCCTCAATATCATTAAGCCTTGCTGTAATAAATAGCTTACCTATTCCTGCCCTGGATGGCGGCAGATTTGCATTGATGACTCTTGCTCGGCTTGGAGTTAAAATAGATCCCGAAAAAGAAAAGATAGCCCATTTAACTGGCTTCGTGTTGTTAATAATTTTAATAGTAATAGTAACAATTTCTGATATTTCTAGACTATAACCCTAGAAACCAACACCTTTAATTGGTAAACTATATCTTATGATTGATGCCATAATAGGTAAGTTTTCGCATGATATAGGAATTGACTTGGGTACTGCCAATACCCTAGTTTATGTTCGCGGTAAAGGTATTGTGATAAATGAGCCTTCAGTTGTGGCGATAAATAAAAAGACCAAACAAATTCTTGCAATTGGCGATGAGGCAAAAAGAATGGTTGGTAAAACTCCAGCCAATATTGTAGCTACCCGACCGCTAGTTGATGGCGTTGTGAGTGATTTTGAAATAACTGAGCAAATGCTTCGTTATTTTATCGATAAGGTCCACAGAGAGAGCTTTGTGCTTTTTCCTAGGCCTAGGGTCGTAGTAGGTATCCCTTCTGGCGTTACCGAGGTAGAGAAGAGAGCCGTTGAAGATGCAGCAACTAATGCCGGTGCAAGGCAAGCCTACTTGATTGAAGAACCAATGGCCGCGGCGGTCGGTAGTGGACTTGCAATTCACGACTCAGCAGGAAGTATGGTTGTAGATATCGGCGGCGGAACTAGCGAGATGGCGGTTGTGAGTCTTGGGGGCATTGTCGCCTCTCGATCGATTCGAGTGGCTGGTGATGAGCTAACAGAAGACATAATCAATTATTGCAAAGAAGAATTTAATTTGAATATTGGAGAGCGAACTGCTGAAAATCTTAAAATCAGCATTGGCTCAGCAGCCAAGCTTAAAAAAGTTTTGGAAGCCCCGGCAAGAGGCAGAGATATGGTTACTGGATTGCCAAAGGAAATTATTGTTAACTCAAACCAAATAAGGATAGCCCTTTCAAAGAGCGTACGGGCCATAGTTGACGCAGTAAAATACACTATTGAGGAAACTCCCCCAGAACTTTTGGCAGACATAATGGACAAAGGAATTTATTTGGCAGGAGGCGGCGCACTATTAAGAGGCCTGGACATGTTGTTGGCCCAGCAGACAAAGATGCCGGTTCACATTGCTGACGATCCTCTCACTGCAGTTGCACGAGGCACCGGAATGGTTTTAGAAGATTTAGACAGCTTAAAGGACGTGTTGGTTTCAACCCAATACGAGAAAGCCCCCTACTAGAATGAAGCGTCAGCAGTCATTGGCGATTGTTATTATCTGCTCTATAGCTTTATTAATTATTGCTCTTAAATATTTGGGTGGATTGTGGCCGTTTAGAGTTGTAAATGACCAATTACTCAATCCTATAGGGACGGCATTTTCACAATTTGGCAGAGGCATTAATGATAATTTCCAGATTATTACTAGGGCAACGGAACTTGCAAAAGAAAACAAAACGCAAGCAAATGAACTTCTGGCACTCAAAAATCAGCTTTCTACACTGAAGGAGGTCGCTAATGAAAATGATGAGCTAAGAGCTCAGCTTAATTTTAACGAGCGCTTAAAGCTAGATCTTACCGCAGCGAGAGTGGTTTCGAGTGAGGGCACCAGCCTTCGTAAGTTTATAACAATCGACAGGGGTAGAAACAGTGGACTAAAAGAGGGCATGGCAGTCATATCTTCAGGTGTGCTAGTGGGCACGATTGATAAGGTTGAAGACTTTAGCTCGACAGTGTTTTTATCTTCTGATCCAGATTTTCGAATCCGAGCCATTGGCCAGGACGGTAGAGCTCAAGGAATTGTTAAGGGGCAGCTTGGTCAGGGTTATTTGTTTGATAAAATTACTCAAGCCGAGTCTATCAAAAAAGGCGAATTAGTAATAACTGCAGGTTCTGGGTTGGTTCCAAAAGGAATTTTAATCGGTGAAGTAGAGTCT
>JBIIIT010000071.1:0-2507 GCA_044234435.1 Candidatus Saccharimonadia bacterium | reverse complement strand
CTATTGACATCAACTCCCAGGTGACATAACCTAGGTTACATAAGATTAATTAAGGAGGAAATTAAAAAACATGGCTTTTTCACATGTAAATTCAAAAGGAACAACTTATTACCTACACTCAAGAGAAGTTACTCTTAAGGGTGGACGTCTACAAAGAATTTATTTCTTTGCTAAGGAAGTTAAAGATGGTGCTATCGATGAAATGCCTGAAGGCTACATCGTTGTAGAAAACACTAGAACTGGTCTTCCAATTCTAAAGAAAGGCTAATAATTGCCTGAACAGCTAGAGCCCTGCGGGGCTCTTTTTGTTTTGCATAATTACAGGTATAATATACACTTATATTTAGTAAGGGCCCGTAGCTCAGCGGTTAGAGCAGTCGGCTCATAACCGATTGGTCGTTGGTTCGATTCCAACCGGGCCCACCATTAAAGATGATTAGCTCATGGCTAATCTTTTTTATTTGCAATTTAAGCTTAAGCCTAATAATATTAGGATGTGGAAAAACAAAAAAACATATGTGCTCATTGCGGCAATTTAAATAGTAATCACAATGAAACACACAAAAATAAATTCAAAAAAGCAATTCCTAACCAAAAGTTAGCCTTTAGAATAATTTTAGTTTTGGCAGCCTTTCTTTTAGAGGGCGTTTTTTTATGGGCTTTTGCAGAGTCTAGAGTGTTCCACAGTCCAGTTCAGGCAGATATAGAAATTCCAGTTAAAAAAGAAAAGAAAGCGTTATCTTTGGCATCTCAAAGGATTGCAAAAGTTCCTGAATCTGAAAATCAGCCCCAATCAAGCGATAGTTTGATCATCTCTAAACTAAATATAAATTCTCCAGTAGAATATGTTGGTAAGACAGCAAATGGAGAAATGGCAACCTCGCAAAGTTTATATAATGTAGCTTGGTACAAAGATGGAGGAAAGCCAGGGCAAAATGGTAGTGTTGTGCTAGCTGGTCATTATGGAGGGCCGTATGAAAAAGGAATATTCAGAACTGCAGACAGGCTTATGGAAGGTGACACTATAGAATATAGATTTAAAGACGGCAAAGCTATTAAATATAAGGTATTTTTTAAGTCAAAATATAAACTGGCAAATATGCCACTAAGAGAAATTTTTAATAAAAATGACGGAAAGTATCTGAATTTGATTACCTGCTACGGAAATTGGGACAAGAATACAAGCACTTATGACGAAAGGTTAGTAGTTTATGCCAAGCAAATCTAAAGTATTTGACAAGCATAATAATTTTAACTAACATTAAATCAAATATTAAAAAGGAAAAAACAAATGAAAAAATTAAATATTAACCTAGCTAAGCTATCGGCACTATTTTCGTTGATGGTATTTTTATTTATGCCAACGGCCGCTCAAGCACAGTTTAGTGGCACTAATGGGAGGATTATTTCTTATGGAATAGGTTATGGAGCTGTATCTGTAAAACCAGACGGATCTAATTATTTTGGACACAATATTTCTTTTGTAAATTCAGGTTCTCTACAAAGGCAGTTTGTTTATTCTCCAGATGGAGCTCAAATAGCTTACAGTAAATTAAATGGCACAGACGTACATCTATATATAAAAAGCTCATCCTCTTATGCTGATGATGGTGTTCAGCTAACTACAGATACTGGCGTTATAGACGGCAACCCCTACTTTTCAAGTGATGGTACAAAAATTGCTTTTAATAGAACAAACATAGCTACTGCAAAAACAGATGTGTACGTCATAGGTGTCGATGGCTCTGGCATTACTCGGCTAACCCAGGCAATGTATGGGGCTTCTGGACAAGTATTAAACCCTGTTTGGAGCAATGATGATACTAAAATTTTTGTTTCAACTAGTGATGCAGGTGCTAATGGTATAGGTATATATTCGATTAGCCCAACAACACCAAACCAAAGTACAGCAACGAGTATAGTCACAGCAGCAGAAATGACTGGTGAAAGTTTGGGAATGTACTTTGATATTTCACCAGATAACGCAACTTTTGCTTATAATAGTAACAGTGGTGATGACAGCACGAACTTTAGCATCAGAAAGGTTGCCTACGACGGAACGGGCGATTCTGTTGTGGTAAATTCAAATAATACAGCACGTTGGACTTTAGGTACTTTTTCGCCAGATGGCACTAAAATTGTAGCTACAAAAAGTAATACATTGAGTACCATAACTTACGATTTATACACAATGAATGTTGATGGTACATCTCAAACTGCAATTAGCGTAGGGAATGGTAATTCAACTAGCAGCACAGGTCCTTTTGAATTTTCACCTGGGTATAGTCCTTTCTGGGGAACCAACCAGGATACATACCCTAACAATGGTAGCTTCGGAGGTTTTGATAGCGTAGGTGCACCAAATACCACTACAACCAATTACCTTAGCAAGAATTACTTCCCAGTAGTTATCACAAGTCTTGCAACATTAGGCTTTATAGCACTACTTGGAATTTATTTAAGAAAAGAATTTTACGGGCGCAAACGATAGAATTATTACTTGCCCC
>JBIIIT010000038.1:0-4341 GCA_044234435.1 Candidatus Saccharimonadia bacterium | reverse complement strand
TGGCACTAATGTTGCATCGCTCACTATTTTTACTTTTGTAATTTACGCAACCTGGTCGATCTGGACCGCCTTTTCGGTGGGTTACTGGGCATCGCTTACGAATTATGAAAAGCATATGAGTAAAATTGGCTTCCACATAGACAGGGAAGGAGACTACTTCGGATTTTGGATTATAATCATTGCAGTTTTGGTTGTTCTTGTCTTGTATTTTGTTGTTTCGTTTATGTTTTCGGCACAAATATCTGAATTTTTGACAAATGCATGGAATGCTTTACCTGATTCATTTAAGTTAAATATACCAAAGCCAAATTAATGATTGACAAAAGGGCTAATTATTGGGTAAAATAGCAAGCAAAGGCCGAAAGGCTTTTTTAGGTTAAACTATGCGAAGATTTACAAAATACATCAAAAACTCTATTGCAGAGATGCAAAAAGTTGTATGGCCTACCAGAAAGCAGGCACTTCAGCTAACAGTTTTAATTATTATTGTCTCGCTAGTTTTGGGGCTAGCCCTTACAGCGCTTGATGCGGGTTGGAGAGCGGCATTAAAATCATTAATTTTAAGGATCCCTTAAATGACAGAATTACAAAAATATTGGTATGTTATTCATACTTATTCTGGTTATGAAGACCAGGTTGCAGAAGCTTTAAAACAGCGAATTGAGTCCTTGGACATGGAAGACAAGATTTTTGATGTTATTGTTCCAAAGGAAAAGCAAATAGAAATTAAAAACGGCCGCCGTCGAACCGTCGAGCGTAAGATATTCCCAGGCTATATAATGGTTCAAATGGTCGTAACAGAGGACTCTTGGTTTGTAGTCCGAAACACTCCAAATGTTACTGGATTTGTTGGTACAAGTACTACACCATCACCACTTAGCGAAGAAGAAGTTAAGTCAATTCAGCGCAGAATGGGCATTGAAGAGCCTCTATACAATATTGACTTCAAGATTGGTGAGACTGTAAATATCACAGACGGTCCATTCAAGGGATTTGATGGTCAGGTAAATGAAATAGACGAACAAAAGGGCAAGATCAAAGTTCTTGTCAGTATGTTCGGTCGAGAAACTCCTGTAGAACTAGATTCATTACAGGTAAAGAAGATCTAGAAAGGATTTATTATGGCAGAAGCAAAAAAAGTACAAGCAAAAGTGAAAATGGTTATTATGGGTGGCCAAGCAACACCAGCCCCTCCAGTAGGATCGGCTTTGGGTCAGCACGGTGTTAATATGATGGACTTTATTAATCCATTTAATGAACAAACTCAAGACCGAAAGGGTCAGCCTACCCCAGTACTGGTTACGATTTACGAAGATAAGTCTATGGACTTTGTAATCAAGGGCACACCCGCAAAAGTTCTTATTAAAGAAGCCTTAAAACTTAAAAAAGCCTCGGGCGTGCCAAACAAGGAGAAGGTTGGAAAACTTACTCAAGCCCAGCTAACTGAAATAGCTGAAAAGAAAATGCCAGATTTGAACGCAAATGATATTGAAGCGGCCAAGAAGATTATTGCCGGTACTGCTCGTTCAATGGGCGTAGAAGTAGAATAAATTATTAACCTAGATGTGGGATCCAATAGTACTGGAGCTTGACCACGAAAGGAGAAAACTATGACAGAAGCCAAAAAAGCAGAAAAAGAAGTAAAAGAAGAAGCAGTTCAGATTGCTGAAGATAAAACAGAAGCTAAGACTGCCAAGGCGGGCAAAAGAAGCTCAAAAGCACAAGCCGAAGTAGCCGAAAAAGAAGCCAAAGAGGCTAAGAAAACCGAAGAAGTTGATAAAGATGCGGTTAAGAAAATCAAGCAAAAGCCTAGAGTAAAGAAATATACAAAGAATCAAAAGGCTGCTCGTGAGCTGATTGAAGCAGGCAGATTTTATAATCTAAAAGATGCAGTAGAGCTGCTTCCTAGGGTATCAAAGGCTAAATTTGATGCCAGCGCAGAAATACATGTAACTCTGAATATTGATCCAAGACAAGCCGATCAGATAGTGCGTACTTCAACTTCATTGCCAGCAGGAACCGGCAAGACTCTAAAAGTTGCAGTTATCGCTGATGAGAAACAAGCTGAAGAAGCTAAAAAAGCTGGAGCCGATATGATCGATGCTGATGCCATCATTAAAGATATTAGTAAAGAAAAAATAGCTTTTGATGTACTAATTGCAACTCCAGACAAAATGGGGGAGCTCGGAAAGCTAGCAAAAGTACTTGGGCCAAAAGGATTAATGCCGTCTCCTAAGAACGGAACTGTAACCGCCGATACAGCCAAAGCTACAGAAGAGTTCAAAAAGGGCAAAGTAGAAATCAAAAATGATGCAAATGGTGTCGTGCACGTTGCATTTGGTAAAGTAAGCTTTAAGGCTGAAGATTTATATTCTAATGCAAAAGCTGTAGTTAAAGCACTTTCCAGCTCCAAGCCAGCAGGTGTAAAAGGGGTGTTTATACGCAACATTTTTGTTAGTGCAAGTATGAGCCCTAGCATTAAGGTTGATCAGGCTGAGGCTCTCAAAGAAGCTAAAAAATAACGTAAAATTATGAATACAGAACACCCCTTTAATGGGGTGTTTTTTGTTCTTATGCTTTATAAAAGATGCAATTAGGGTATCATTAAATCATTCGTACCTCGACAAGTGGAGGCTAGATGGCAATAAAGTCCGGAATTTTCTCAGAGAGCTCCAGCTTTAAATCACGATTTTATCCTAACTACGACAAGCTCGAAAAGCAAGTCAAGCACCTCAAAGGACTAGGGCTTAAAATAGTTCTTACCTCGGGTTCATTTGACCTTTTTCATATCGGTCACGCTACTTATCTTGAGAAAGCCAAGAAGCGTGGTGATGTTTTGATTGTTGGCGTTGATAACGATAAAAAAATTCGCAAACGTAAAGGAAAAAACAGGCCAATTAACCCTCAGGGCGAAAGAGTCAAAATCCTTTCACATATTAGATGGGTTGATATAATCACCCTGAAGTATGACGACGATTCAAAGTGGGAACTTATCAAGAGAGTCCGGCCGGACATCTTGATTGCTACCGAAGATAATTACACGAGTGAAGAAATTTTTGAGCTCGAGAGCTTTTTTTGTGGTAAGGTAGTCGTTTTGCCTAGGCAGGCAGAAACATCTACCAGCGCAAAAGTTCGCAAAGTTAATTTGGAGAATGCTAAGAAGCTTTCTAAGAAAAGAGATAAAAAATGAAAGCCGCAGTCTTGTATATGCCGGTGCTTCATAGGGGTTATCTTAATTTAATAAACACCCTTGAAGGCGTTGATGAAGTTTTTGTTATCAGCACCGATATGGCTTTGGATTTGCAGCCTAGTCTTAGAAAAGACATTAGAGCCCTTTCGTCTTATGAAATGGTTAAGATTGTCTCGGCTTCAGCACTCACAATTATTAAAGTTTCTGAGCTGAGAGATGCTTTGCAGATCGAAAAATTTAGCAAGATTGTACTTGTGAATGATGAGCTTTCTAGGTCTTTTGCAAAAAAACATTTGACCTACAAGCAAATTGAATTCATCTCGGTTTTTCTGCGTTGGGATAGCAAAAACTCCCTCCAGCAGAATGATGTCTTGCAGCATTTCGAAACAAGCTCAAAAGATTTTGATAAAAAGATGATGAGAGCATGTAGCCTGAAAGCTTCTGAAAGCTCTGATTGGTGGCGCCAAGTAGGGGGCTGCATTGTGAAAAATGGCAATATCATCTTGCCTCCAGTCCACAATCAGCATGTACCAATTTCAGATCAGCCAAATTATAATGGCGACCCTCGAAGTAATTTTAAAAAGGGTGAGAATATCGAAATTGGAACAGCCCTACATGTAGAGCTGAATCTTATCGCCATGGCGGCCGAAATTGGCTTTAGCCTCTCTGGGGCTGAGCTTTACGTGACTACATTCCCTTGTCCGTGGTGTGCCAAAGCCATTGCATACTCGGGTATTGAAAAGGTTTATTTTGAGGAGGGCTATTCTGTTTTGGATGCCCAGTCAATCCTTGAGGCGAATGATGTAAAAATTATTCGCGTCATAAAATAAGAGCCCCCCGAAGGCTACTGTAACTAGTAGCTTTCAGGGGGCTTATTTGCTTGAGGCTTATTGCTCATCTTGAATTTAATTGGCTTATGACTTTCATCATAAACATCGCCAACTTTCAGATGTGCGTGAAGGTGATTCACCGATCCACCAACCATACTGGCTGGGCCTACGCGCATACCCACTGCATAATTGAAAAGAGTGAATCTTTTTGCAATCTCAGAGATCACCAAGCCAAATTCTGACTGTGCTTCAACTGGCAAATCAGAGAATTTGATTGTGTGAATCTTACTGATAAGCAAAATATCTCTAACTGTACCTTCG
>JBIIIT010000032.1:0-5698 GCA_044234435.1 Candidatus Saccharimonadia bacterium | reverse complement strand
AGGATTGTCATTTGGGCTGACAATCCAATGTTCGAAATTGAATGAGCCATCACTTTTTTGGAAGGCTGAGTCATGAAACCAATCAAACCACTCGGGACAAAAGGGGCATATTCCCAGGCTTTCAATGTCTTGCATTTTCTTGGTTTGCTCGGCTGAACGAGAAGAAGGGTAGTAAAAAATATCCTTCGCCATTTCACCACTTTTTCGGCGTGAGTAACGCATAAACGCTAGCTCGTAGTGATTTTTTGAATCGTCAGGGTCTGGCAGGTATTTTTTAAATTCAGCTAACTCCCAGTCTTTGGGGGAAGTGAAGGGAAAATACCTGTCTCCATCAAACTCATGATTGATAACAGTAATCAACAGCTCTTCTACTCTTGGGTCATTGATCGCTTCGGCATAAACCGATGAGCCACCAATCACATAGACGTCACAGTTATCCTCGGCAGCAATATGGCTGGCAAAGATAATCGCCTCGTCGTAGTTATTCTTAAAAAACAAGTTTTCTTCGTCTTTATAATCCTGCTTTCCTGTAATAACAACATTCTTTCGATTTGGAAGTGCCTTACCGATAGATTCATAAGTAGCTCGGCCCATAACCACGACATTGCCCGTAGTAACCTCGCGAAAATGCTTCATGTCCGCTGGAATATTCCAAGGCAGATCATTAGACTTGCCAATAACCCTGGTCTTATCTCGTGCAACAATGATGCTTATCATGTTGCCACCGGAATGCCTTTCATTGCGGGGTGCGGATGGTAATCACTCAATTCAAAGTGATCAGCACGAAAATCGTGAATGTCAGTGATCTGCTGACCATCTTCATTCAAACAAACCGTCGGCAGACGAAGGTCTGCTCGATTTACCAGTTCCCAGGCTGCTCGAGTCTGGTCTGAATAAATGTGAGCATCCACAACATAGTGAATATAATCACCAGCTTCATAGCCCGTAAGCTGTTCAAGCATCAAAAGCAGAGCGCCATATTGAACCATATTGGAGGGAACTCCAATTGGTACATCTCCAGAGCGCTGCATGTGGTGAAGGTGAATTTTCCCATTCATAATCCTAACCTGTAGCCAGCCGTGGCAGGGTGCAATTGTTGCTTTGTTGATACGACCTGAGTCGCGAGCAAGCAATGCACCATTCCAGGGGCTAATTACGTGCGTTCGGTCGCCCGGATTCTCTTTGATCTGAGCAATGAGATGCTCGAACTGATCATACGAGCCGCCGTCCCAGTCAGGCCAATCATGGAATGCTCCACCGTAGCTGCCAGGTCCGAGATCGCCGGTTGGGAGATTTCTCTTTGAGCACTTTTCTTCGCTCGCCCAAGGTCCCCACCAGTTACAACCAAAACTTTCAAATTCTTCAAGAGTTGTTGCACCATTGATAAAAGCACATAGCTCACCAATGGCTCCTCTCCAGAATCCTTCAATGTTTCGTGTGGTAATCAACGGAAACCCGTTTTTGAGATCAAATCTCATTTGCGGAGCCCCGAAAAGAGTAATGGCTTTCGGACCCTGTCGTGAGGGTGTTCTTTCACCTTTTGTCAAAATGCTATGAAGAAGCAGACGGTAATTGCTGTCTGGCTCCCTCATTTCGTATGGCATATACCTCACACCTTACCTCCTGGTTGGTGTTGCCGCAAAAAGTATAACATTTTAAGCTCTATCTGTATACGATGCTATAATTGTATGTATGAATGAAATATTTCGTCTTACTCAAAAAGAGTTTAATAGGCAAAGCAAGAGCTTAAACTTAATTGCATCTGAAAACTATCCCAGCCCAAAGGTATTGGAGATTTTGGGCTCCATTTGGAACGATAAGTATGCTGAGGGTTATCCTCGAAAGAGATACTATGCTGGCAATGTTATAGCAGATGAGCTAGAAGAATTTGTTGCTAGTAAGGCCCTTGAGGTCTTTGATTGTGCCGATGAGTACTCGGTTAATGTTCAGGTTCTTTCGGGTAGCCCTGCTAATGCAATGGTATACTTTAGCGTTCTTGAGCCAGGCGACACCATACTAAGCCTAGATCTAAGCAGCGGCGGACATCTGAGCCATTTACATAACACCAGTGCATATAAGAAGTTTTTTAAGCACGAAACATATTCAGTTAAACTGGGCAGAAATGGCTATGAGCTGGATGTAGAAGATTTCAAATCAAAAGTTAAAAAGTACAATCCTCGATTAGTCATTGTTGGTTTTTCCTCATACACTCGAAAATATGAATTTTCAGAATTTTGTAAAATTGCCCACGAAAATGGCTCCTTGGTTTTGGCAGATATCTCGCACATCTCGGGCTTAGTTGCAAGTGGACACCACCCAAGCCCTTTCGCAAAAGATGAGTCTGGGGCAGATTTTGTAACCACAACAACACACAAGACTCTTCGCGGTCCACGCTCAGCTCTACTTTTTGCCAAAAAAGAATATATTGAATCAATAAATAAAACTGTTTTCCCGGGGACTAGTGGGGGTCCACACCTCAATCAGATTGCGGCAGTTGGACAATCACTCTTAGAGGCTTTGGGTGAAGATGTTTATCCAGACAAAGTGCCATTCAATCGTTATATTGAATCGGTATTGAATAATTCAAAATCTCTTGAAGATGGGCTTATTGATTCGGGAGCTGAGGTAGTTAGTAATACACAAAACCATATTGTTTTGGTTAAATTGCCATTTGATTTAGATAGTTTAGAGCTTCAAAAACACCTAGAAAAGCTTGGGATTATCACAAATCGCAATTCTATTCCAAATGATACAAAAAGCCCTTGGAAACCAGGGGGCTTGCGCCTTGGAACTGCGGCTCTCACAAGTAGAGGATTAAATATTGAAAACGCCAACACCCTAGGCAGGTTAATAGGGGAGGTCATTACTAGCCAAAAATCAACAAAGTTGGCAGATTTTAGCAATAACTTAGCTAAAGATCTTGCATGGTGGTATGAAGACCTTTAGGTGTTGCCAAAAGTTATTCAATCTGTTAAAATATTACTCGATTACCAAAGACTGTAGCTGCCTAAAAACTTAATTTGCTACACGAGGTTATAAATCTTTAATAGATTTTCAAACTTTGTATCTTTGGTTGTAACCAAAGATTTTTTGTTTGGTAATCAAGCACATTAACTAAAAGCATCGGAGGATGCCCATGGCAAAAACACGTGAGCAAAAACAAGCTGACGTAGCTGCTTTAACCGAAGCTTTCTCGGGTAGCAAAATTGCTGTAATGACTGATTATAGGGGCCTAAACGTACCTGCAATCAATGATTTACGTAATCAGCTTAGAGAAGCCGAAGTAAGCTACAAGGTGGCTAAAAACACCTTAGTAAAAGTTGCCATCAAGGATACTGATCGCAAGGATGCCGATACTTCAATTTTCAATGGCCCAATGGCAATCGCCTTTGGCCAGGACGAAGCACAAACCTGTAAGATTATTGCAGATTTTGCTAAAGCCAATGAAAACTTGGAAATCATCGGAGCAATTGATGAATCAGGCAAAACCCTAAGTCGCGAGGATGTCATAGCCCTTGCTAAGCTTCCAAGCCGTGAAGTTCTTACCGCCCAGGTGGTTGGTACTATCGCAGCACCACTTAGCGGATTTGTACGCGTTCTTAATGGTAATATAACTCAACTTCTGTATGCGCTAAATGCAATACAGGATAAAAAAGGAGAAGCATAAAATGGCAGAAGAAACTGCAAAACAAGAAGAAGTAAAAGAAGAAACTGCAACTACTGCAGAAGAAACAAAAGAAGTTCCAGCTAAGTTTAAGGCTTTGGTTGACCAAATTTCTGAACTAAGCGTTTTGGATCTTTCTGAACTAGTAAAGGTACTAGAAGACCACTTTGGTGTTAGTGCTGCTGCTCCAGTAGCAGTTGCTGCCGCCGGTGGTGCTGCTGCAGGCGGTGAAGAAGAAGCTGCTGAAGCTAAAAGTGCTTACAACATTTTCCTATCAGCCGCAGGCGATAAGAAGATTGATGTAATCAAGGCCGTACGTGAAGTATCAGGCCTAGGTCTTGCTGAAAGCAAGGGCGTAGTTGATGGTGCACCTGCTATGATTAAAGAAGGTGTTCCTGCTGAAGAAGCCGAAGAAGCTAAGAAAAAGCTTGAAGAAGCTGGCGCAACTATCGAACTTCAATAATCAATTTGAAATTCACAAATCAGACCCTTCGGGGTCTTTTTTGTTTGGATTTTGTTTAATTGTTTGCTACACTGATAGCAAATTAAGTAATTTATGTAAAGGTAAATAAAAATGAGTGATAAAGATAAACAACAAATCTTGCAAAACTTAGCTACACAAATGCAGCTAGCCCAAGACACTATTAAACAGGTTGAAGAAGAACTTAATAAGCTCGGTGTCAGCAAAGAAGAGCTTCCAAAGCCAAAAAAACAAGATATGGTACAGCCAGGTTCTACCGAATCTGTTGGTAAGATTATCGAAGGTCAGTTCGATGGCCAAAACATGATTGGTCCCGACGGAAAAGTCTATCCTGTTCCTGCCAACTATGCCTCTAAATCAAAGCTAGTCGAGGGCGACACCTTAAAACTTACAATCGCCCAAGATGGAAGCTTTATTTATAAGCAAATCGGACCTATTGGACGAAAGAAAATAATTGCCAAAATGGCTTTAGAAAACGGACAGTATGTTGCTGTTGTTGGTGATAAGCACTACAGGGTACTATATGCCAGTGTTACTTACTTCAAGGCTCAACCAGGCGATGAAGTAACAATTGTGGTCCCAGAAGTTGGCGAGCCAACATGGGCTGCCATAGAAGCTGTCATTTCAGCCTCTTAATATCTGCAAAACAGAACTCTAATAAGGTATAATTATTAAAAAGTGGAGGGAGCTTTGAGTAATTTAGCTTTGTATCGTAAATACCGCTCGGCAGATTTTGACGAAGTTGTCGGGCAGCAGCATGTCGTAAAGACACTTACCAATGCCATTAAAAGTGGTAAGCATAGTCATGCCTATTTACTTACTGGGCCTCGCGGAGTTGGCAAAACAACGATTGCGCGCATCATTGCAAAGCAGCTAAATGGCCTTAAAAAAGAAGATTCACTCGATAGCTATTTGGATATAATCGAGATTGACGGTGCAAGCAATAGGGGGATTGATGAAATTCGCAGCCTTCGTGAGAAAGTTCAGGTATCACCAGCAAAGCTCGATTACAAGGTTTACATAATAGATGAAGTTCATATGCTCACAAAAGAGGCTTTTAATGCACTACTTAAGACTCTTGAGGAGCCGCCGAGCCACGTTGTATTTATTTTTGCGACCACAGAAGTACACAAACTACCAGACACAATTATTTCAAGAACCCAGAGATTTGATTTTAAGTCAATTCCGCAAAGTGATATGGTTTCGCATTTGAGATTTATTGCGGATTCGGAAAAAATTAAAATTGACGATGAAGCTTTGGCTTCTATCGCACAAATCAGCAAGGGCGGCTTTAGAGATGCAATCAGTCTTCTGGATCAGCTGTCTTCCATAGGAGAGGAAATAAACATCAGGACAGTGTCTGACTTCACCGGGCTTCAAGACAATGAAATGATCAAAAGCATCTTTGATTCGTTAAGTTCGGGGGATTTTAATAAAGCGCTACAGACTCTAAGAAGTCTATTTACAGATGGAGCCGATGCTAGTCAGCTTGCTCAGCAAATGCTGGATTATATACAGCTCAAGTTAGCAGAAGACGGGTCCGACCAAGCTTT
>JBIIIT010000070.1:0-2528 GCA_044234435.1 Candidatus Saccharimonadia bacterium | reverse complement strand
GTGTGTTTGTTCATAATTCCAGAATTTACCACCATGTCAGTGCTACAACTAAAAAACTTTCTAATCTAGGAGAATATCTGACCGTCAGAAATACACTTGCTATGGTATATAAAAACTTTCCAGCTAAACTAAAGTTTAAATATTTCTTTTATATTTTATATGCACAATTAGCCAGATTGATTATGGACTTCAATATTAAAAGAGCGTTTTCTTGCTTGCGGGGTCAGCTTGGGTTTTTAATTATGATTCCTTATCTAAGAAGAGCCAGAAAAGAGCTTTTTGAGAATCGAGCAGTTGATTCAAGCTATATCGAATCTTTTATAGTTGACTCCAAGCCTTTTAATTCAAAAATTTGGAAAAATCATTTATGAAGAACGAATTAACAATCATTACGGTAAATTATTTTTCATCTGATTTAATTAATGATTTATCTAAGAAGCTGCCTAGAAATAACAAAGTAAAATATTCTTGGGTAGTAGTGGACAATTCAAATAATCAGCAAGAGTTTGAAAAATTGCAAAAAATGAAAAAAGTAAATGAAATAATTAATCCTAAAAAAAACTTAGGATTTGGCAGTGCTAATAACTTAGCTGCAAAAGGAGTCAAAACAAAATATATATTATTTTTGAATCCAGACACTGACGCCAGCAAATTAGACCTCGGGGCTTTAGTAACTGAAATGGAGCTAAACAATGATATTAAAATGATTGGTCCAAAAATTCTTAACGCCGACGGCACTTTGCAGATTTCAGCTTCTAATAAATATCCTAATTGGTGGAGTCACAAAATTGACTACAGCCCAATGCTAAGAATACTGATCGGCAAGCTTGGGTTTAATGATTATCCCATCTTGCTAAGCAAAAAAGAGCATAAAAACAGCAGGCAGGTATTGTCTTTACTAGGTGCTTGCATGCTTATGAGGACAGCCGACTTTAAGAGCCTTGGTGGTTTTGATGAGGACTACTTTATGTATAGAGAAGAAACCGATCTATCCAAGAGAATTATAAATAACAACGGAAAAATATATTATATATCCGGCACCTCGATTGTTCATATGTCGGGTGGAGCGTCAAAAAATGATTTCTTTGCTGAACTAAATAGCGAATATACTAAAAGTGAGTATATCTTTATTTCTAAATGGCATAATTTTGTATATGTCTCATTTTGTTGGATTATTGGTTGGTTGAGTACTTTTTTGAGCATTATAATATTTGCTTTGGCCGGACTGATTATGTCAAAAAAGAGAAAAGATTATTTTAGAATAATGAAGCTTTCTTTAGGCTGCTTTATTCAGCATAGCCTGCACCCGTTCGCTATAGGCTACTACAGGAAACACAAATAATGAGAATTGGTTTTGATTTGAGAACCCTTCAGGGGCACTCTAGATACAGAGGTATTGGTAGAAATGTTTCTTCGATACTCAAGGAAATGTCTAAAATTGATAATAGAAATCATTATGTATTTTACCTATTTAAAAATATTGATAACCCATTGAAAGATCTTGATATAGACAAAAGGCTTAAGTATGAAGTGGAATATGTTGAAGAAAGCAACCTACCTAAAAAAAGATTAATTGGGATATTATTTAGAGAATTTAGGGAGGTAGATGTTGCAAACGACAATCTTGATGTCTTTTATCAACCAGATGTCTCATATGGAATTCCGAGAGGTGTGCGATCGGTTTTGGTCTTTTATGACTTAATACCTTTATATTTCTGGCATAAAAATAAATTTAGAAGAAACCTAATTCTTTATTACAAAGACGAACTAATTAGTAGGCTTTTTAGGCGAAGATATTTAGCGACAATACGAAATATCAAAAAAGCAGACAGGATTATTTCGATTTCGGGATTTTCTAAAAATGATTTAATAAAGAATTTTCCTGATATAAAAAGTAAAAATGTATCTGTAGTTTACTTGGCTAGCAGTGATGTCTTTAATAACCGCAAGCCTCAGAAAGAACATAGCGATGAAGACTTTTTGCTTTATGTCGGTGGCGCAGATCAAAGAAAAAATATTAACGGATTAATAAAAATTTTTTATAATCTAAAAGCAAATAATCAGAACTTGAAATTGGTTTTGGTCGGAAAAGAATTTAATGTTCAAAAAGAGCTTAGACACTACCCTTGGTTTTTTGAGATAAAAGATAATAAATACTATAAAGATATAATTTTTAAAGAATATGTTGACGATGCTGAACTGATAGGTCTTTATAAAAATGCTAAGGTATTTATGTTTGCAAGCAAGTATGAAGGATTCGGACTGCCCATAATTGAGGCGATGAGTATTGGCACCCCGGTTGTTGCATTTAATAATTCATCAATCCCTGAGGTTGCTGGCGATTCAGCTATTCTGTGCAATAATAATAAAGAGTTTGAAGAGGCTGTAGAAAAGCTATTAAGAAACAATGATTTGAGAAAGACAATTATAAATAAGGGTTACTCACAAGCTAAGAAATTTAACTGGCCCCGTACAGCAAAAGAAACCTTGGCAATAATCGAAGAAGAAGGTGGCAAATGAAAATATTA
>JBIIIT010000069.1:0-2552 GCA_044234435.1 Candidatus Saccharimonadia bacterium | reverse complement strand
ATCTTTTCATTGTTATCGTAAACCCAGTGCATCTTGATTACATTTGGTTCAGGGCTAGTATCTTTTCCGGTTAGAGCCGAAAATAGATCCAAGCTCTTTGGGCCCGATACTCTTATAACTGCAATTGCGCCCCTCCCTTGTGCAGTGGCTGTGGCGGCTATAGTGGTATTCATTATCTCTTCTTTATAACTATATGACGATTGACGCCTTCACCTTCGCTGTCGGTCACAATATCGGAGTCTTCTGAGAGTAAAGTATGAACCGACCTTCTCTCGAAAGCATTCATTGGTTTTAAATGCTGATCTTCGCCGGTTTCTCTAGCTTTATCGGCAGCTTCTTGGGCAATTGCTTGGACTTTTAGAATTCTCTCTTTTTTGTATCCATTTATATCAACGCCAACATATCCAAATTCCTGAGACTTTCTGTGGTATAAGGTGTTTATCATATTCTGAATTGATCTAAGATTTTCGCCGCCCTTTCCAATTAGAAGAGCTGAATCGTCAGAACTAATATTTAAATATACTGGCTCATCCGATTCTATTTCGACTACAGCAGGTATTCCCATGCTGTCTAATAACTTCTGGGCGATGTCTTTGGCTTCAACTGCAGACATTATTTTTTGCCCTTTTTAATTTTGGTTTTAACTTTTGGCTTAGCGAGCTTTTTAGGCTTGGTCGAGGCAGTAGTGCCACCCTTTCTAACAACCTTTACTACATCCATCTCTTCCATTTCTTCAACTTCACCACGCATTATTATCCACTGCTGGAATATCGCGACCATATTGGTTGATATCCAATACAGAGGTAGTGCGGCTGGCAATGTCCAGGCAATAAATACCGTAAGCGCAGGGAAAGTATAATTCATAAAAGAAGTCATTTGAGCTTGTGGGTCCTTGGTGTCTGTCTTTTGTCTGCGCGGTGTAATCATTTTTACCTGTAGGTACTGAGTTAAACCAGCCAAGATAGCTAGAAGATAGCTAGGTTTGGCCATATTAACTAGCCCAAATAGGCTTGTGGTAAACTGGGTCTGACCAGAAAGTAGTGAGCTAATGTAGGGAATATTTTTGATTGGTTCATAAAGCAAATTTGAAATACTATCAATCGAGCCTGTAGATTTCTGGAAAACCACAAACATCGCAATCAAAATTGGAAACTGCAAAAGCGCAGGTAGGCAGGCGGAGAAAGGATTAACTTCTTTTTCTTTATATAGCTCCATGAGCATCATTTGCTCTTTTTGCTTATCTCCAGCTGCTTTTACTTTTATTTTAGATATTTCACCTTGCAAAGACTGCATCTTCTTTTGACTGTGTAGCTGCTTACTAGCTAATGGCCAAAGAAGTAGCCTGATGGCAATTGTAAATATAATAATAGCTAAGCCAAAGTCGTGTCCGGGCAAATAGCCAAATATTAAAAACAACAAGTTAACTAACGGTTCAATCAATATTGTATTAAAAAATTCACCTATCATTTTCTCTCCTCTTCTATAAACCTAAAGTCAATTTTAGGCTTTGATAACGGGTTACATTGTACTATACGAAAGATACTTATACCAACTCCTTTAACGGCTCCGTGCTTTTTTATTGCTAATTTTGAATATTCACTGCAGGTTGGATAATGCCGGCAATAGCCATATGGATAATTTGCCTTTCTTGGACTATGGTCAGGAGATAGCGTCCTCTGGTAAAGTTCGATGCTTTTTATAAGTATTTTTTTCATTTAACAATCCCACCAATAAGTTTAGTTATTTCTGCTTTTAGTTCATTTGGTTTGAGGTTAGTAAAGTCTTTTCTGATAAGAATAATTATTTTGTAGGGCTGCTTAATATCTTTGTACACTTCCTCAATGATAGCGCTGACTCTGCGGCGTAAAGTATTGCGGACAACCGCGCTCTTTGAGACCTTTTTGGAGACCACAAATCCCACTTGCGAATACTGCAAATGAGATGGTAAATAATACAAAACTAGATTTGGGGTAGCAAATCTTTTAGCTGTTTTGTAGAGTCTTTGAAAATCGCTATTTTTGCGGAGTCGGTAGGTCCGCGCTAGCATTTAAGCAGATAGCCTTGCTCGACCTTTAAGCTTACGTCTTTTAAGAATGGCTCGGCCTGCTTTAGTAGACATTCGCTTCATGAATCCGTGAACTCTTTGGCGATGTCGTTTCTTTGGTTGATAAGTTCGCTTCATAACCTGAATATTGTATAACAAAATCAAAAAAAATTCAATTATCCACACGTAGTTGGTATTTTTTAACTTTAAGTTAAAAAACTGTGGAAAACGTCTATACGAATAGTGTATAGTGAATAAAAAGAGAGGGTAAATGGATAATAAATTACAAACAGTTTGGGGGTCTGTTTTAGGTGAGCTAGAAATAGTTCTATCTCAGGCTAATTTTCAGACTTGGCTTAAAGGCACAGAGCTAGTGGAGCTGGAAGGTAAAAAGGCAGTAATTTATGTTCCTAACATATTCACCAGGCAGTGGATACAAGACAAATACCATAAAGAAATATTAGAGGCAATTAGTAAGGTTGACCCTAATATTTCGGATATTGAATAC
>JBIIIT010000068.1:0-2572 GCA_044234435.1 Candidatus Saccharimonadia bacterium | reverse complement strand
AAATGCTTTAGAGTCATTTCGATTCTCTTTTTGCCCAAAAAGGAAGCATCATGATATTCATGCACCGTAACAATCATTCTTTTATTGGGAAAGTATCTTTTTATTAGTGAAGGCAGCACATTTGGAAAAAGCTTACGTCCATACATTACAGATGGATACTCATAGTGGATGATTTCTGGATCAAGAGTTTCTAATTCTTGTTTGATATAAGGCCAATCAGACTTATTCCAACCCCTAACAATATTAAAAACATTGTCCGCTTCGTCAGCCTCCTTACTAGTAATTACTGCCCAGCTACTTTTTAGGTTGTGTGTGAGTTTATAAAGATAATCCCCAACACCACACATAATTGGTGGCCATGAGCCCGAAATAAAAACTACCTTTGGTTTAGATATTTTCATAGTATGATAGGATATATTATATCTTAAAATGATGAACTAATTAGGAGGAAAATGGCAAAAGACAAAAAAGTAGCTTTAATTACAGGTATAACCGGGCAAGATGGATCTTATTTGGCTGAACTGCTTTTAGAAAAAGGCTACGAAGTACATGGGATAATGCGACGAAATAGTACATTCACTACTGGTAGAATTGAGCATATTTTTGATCAAGTAGAATTACATTACGGCGATTTGGCTGATAGCAGCTCACTTCAGCACATTGTAGCAAAAGTTCAGCCCGATGAAGTTTACAACTTAGCTGCCCAAAGCCATGTTAAGGTATCGTTTGATGTCCCTGAGTACACTGCTGATGTCACAGGTACCGGCACACTAAGGCTTTTAGAAGCAATTCGAACCGCTGCGCCTAAAGCCAAATTCTATCAAGCCTCATCTAGCGAAATGTTTGGAAAGGTCTTAGAAGTGCCGCAAACCGAAAAAACTCCTTTCTATCCCCGCTCCCCATATGGTGCTGCAAAGGTTTATTCGTACTGGATTACCAAAAACTACCGCGAAAGCTACGATATGTACGCCTGCAACGGAATTTTGTTTAATCACGAAAGCCCAAGACGTGGCGAAACTTTTGTCACGCGTAAAATAACTAGAGCTGTTGCGGCGATCAAGCTAGGCAAACAAGATAAATTATATCTTGGCAATCTAGATGCCAAACGCGACTGGGGTTTTGCCGGTGATTACGTAGAGGCAATGTGGTTAATGCTTCAACAAGACAAGGCCGATGACTACGTTGTTGCCACCAATGAAACACACACTGTACGTGAATTTTGTGAAAAAGCCTTTGGGCACGTTGGGCTTAATTGGGAAGATTATGTTGAAATAGACGAAAAGTACAATCGTCCAGCCGAAGTAGACTTACTAATTGGCGATCCAGCTCACGCCAAAAAACAACTCAAATGGGAGCCAAAGGTAACTTTTGAAGGTTTGGTTAAAATGATGGTCGACGCAGACCTAGAAGATCTCAAAGACAAATAATTATTCGTTTATTGCATCGATAATTTTTTGGGCTGACTCTTTCCAGCTAAATTTTTTGATTTGCTGCCTACCCCTCTTTATCATATCCATTCTTAATTTTGGTTTGTCTAAAAGTTTTTGAATTCCATCAATTATTGATTGTTCGCTTTTTTCGTCAACATATAAGGCCGCATCCCCACCCACTTCTGGTAATGATGAATTGTTTGCCGTAAGCACTGGAGTTCCACAGGCCATAGCCTCTAGAATCTGCATGCCAAAGCCTTCAAAGTGGCTTGGGTATAAGAAAAGTTCAGCACCGCTATATAAGGCAGGGATATCTTTCTCATCAATATATCCAGTCTGAATAATATTTGAATCATTTCTAGCGTTCTCAATAGAATCTTTTATTTCACTGTCATTCCAGCCTCCCCCTCCAGCCAGAACCAGAGGATATTCATCCTTTAAGTTGCTGGGCAATTTTGAGTAAGCCCTCACAAGTCTTGCAATATTTTTGCGGGGCTCAATTGTGCCCAGGTAGAGTAAGTAATTTTTTGGAAGTTTATACTTTTTCCTTATTGCTTCTGAGATCTGAGTTCTTTTGAATTTAGAAGTGTCTACAGCGTTGTGAGTCACAATTATGTCTTCAGGATTGGCACTATATGTCTTTACGATATCCCACTTCGTGTATTCCGAGACTGCCAAAATTTTTGTAGACTTTTCTATAGCCTCTGGTACTCGACGTTCTAAAAATTTTAAGTTCTTTGCTTCGATATATTCAGGATAGTGTTTAAAAGCGAGGTCGTGGATTACTGTAAAGCGCTTTTTGGCTAGAATACTTGGATACATTCTAAATTGCGTAAAAATAAACACATCTGCCTTTTTGCCCATCAACACTTCTAGCGGCGGCATCTTAAGTTTTCGATTAGTTACATTCCAAATTTTACCTGGAATGTATTTTATTAAGTTAAACTTGGTGCCTTTTGGAAAATTATTTTTAAAATCCGTAGGTCTACCAAAAAAGTTCAAACCAAATACTTCATATTCATTAACCTTATCAAGCTCAACTAAGTTTTTATATATATTATATGTATAGTGCGCTATGCCTGCCTGCGGTATACGTTTATTTGCAAATAATGATGTGCCTTCAAAAAGTATTTTCATTTTCC
>JBIIIT010000015.1:0-10608 GCA_044234435.1 Candidatus Saccharimonadia bacterium | reverse complement strand
GATATGACATATATGCATTCCAAAGTTCATTGGAGCCGCTGGTTCCATCAGAATACAATTTTAAATATAAACTCCCTTTCAAAGTAGTGGGAAATGAAAACTACCAAATAGATTCATATATTCAAATAGCCAATGGTGGATGGCCCTATGAGCTGCGCGAGGAGATAGAAGTACCAACAAACTGGAAGTATGTATCAAGCAATAAGAAAGTCGATATTGCGGGCGATAAAATACGTTATAATGAAAAAGTTAATAAAGATATTGATTTAAAATTTATATATGAAAAAAAATAACAAACCAATAGTAATTGATTTAAAAAACCTCTCTAAGAGATATGATGATGAAGCGGGGGTTTATGATGCCCTTAAAAAAATAGACCTAAAAGTTTATGAAGGAGAGTTCATTAATATTATGGGGCCATCAGGTTCGGGTAAATCGACCCTGATGAATATAATTGGCCTTCTGGATAGGCCCACGAAAGGTACCTACTTAATAGATGGTGTAGATATAAATAAGCTCAGCTCTAAGGAGCTGGCAAAGCTCAGAAGAGATAAAATTGGATTTGTTTTTCAGAACTTTAATTTACTACCCAGGCTAAACCTTTCTCAAAATGTAGAAATGCCACTAATATACAAGAAGCTACCAATGAGAAAACGCAAAGAAAAAGTTTTAGAGGTTTTAAAAAAGGTTGGACTAGAAGACAAGATTAAAAATCGCCCAAATAGATTGAGTGGGGGTCAGGTGCAAAGAGCCGCAATTGCTAGAGCATTAATTAATGACCCAAGTATTATTCTGGCCGATGAGCCGACCGGCAATTTAGATACCAAAACTGGAGCCGAGATAATGAACTTGCTAAAAGAGCTGAATCGCCAGGGCGTGACAGTTGTGCTTGTAACTCATAATCCGGAGCTCAGTGAATATGCCAGTAAAACGATAATAGTTAGGGACGGAAAAATAATAGAGGACGCAAAAAAATGATTTGGCAAAATATTAAGAACGCATTTATATCGATTAAATCAGCAAAATTAAGATCTTTTCTGACGGTTATCGGAGTTGTTATTGGCGTATTTGCAGTCCTTGTTATGATTGGGGTTGGCGACGGGGTTAAAAAAGATGTAGGCGGTGAAATATCTAGCCTTGGCACAAATGTACTTACAGTCGCATCAGGTAGAATCGGGCAGTCTAATGTCCAAACTCAGAATAACCAGCAGCAAAGATCGGGGCAATTTGGATTTTCAGGTGGCTTTGGTACAAGCACATTAACCCAAGAAGATGTAAATTCATTAAAAAATATCAGCGATATTGATAAAATTACAACATTTGGTATTATATCATCCTCCGTCCAAAATGGAGTTTATTCCAGTCCGGGCGCTTTTGTCATATCGGCAGAGCCGAGCTACTTTGGTATTCGTAATATTAAATTAAGTGAAGGTAGAGAAATTACAGATGCCGACAATAAGGACAAGAAATATGTTGCGGTTATCGGTTCTAACACCAAGGCTGATCTTTTTGGTGAAGGGGATGCAATCGGTAAAAAAATATCACTAAGAGGCAAGGAATTTGAAGTCATCGGAATTACTAAAAAGTCTGATGGTGGATTGAGCTTTGGAGCAAGTTCAGATGACGTCGTTATAGTGCCCTACGACACCGGATCGGAATTGACTGGTAAGAATGAAATATTTAGGATTCTTGTTCAGGTGAATGACGCCAATAATGTCGAGGAAGTAAAAAAAGCCATGATAGATAAAATAAAAAGTAATCATGCCGGTGAAGAAGACTTCAGCGTTCTAACCCAGGATGAGCTGCTCGGAACTTTTAATAGTATCCTGGACATTTTAACGGCATTTGTAGTCGCCATAGCAGCAATTAGTTTGTTGGTTGGCGGAATTGGCATAATGAACATTATGCTGGTAACTGTGAGCGAGAGGACTAAGGAAATAGGTATCCGAAAAGCTATGGGCGCAACATTTGGCAATATCTTGGGTCAGTTTTTGACTGAATCTATTGTTATTTCTCTAATAGGGGGCGTAATAGGAGTTGGACTTTCTTATCTTGCTGGCTTTGTCATTGAAAGACTTACCGATATTACTCCAGTATTTAGCGCTAGAGCACTGATTGCAGCAATTGGTGTTAGCTTATTGGTGGGTATTATATTTGGGACCGCACCCGCAATTAAAGCGGCTAGGAAAAACCCCATTCAGGCACTTAAATCTTTATAACAAAAAAGACCTTCTTTATATCTCTAGAAGGTCTTTTAAGTTTTTACTTGGCTAGTTTAGTGATTTCAGAAAAGGCTTTTGGTTGGCTCACTGCTAGCTCTGCGAGCATCTTACGATTGATTTCGATGTTGGTCTTTTTAAGACCAGCCATTAAAACAGAGTAGCTTGTGCCATTTTCTTTTGCAGCGGCTGAAATTCTGGTTATCCATAAGCTTCTAAGATCACGTTTTTTATTGCGTCTATCTCTGTATTGATAGCTTAGTGCTTTAATTACTGCTTCATTGGCTTTACGGTAGGAGCTGCGTCTAATTTTAGAGTAGCCCTTGGTAAGCTTGATTACTTTCTTGTGTCTTTTTCTAGCTGAAACGCCTCTTTTAACTCTCATTTTAGACTCCTAATGCCTTTTTAATGTTTTTTACATCAGACTCGGCTGCTGGGTGCTCAAGAGTATAGGCTCTTTTACGGGCCGCAGACTTCTTGGTCTTAAGGTGCCCACGAGTAGCTTTACGACGCATTACTTTGCCACTGGCAGTAATTTTGAATCGTTTTGATGTGGTTTTGCTAGTCTTGATCTTTGGCATTGCTTTCTTCCTTTGATTGCTTTAACTTGGCGCTAGATTGCTTGGTCATATTGATTACCATAGACATATCTCTTCCGGTCATTGTAGGTTTTTGTTCAATTGTTGCTATCTGTGAAAAGTTTTCATAGAACTTCATAAGTACAGATTCGCCTAAGTCTGGGCGAGCCATCTCTCTACCTTTGAAGCGGACAGTAATTTTTACCTTATTGCCTGCTTCTAAGAATTTTAGAGCTGCTCTCTGCTTGACTTCAATATCATGCTGACCTATTTTGAGGCCCATTCTGACCTGCTTGACTTCAATATTGCGCTGCTTTTTACGGTTTTTAGCGGCCTGCTTGTCCTGTTCGTAGAGGTATTTACCCCAATCGAGCAGTTTACAAACTGGCGGTTCCGCATTCGGAGAGATCTCTGCTAGGTCGTAGCCCCGTTCATTGGCTATTTTTAAAGCTTCTGATATCGGCACTACGCCTATTTGCTTAGATTCAGCATCAAGCAGTCTAACAGTAGACGCTGATATCTGATGATTAAGCCGAATTCGTTTTTTTATTGAGATATCTCCTTAAAAGCTCCGAATAATATTATCACGAAACTCCTTGATTGGCAAGTGTATAAAAAAGCACCGGCTACCTTTGCATATCGGGCCTTTTTGAGATGAGCCTGATATTTTTTGGGGATTTACCGATTACCAATGTCTGATTGTATTTTCTGCCCAATGAGTCGATCAGATTATCGCCCGCACTAATCTTGAAGCTCTTGGCGTGCAGACTAAGTATGAGTTTTTGCCCGCTATTTTCGCTAGAGCTAGTAGTGATTTTAGACTTAATTTTTTTCAGTATAGAACCTCTCTTATCAGTTGCTATGATTTCTTCTTTCAGATAAGCACTTAGCTGAATAGGAGTTTTTTCCAAAAAGCTATCATCGTTTAAATTTTCCAATCTGATTATGCATTTTGGCAGGGCTAATTCTAAATTTTTGTCAGTAACAATTGTTAATTTTTCACCTTTTTTATACTCGCTTAAAAACAGTTCGATTTCTTCAAGAAAATACCTTGAGGATATTGAATATATTGTTTTTTCATTTATTTTTCTTTGAGCTAGAGCGTCTATACTTTCCTGGATTGAACCTATTTTTAATTTTTTAGCCAGAGAGGACTTACTTATTGGAAGATAGCCTATAGCCACTTCGCTATCGAGCTTACCGATTTGTCCAATAAATATTGAAAAGTCACTATCATCTCCTATTAAAACTATCGTATTGATACTTTGTTTATTAGTTTGGGAAAATATTTCTGCTAGATCTTTTTCTGATGAAAAACCAATAAAGTCGCTATAAATTCTGTTTTTTTGCAGCTTTTCAGTTATTTGTAGCTTAGTTTTTTCATCTATTATTGCTTGCGAGTTTTTGTTTACTAAATACTTGTACATTATTTTGTGCTTGCTTTAATTTTTACAATTGCCCCGGATTCGATATTTATGTTTTTTGAATTGACACTACCGCTTATCTGGGCACACCCCTCGATATGAATCGAATCTTCCGCTTCAATATCTGACTTCGAGATACCTTCTACCACGACAGAACGAGCCTTAATTAGTCCAGAAAAATTTGAATTTTTGCCTAGTTCAACTGCACCCATGGTTTCTAGAGAGCCAGTATATTTTCCATCGATAAATACATCTTCCTCAGTCTTGATTGAGCCTTTTGCGGTGACTTCCGATCCAATGAAAACGCCCGAGTAGCTTACCAATTCAGAAATATGGCCTTTTTTAGTTAAATTGATCATACTACTTACTCTTTTGACTAGATGCTTCTAGTAGGGCTTTAGATTCTTCTTTTGATAAGTTATGGCTAGATTTTCCCTCAACTATGTCTTTGGCATAAACTCTA
The DNA here is from genome assembly GCA_044234435.1 of Candidatus Saccharimonadia bacterium. Lineage (GTDB taxonomy): Bacteria > Patescibacteriota > Saccharimonadia > CAILAD01 > BJGX01 > BJGX01. The sequence continues at coordinate 5,924 of JBIIIT010000015.1, read as the reverse complement.
GTTCCTGATCTAGCATGAACCGCCGAAATTATTACACCATTGTTCATATGGTCTAGGATTGCAATTGAAAAACTGTGATCACCACCAGTGTCCCCGAATGGATTAAAACGCACCAGACCAACCTTAGAAATGGCGAATTGTTGTGTTTTGTGAAGTTTTGCTACAAATCCAGCCAGTTCATCTATTTGCGATAAAGATTTTTGCACATCAGAAGAGTAGTCCTTTATGAGATCTTCTACCTTTTGGGCCTCTGCACCTTCAAGAAACTGACCATATTTTTTCTTGAGCTTCATTTGCTCCCACAGAACATAACCGGCTAGCCCGGCAGTTAATATAAGTAAAATTAAAAGCAATATATCCATAGTTTCTAGCATATAACTATACTCCTTTTAGCGGGAGCTTGGCAACAGGTTGAGATAGGTTTAAAATAGTTATAAATTGGGAGGAATCATATGGCTAAGAAGAAAAAACATAAGCTAAATAAAAATAGAAAAATAAATAACGTAGCAAAAAACACAACAAAAAATATAGAAACACAACCAACAGCTGTAATATCCAAAGAATCACCTGTCAAAACGCCCAGAATAGAGCAGAATAGCGTCATTTCTGATGTGAAATTTAGCCTAGCTGTTCTTGCTGTAATAATTGTAAGTTTCGTAATTCTTTATGTAATTCTACAAAACAAATCAGTATCAGATCAGATTTACCAGGTAATTAAAATAAATCTTTAAGCTCTGTATTGAAGTGCCTCGGCAATATGCTTGGTTTCTATCGTCGCAGAATTTTCTAGATCAGCAATTGTTCGACTTACCTTAAGTACTCTCATATAGGATCTGGCTGATAGCTTTAGGTTGTTTATGGCTTGTTCCATAAGCTTTTTTGCGGTTTCATCTAATTTGCAGTACTTTTCAATTTCTTTGTTGCTCATCTCATTATTTGTGCTGATTTTAAGGTCCTTAAATCTTTCCTTCTGTATTTTTCTGGCTTTTTTGACTCTTGTTAGAACCTCTTTTGTAGACTCGGTAGTTGAGGCATTCAATAGTTGAGATTTCTTAACTCTGTCGACCTTTACAACCAAATCCATTCGGTCTAACAATGGTCCTGAAACTTTTGTGGAATATTTGCTCATCTGGGACGGGGAGCAAACACAGACATTGTCCTGATCTCCTGCAAATCCGCAAGGGCAAGGGTTTTGTGCCGCTACAAGTAAAAATTTTGCTGGGTAACTTTGGGTACTGCTTGCTCTGGAAATGGTCACGCGTCCTTCTTCAAGGGGTTGCCTGAGTACTTCTAAAACATTTCTTGCAAACTCTGGCAATTCATCTAGGAACAATACTCCACGGTGAGCAAGGCTTATTTCTCCGGGCTTAGGCCACTGTCCACCACCAATCAATGAAACGCTACTTGCGGTGTGGTGTGGACTTCTGTAGGGGCGTTTGCAGACAATTTCCTCGGTGGTTTGCCCAGCTACACTATGAATTTTGGTAATTTCTAAAGACTCCTCATAGTCTGGTTTTGGCAATAGCCCAACCAAAGATTTTGCAAGCATTGATTTGCCAGATCCTGGAGGTCCACTCAGAAGTATATTGTGGTTGCCGCTTGCTGCAAGTTCAATTGCTCTTTTTGCTTGCTCTTGGCCGTAAATTTCCAATAAGTCTACTTCAGCCTGCTGGTTCTTTGAGTCAATTTTAGTAAATGGTAGAGGCTGAATTTTTACCTCTCCTATTAAGTGCTTGTAGAGTTGGATCAACGAATCGACTGGATATATTTCAATTCCCTCTACCAGGGCTGCTTGTCTTGATACGGAGGCGGATATGTATAATTTCGAAATGTTGTTTTGCTGACAGGATTGCGATATGGATAAGGCTCCAGGTATAGATCGCGTCGATCCATCAAGGCCCAATTCGCCAGCAAAAGCAGAATCGTCTAGTTTACATTGAATTTGCTTACTCGAGGCAAGCAGACTTACGGCCATAGCTAAATCAAAGCCTGACCCATTTTTAGGGAGATCTGCAGGGGCTAGATTTAGGGTTATTTTGCGCGGTGGCAAATTCAGGCCTGAGTTTTTAATAGCTGAACGAATTCGTTCCTTGGCTTCATCGACGGATTTATTTGCCAGGCCCACCACAATAAAACCTGGCAATCCATTACTCATATCTGCCTCTACGACAACTGGTTGACAGTCGAGTCCAATATTAGAAATAGTATTAACCTTTGATAGCATTTTACCCCCTTGTTTTTAATCATATTATACAAACAAAAAACGAAAATCAAGCATAAAAATTCTTATAAAATTAATGACCCTCTTTAATAAAGAGGGTCGGTTAAGGCCAAAATGGCCTTGTGTGGACGGATTTTCCTGAAGAGAATATGTTTTTTGTAGCTCTTCAGCGCAGTCTGGATGACTGCTTCGAATTTTTTTCAAAGCGCGCTTTCAGGGTTGGTGCCCATCCCTTGTTATTTTTCTTAGTTGCGGGCTCACAACTAGCCGGTGGGTGCCCTTCCGGATTTTACAACTAGCGGGCTCACTAGTAACCTCTGAGAGGCGCGATTATTATAGCATTTTAGTTGCTTTTATACCATTTAGCGGCAGATTCTGGGGGGACGGTATTTATAACCATTCCAGTTGCTACCTCAAACCCACCCCAAATATTACTGCGTCCGTATAATTTAATAATACATCTGAAGTTAGGGCTTATCCCGTTCTCAATGTAAAAGTTGTAGCTTATCTGCGCTCCAGTTAATTTTTCGGTGAGCATTTTGAGTTGCTTTGAGCATGATTTGAGTTCAGTTTCATTTAGCTCTGTAAAGTTTATGACGTGTCTTTTGGGTATTATCCATGCCTCAAATGGATATATAGAAGCGTAGGGGCAAATTGCTATAAAATGGCTGTCTTCATAAATAACTCTCTTCTTTTGACTCTTCTCGTAGGCAATTATATCTTCAATCGGCTCTTTCTTTTTGTCTATATAGTATTCTTCGATTTGCTTAGATTGCTCCAGGAACTTTTTAGGGATAATTGGGAGGGCGTAGATCTGGCTGTGGGCATGGGCTAGACTGGCGCCCGCTTCAAAGCCATCATTTCTAAAAACCAAAACGTAGGCAATTCCTTTTTTGCTACTCAAATCTTGTATTCGCTGCTTGTAAGTCTTAAGAATGCGCTCTATTTGAGATATGGAGAGCTGAGCAAAAGAAGTGTTGGCAAGGGGAGTATCAATTACTATTTCTTGGCTTCCGTGTGCTCTAAAATTTCCCATTGTAAGGGCTGGGAAGCGGTTCTGAACGACTTTTACTAGCCAATCACCATCTTCTTTTAGTGTGTAGACCTCCTTCTCTTTATCGAGCCTAGGGCTGTCAGCAGTTTCTATTAGTGGGTGTCGATTCTTATGGGTGTCGTATGGCCGTTTTCCTCTACCGGGAGATATGATTACATACTGGTCGAAGATGTAATCTCTGCGTATTTCGGTTTCAATGCCCTCGACGTCTAAAATTATTGGCTTACATTGCCAAGCATCGTTGGGGTTGATTGTTTCGGTATCGATCTCGCAAGTAACGTAGTCAATAAAAGAGTCATCAAAGTTTGCCTTACCCGTGGAGTCCTTTGAATGAATTGATTTATGTAGTTCTTTAGCCGACTTGGGCCGCTTTTTCATACCTCTTATGGTATCAAGATTGCTGCACTATTGCCAATTGCTAGCTGATCTTTTTGTAAATATCTAAGAGTTTTTTAGATTGCTTTTCTATAGTGATTCCCATTGCGAGTTTCTTGGCCTGTTGACCGTACTTTTTAGCTAATTCAGGATCATCGATTAATTTAAGGCAGGCAGAGCTAAAACTTTTTGTAGTATTGAGGGTTTTGATACCGGTCTTACCATCTTCGGCAAGCGGCGATATTTCATCATCCAGAAAGACTATTGGCTTTGATTCGATAGCAGCTTCATTAAGTACCAGCCCTTGAGTATCAGTAGTGGAGGCAAAGCAAAAAATATCAGCCTCCTTGAAAGTAGCGAATGTTTCGGCCCTATCTAGCATGCCAGTGAAATGAACATTTTTTTTGATCTTTAGCGCATCTACCAGTTCGTGCAATTCTTCGGCGTAAGGCCCATCTCCAACAATTAAAAGATTCGTGCTGGGAGACTTTTCCAATATCTTAGGCATACTTTTGATGATCAACTGGATGTTTTTCTCTTTTCCGAGCCTACCCACAAACAATAAGAGGGGAGAATTGTCCAAACTATAGTTTTTTCTTGGGCTGAATTCAGTTTTTGCCTTGGCTTCTTCTAAATCAATTCCAGTCGGTAGTACCTTAATGTTGTTAAATTTACCATAATCTTTAAGTGATTTCTCCATTTTTACAGATGGAACGATTATTGCATCGCAGTTTTGATAAAAAAGGCCAACGCTCTCTATTATTAATTTGCGGTTCCATTTAGCCAATGATTTTTTAGGTTTGAGATTTGGTAGAATGTCGCGATAATGCTCTTTGGATTTGATTAGGGCTGGGCCAAGCAGTATCCCTACTAGTATTCCAAGCATGATCTTTTTATAAATTTTGGCGTATTGATCAATGTCGGTGTGGTGAGTCACTACTGTCGGGATATTATCCTCTTTGGCTATTCTTAGGCCTAGCATTCCTACTTGAGCTGGTGTGTGAATGTGAATTATATCCAGGTTTTCGCTCCGTACCTTTTTGATCGTATTGGCTGTAAAGGGCATTGTGTCTCGATGATCTTCGTACCAAATACTGGGAAATGATTTAAATCTTACAACATAGTCAGGATCTTTATTTGTCCTTTTCTTTTTAGCTGCCTCTGGCGCAAAAACAATAACTTCATGACCTAGTTTTATTAGCTCTTGGGCAAAAATATCTACTGAAACGGCCACACCATCGACTTGAGGGTAGTATCGATCTGTGAAAAAACCAATTTTCACTCTTTCTTCTCCAGGTCGGTATTGTAAATTGAATTGATTTGCTTCATTACAGTCTTGGTATCGTATCTTTTTGCAATTTTTGAGGATTTCTGGACTGCCATTTTATAATATTTACTATCACTTGATAATTTTTTAATGATTTCAATAAAGCCTTTGTCGTCGTGGGCTGATAAGTACCAGTCTTTAAAAGTGATTTTGTACTGATCATTGTCTCGCAATAATACAGGAAGCCCAGCAGAAGCACCTTCAATCATTACAATTCCGAAAGTTTCTTGCTCCGACGGAAGAAAGAATACGTCCGAGGCTTGATAATAAGCTACAACTTCTTCATGCTTGATAACACCTGTAAAAGTGACATTTTCTGGGGCAGTTTGCATTACTTTTTGCATTTCATTATAGTTCGCAGCAGCTCTCTTAAATGGAATTCCTCCAACCCAGATAAATTTGATTTTGGGTAGAGCTTTGGCACAAGCCAAGAAGCTATCAACTCTTTTGCGTGGTTGAACCTGCCCGCTACATACTACTACGAATTTGTCTTTAGCTATCTTTAGCTTCTTTCTTGCCTCTGCCTTTTTCTTAGGGCTGTTAGCGAAGGCCTCTGTATCTAACATATTGGGTACAACATATATAGGGCTTTTGACTTTCATTTTCTTTAGCTGATCCGCTACTTCTTGGCTAACTGCAAAAACTCCATCTGCGCGGTTATAGAACCACTTCAGATACATTTTAGCGAAGGGGTACCATAATTTTGCACCCACTAAGCTACCAACAAACGAATCCGGAACGACGTGAGCAGATACAAATACTAAGCATTTTCTAGAAAGTAAAAATCTTATGCCATAGTATCCAACGGTATGAATATGCACTATATCTGCCTTTAAGCCCTTCTCATTGGTGTGAACTTCAAAGTTGGGAGAGTATTTTTTTAGTCCATCGAGATGTTCAGTATAGGCCGTATGGACACCATGACCCTGTACGGTGAAGGCACTATC
>JBIIIT010000066.1:0-2759 GCA_044234435.1 Candidatus Saccharimonadia bacterium | reverse complement strand
GTGGTGAGATCATCGTAGGTTTTGATAAAGCCAAGCTAGACGCTATTTTTGCAAAGTAATTTGACACTACTACTTTAAAGTTATAATCTAAACATAATAACTTTAAGGAGGGTTATGCCAACAAAAAAATCAAACAAAATGAAAGCTAAAACGTTTAAAGATAAAAAAAAATCTATAAACAAAAAAGCTTTCATTGCAATTTTTGTAGCACTTGTTGTTATTGCGGGTATTTTTGTTGTTTACAGAAGCTTTGCAAGTAACTACAAACAGTCATCTTTTAACCCAATAATACCAAATAGAATAATTGATTCAAGACTAGACATAACAAAGCCCTTTAAGCCAGGTGAAAAAAGAAGTATACCATCTTCAAAGCTAACCAAGGCATCTTTAAATACTACCAGAGGAGGGCGACCAGGGCTTGATGAAGCAATTGCTACTGCCGAATTGACTGGCGCTACAGGGCTAGTTTTTAATGTCACAATAAGTAACCCAAAAAGCTCCCAGAATTCTAAAATACCGGTAACCATATCATTGAAAGGTACAGACAGCAAGGTGACAGTATTTACAGAGAGTAACAAATCAGTTACCAAAAAAGTCATACTGCCTATTAATAAGTCATTCCAAGAATTCTTCCCAGATATCACATATGAATATTCCGGAAATTCAACTACATCTCTGGATTTAATAGTTGATTATATTGGAATCTACTCTACTAGATCGTATAGCAACCCACAAAAACTAAAAAGTTTCAGCACGCCTATTTTGAATTACGACACAAGAGCTAATGGCAGTCCTATTTTAGCAAATCAAACAAGAGAAATATCTACAGATGAAGCTTGTAGGACAAACTGCTCAGCCTTACCCCAGTTCAACACTATGGTAGTGAATGTTACAGCTGTAAATCCACTATCAAATGGCTTCTTAAAAATTTGGAGTGGAAATAACGAGCCAAATACAGTGGATTTAAATTTTCAGGCTGGATCAAGTGCCACAAATCAAACCCTATTAATTATAAGAAGGGGAGAAAATATCAAAATAAAGTCTTCATCAAATACCGACTTAATACTTTCCGTCTCAGGGCTTTACCAAAGTACAAATAGTTTAGCTAGGAATACATTTATAAGAACTGGAAACCCTAATAAAGCTATTTATGAAAGGGTTGATATTACTAAACTGATAACAAACCCAAGAACAATAAACGTTAATTCGGAATATAAAGCTCTTATTTTAAATATTGAATCTAAAAAGGGAGCAGGCTTCATGAAATCTTCTGGCAACACAGTCCTAAATTCGTCAGGAGGATACTCATCTAGCCAATTTATCGCCCCTGTTGTGAATGGTAGGGTGCAGCTTGAAATATATCCTAGTTCAAAAACTAATGACAATAACGAATTCATCAATCCAGATATTAAGATTGAGGGATATATATATTAACTTTAAGGAGGGTTATGCCAACAAAAAAATCAAACAAGAAATCCCCATCAAACAAAATTAATATGCTTACAGTGGCACTGATGTGCTTGGCATTTGTTCTGGTTGGGGTATTTTTGGTAGTTCAGAGCTTCGCCGCAGCAGTTAATGGTGGCTAATAATTTAAAAATCTTATTGACACAGCTCAATTAAGAGAGCAAAATAAACTTAAGCAATATTAAAAAACAAAAAACAAAATGCTTACAACACAAAATAAAAAAATACGAATTGAATATTATAGTTCGGAATCGATCGTAGAAGTCGTTGCAATAGCTCGACCTTCTTTGGTTTCAACTATTAAGTCTGTGTTTATTGGACGCTAAACTGCTACAATAGTAGCGTGAGCGTTTTTAATCTACACTCCAAGTTTCCGCCCGCCGGTGACCAGCCTGAAGCTATAAAAAAGCTTACTGATGGCTTGCAAAGAAAGTATAAAGAGCAGGCTCTCTTGGGTATAACCGGGTCCGGTAAGACTTTTACAATGGCTAACGTAATTGCTAATTATGGAAAGCCAACTTTGATATTGAGCCACAACAAAACTCTTGCGGCTCAGCTTTATGGTGAGTTCAAAGAGTTTTTTCCTGAAAATGCAGTACATTATTTTGTAAGTTATTTCGACTACTACCAGCCAGAAGCATATATCGCTAGAAGCGATACTTATATCGAGAAAGACAGCGATATAAATGAAGAGATCGATCGTTTAAGGCACGCCGCTACGGCAAGCCTTTTAAGTCGTAAAGATGTCATCATTATCGCATCGGTCAGTTGTATATATGGTATCGGTAGCATCGATGACTATCAAGGAATGACTATCAAGCTAAAGCTCGGCGAACTGCGTAAAAGAGACAAATTACTCCGCCAGCTCAATGATATCCAATACCAACGCAACGACATTAGTTTCGAAAGAGGTACCTTTAGAGTAAGAGGCGAAAACCTAGACATATTCCCCGTTGGTGAAGAATGTGCATATCGCGTTGAATTCTTTGGCGATGATATAGATAGCATTAAGCAGATTGATTATTTGACCGGAGAAGTTACTGGTAAGCTCAATGAGCTGAGTGTGTTTCCGGCTAAGCACTATGTCACGCCTAGAGATCAGTTAGAGATAGCAATTCAAAGAATTAGAGAAGAAAGTGATGATCGAGTAGCTTGGTTTAAAGAAAATGCAAAATTTTTAGAGGCCCAGCGGCTAGAAAATAGGGTTAAATACGACATCGAAATTATGGAGCAAACTGGCTATGTGAAGGGAATTGAAAACTATGCTCGATATTTGACGAATCGTGAGCCAG
>JBIIIT010000065.1:0-2775 GCA_044234435.1 Candidatus Saccharimonadia bacterium | reverse complement strand
GTTGCGTAAGCTTCTGAAGGCCGATGAAGTTAAGGAAGCATTGAGCTTTTGCGACAAACTTCGCAAGCAGAACGTTGTAGGAGAAATCGGCCAAAAAGCCGTGCTTCTTGGTGACAGCATCAAGAACGCACTGGTAGCCATCAAGGGTGTTTAAGCCACTACCGATCAAGAGTTATATTCTTGGTCGGTTTTATTTTGCAATAAAAAAGCCTCTTTTAAGAGGCGCTTTTAATGGTGGGTGATGAGGGACTCGAACCCCCGACATCCTCGGTGTAAACGAGACGCTCTAGCCAACTGAGCTAATCACCCGCGAACCTGATAATTATACTATTAAAGCTTTAATTGGTAAAGAAGCAAATATAATTTGCTATAATAATTTTAATAATTAAAAAAGGAATAAAAATGCCAGAAATAATTAAAGACAATAAAGAAACAAGCTCAAAGGATGTTGATAGTACAAAACTAGAAGGTGATCTAAAATCAATTCAGGCAGAACAAAAAAAGAAATCAATTCTTGCTAAATTATCTGATTTTTTTAGAGGTAGAGCTGTCAAAGATTCAGAATATCCAAAAGCTACCCAGGATGATCTAGGTAAGGATCCGAGAACACAGGCGATTGAGAGTTTTACAGACGAAAGCGGAAGGGTAAGAGGCTCTATCGAAGAGCACAGAGCGGAAGAGCAGCGAATAGTTGCCGAACGAGCACGATCTGGCCAAGCTGATTTAGCCAATGATGAAATGCAAATAAAAGGCGAGTTAAGAAAAAGGGCTATTGCTGAGTTAGAACAAGAGAATATGTATGTAAAGGGTGGCCCAGAAGCAATTGAGTCAAAAATGCGAGAAATAGAAAATCGGGACAGATCTAGTGCAGAAAGCACCGAAACACCTGAAAAGAAATAAATAAAAAAGACCCCATTGGGGTCTTTTAATAATATCTGGTGGGAGAGGAGGGACTCGAACCCTCAAGCCTTACGGCAACGGATTTTAAGTCCGTCGTGTATACCAATTCCACCACTCTCCCGTGGAGGCGCGTACCGGAGTCGCACCGGTGTAGCGGGTTTTGCAGACCCGTGCCTAACTCCTCGGCCAACGCGCCATATACTGGAATATTATACCTTTTAGTGCTCAATCTGTAAAAGGGTAGAAATATGCACCATATTCTGCTATGATTATTCGCGTTACTTTAACAAATATTTTGTTATTCGCATGACACGGCGAGATAGCTCAGTTGGTAGAGCAGTGGCCTGAAGAGCCTCGTGTCCTCGGTTCGATTCCGAGTCTCGCCACCAGTTATTTTTGCAAATAAGCGGGTATAGCTCAGTTGTTTAGAGCGCATCCTTGCCAAGGATGAGGCCGGGGGTTAGAGTCCCCCTACCCGCACCATAAAAAATCCTCAAGTTATGAGGATTTTTTATTTAGGTTATAATATATGTATGTTAAAAGACCAAAGAAAAGTACCAAAGCTTAGAGTATTCAATTTATTTAGAAGTGCCTTCTTGGAGTGGAGGGGAAATTTAAATTCATACACAAAAATTGCACTAATTGTTGCAATTCCAGTGGCAGTTATTAGTGCCTTTCAAACAAACGGATATCTAGACGACTACGGCCTGACAACTGCAACAGCCTGGACTTTTGCCTTTGTAAGTTTGATAAATTATGCGATACACAAAAGTAGCCTAAAAGATGCCAAGCTATCAACTCTATACACTTCGGCTAGCTCAAGGTTTCTTCAGTACTTGGGTACAAATCTTATTCTGGCGCTTTTTGCACTACCTTTCTTCTTGAGTCTTTTTGGTTTGTTTTTGTCTCTTCCAATATTTAACTTGCCACCTCTGATTTTTTTGCCATTATCAATACTTGCATTTTTGCTCTCATCATATTTACTAACTAGATTTGGTATGGCTCAGATCATAGTCGTCGCAGACAAGTCGGGTGTAATTGAATCGCTTAAGAAGAGCACATTTATAACTAAGAAGAACAGATGGAGGATATTCTTTGCAACATTTCTTTTGATTCTAACTTTTCTAATTGCACTTACTGGAATTCAGTTTGTTTTAGGTCTGAAGGCTTCGATTGCTCAAAATCAAATCATTTCATCGCTTGTTTATATTATAGAAGCTTCTATTTTGGCGCCTGTGTTTTTTGTATTCCAGACAGAAATGTATAAGGAGTTGAATGGAAAAAAGTAAAGCCAAAAAACGAGCCGAAGAACTCCGAAATGTTATAGCAGATTACCGTTACAAGTATCATGTGCTTGATGATCCGACGGTTACCGATGAAATTTATGATAGCTTGACCCGAGAGCTTCGCAAGATTGAAGAAGAATATTCGGATTTAATAACTGCCGATTCGCCAACTCAACGTGTCGGTGGCAAGGCCTTGTCCAAATTCAAAAGTATAGAACACCTCAGACCCATGTTAAGCCTCAATGATATTTTTGATTTTGACGAATTAAAGGCCTGGGAAAAACGTATGCACAAGCTGACCGGCAAAAACAACCTAGAGTATTATGCCGAACTTAAGATGGATGGACTTGCGATGGCGTTGCAATATGAAGACGGGGTGTTTGTAAGAGCAATTACCAGGGGCGATGGAAAAGTCGGCGAAGACGTAACTCACACAGTTAAGACAATTCAAACAGTGCCGCTAAGATTAAAACAGAGCACTAAAGTACCAAAAGAAGTTTATAAGTTTTTTGAAATACGTGGAGAGGTGATTATCCCCAAGAAGGAATTTGAAAAAATCAACAAAGAACGAGAAAAGCAGGGAATGCCA
>JBIIIT010000064.1:0-2794 GCA_044234435.1 Candidatus Saccharimonadia bacterium | reverse complement strand
TCCACAAATTAATGTGGAGTTCATATAATTAATCTTTCCTGAGTCGGTTAAGGCCCTGCTTGGCCTCCTCAAAAAGACTGGGTTTTTCGTGGTAATCATGAGGCGTAAGAGTTTGCCTATGGCAAGCTTTTGCAATTTCATGCATTGTAGCATGGCAGCCTTCGTACGAATCCACATACCTCCAGGGCAGGATGTCGCAGGCTGGCTCATTACCATCTAGCGTAATTGCAACAGGTATCACCCATCCCATCATCATTTCCATTGTCCCGTTCTTTAGGGGCTGCATGTGTACTCGCTCCCTCAAAAAAACATCTTTTGACGCACTAGGGGCGATAGCCATCACAGTTCCACCTTGAGACTTGAAATTATCAACTTCAAGTTTGGTAAGTTCGTTGGAAAGCTTCAAAAGCTCAGATGGGAATCCTTTATTCCTCACGCTGGTGGTGGTGGGGAAGGAATAAAACACATTCGAGAAAAGCTGAATGGCCTCGACAGTCGGCATTGAATAATCAAGTCCATTCAAAGAGACTTGAGTTGTGGTAATGCCACGACTAATAACAATTCCGGAGCTTTGAGAAAAATACATCTCGTCTAGGCCATAAAACTTCAAGTACTTCAAAATTTCAAGCCTGAGACCACCCAATACCAAAGCGATATCAATAATATTGCTATGATTTGTAATGATCGTAAAATTGCTTCTGTTTTGTGCCATCTCCCCTGCAATGAAACTAAGCATATCTTCGTGCTTTTGCCATGCTGGGGGGATTACATTGAAGTTTGGGTGAGCAGCCGGGCCCAGAGGTGCCAGCTCTAGATTGCTTATTGGCTGAACTGGACTAAAACAAGTTTCTAATCTGTGATAATCTTTGTCTTTGTCAAAACTCATAGTTTGGAGTAACGAAGAAAGATTCCTCTGTCCCAATTCCAGAATTTTTTGATAAATCACTCCGCTATCAAAGGACCGGAGCTGTTTCACAAGCTGATCTCTCTTGGCTACTGACGCTGGAGCCACGCTTTCTCCTTTTTGAAAGGTGCTAAAACTCAAGTATTCTACTACAAAACGATAATTAAGTCATTACCCAAAATAAAAATGACCCTTTCGGGTCATTTCACTTACAGCTCTACTTTTGTTTTCTATCGACGCCTTCTTGGAATTCTTCGGCTGGAAGCTGGGCTTCATCAGTACCATCGGTGTTTACTTTTTCGTCTTGAGTCTTATCCTTAGGAGCTTCGTCGTTACTTGCGTCTGCTTCGGCTGCTTCTTTAGTTTCTTCCTTGGCGACATCATCAGTGCTTTCTTCTACTTGATTCAATTCATCATTGCTAGCTTCAGCTTTAGTTTCTTCGGTAATCTTGGCCTTTTCTTCTTCTGCAATCTGCTCGGCCGTTCTGTCATCAGCATCGTTGGCGGTATTTCTATCAAAATCCTGCTCGGCCATACGGGCAGATTTACCAGAACGTGCACGCATATAATTAAGAACTGCGCGTCGCACCTTACTTCGCTTTATGATTTGAATTTTAACCACGTTAGGGCTATGTACAAACCAGCTTTTTTCCACACCAACTCCTGAAGCCACCTTACGAACAGTAATAATAGCGCCTACACTGCCAGTTTTACGGTAGCTAATAACTAGACCTTCAAATACCTGAACGCGTTCTTTTTTACCTTCTTTAATTCTCTGGTGAACACGAACAGTATCACCGACTCGGATGTCGGCAATCTTTTTCTTGATAGAGCCTTTTTCGATCTTTGCTAGAGTTTCTTGCATAACGAAACAATTTTATCATATACGACCATATCTGGCAAGTGTCGTTTAGGCTCTTCTCTTAATACTATATCCAGTTATCATAATGCCACTAAATAGCAGTAGTCCGGCTACTAGAGATGGTATCTTGGTGTCCCAGCCGGTGCTGGCAAGAGACGCGTTGCTACCGCTGCCTCCACTGGGGGCTGGGCCAACGTATTCGAATGCTCCACTGTCATAAGCTCCGTTTTGGGGTCTGGATACGCCTCTTTGGTCGGTACTTGGGGCACCAGTGGCAATAGCATTGTTGTAGGCTGGAGAGGTATTGCCTATTGGACGGACAAAGGTTGTTCCTAGCTGGGTGAGGGCTTGGAGTTGTGGATCGGTGTTGTTTAAGTCATTGGTATTGGTGAAGTATGAGCTGCAAGTGTTATCGCTGGAGATGTTACCGCCAAGGGAGGTGATGGTGCCACCATTTGTTGGTATGGTAATTTGGCAGTTTACAGGATCGCCACTAGCTAGGTTGTTACTAAAAATATTGTTTTTGAGATTAATTTCGGCTGGGTAATAATCTGTTGGTAAATCTGGAATAATCATTATCACTCCCCCTGCGGTGGAGGGGGCACCTGGTGGCAGTGTGAAACTTGTGTCTGCGAAAGTATTATTTAGTATGTCTAACTGGACACTATCGCTATCCGAGCCATTATTTGCTGCTATTGGGGCGCCAATGTTGCTACTAAAAGTGTTATTGGTAAAATTAGCAATGATAGATCCTCCCACCTCAGCTGGTTCGGCAAAAAGGTTAATATTTGTAACCCAAATTAAGAAATTCGCTGTATTATTATAAAAAGCGCTATTTGTGACATTTATATTGCTGGTTGTACCACTTGGGGCAAAGTTCGCAAAAATAGAGCAGGTAGGAACTGTGGTTGTGCAATCATTAGAATGGGCAATAATGTTGTTGATGGTTAGATTTCCATTTCCAGTAGAAAGAACTGCTGGAGCTGTAGAAGTGGCATTGTTAAAGCCAGTGAAGGTTAGATTGCTTA
>JBIIIT010000062.1:0-2860 GCA_044234435.1 Candidatus Saccharimonadia bacterium | reverse complement strand
ATTGAAGGTTTTGCGAAGCGCACCAATATGGATCAATACCAATCAGTCCAGAGGCTTCATCATATTATGGATCGCAAGGGAATAACCAGAGAGTTAATAAAGCTTGGAGCACAGCCTGGAAGAACTAAGGTTATTATCGCTGGTAAGGATATTGAATTCTAATGGATAAATTCAGAGTCGCCTCAGTAGATATTAATTACGAAACTAAGCCTGACTTATTTTCTCCGAAAGGATTGGATATTGGCACAGAGTTGCTATTAAGTACTTTGCCAAAGTTTAGCTACACCACAGCTCTAGATTGGGGATGTGGATGGGGCGCTATTTGTTTGTGGCTAGCTAAAAACAATCCAAAATCTAAGGTGACAGCAGTTGATAGCGACATCGCAGCTGTTAAAATGGCCCAGGAAAATGCCAAGTCTAATCTTTTGTATAATGTTCAAATTATTCCAAGCCACGGATATGAAGAAGTGCCGAAGACCCATAAATTTGATTTGATTTGCTCCAACCCGCCAACACATCGCGGGCGAGAAGTGGTCGATAATATGATTAGCCAAAGCTTTGAATACTTAAATGACGGAGGTTCGTTACTATTAGTAGTTGAGGCCAGAATTAAGCCTTGGGTCTCTAGGCAGATGAAAGAAGTTTTTGGAGAAGCCAAAATTCTCAAGAGAGGCCCAAAAAACGTAGTGGTTATGGCTACAAAATAGTCTATAATAGATATATGCATAGCGAAGACAAACGAATCAAAAAAGCCGACCAGTTCTTCAAAAAAGAATTGAGCGAATCCGATATTCAAAAAAGTGTTCACTACACTTTCAAAGACGGCTTTAGGCTCGGGTTTGGATTCTTCGTTGGTTTCTTGCTCGGATCGCTAATAATCGGGTTGATTGCTACTTTAGTGAATTGGCTGATTGGCCTCTTTTAGATTGATTTTTACAGGTTAAAATTGTATAATTAAGCGACTTGGGGCTATAGCTCAGTTGGCTAGAGCGCTTGCATGGCATGCAAGAGGTCGGGAGTTCGAGTCTCCCTAGCTCCACCATAAAAAGAGAATCTTTTATAGGTTCTTTTTTTATTTTTGCTATAATATAAGCATGACTGGTTTAATCGCTATAATTTTGGTTGCCCTAGGAATATTTTTGTTCTGGTTTGGCTATGAAGTAACTTCCGGCAAGCATAGGTCTGATCCGAATGATAAATTTTTTCCACTTCTCGGACGTAACATTGACTATGTAATTGGTCTTGCAGGAATACCTATGGGGATCGGGATGTTTATTCTGGCCTTCGGCGTATGGGCTGGAATAATGTTTTTCAATTACATTGCTGCCGCCTTTGTACTATTTGGAGTTGTAAGAGCATATCTACCCCCAAAGCAATTCGGCCCTTCATGGTACCGCAATAAAAAATCGAAGCCAAAAAGCACTAAACGTACGAAGTCTAAAAAACGCAAAAAATAACTTATTTGTGCTAAAATAACCTGATAATGAAGAAGATCACTAAAAAGCTTATTGCCTCTCGTTTGGCTAAAAAAGTTCAGAAGCTTCTAAAAAACAACGAAATAACTGTTATTGCAGTAACCGGCAGCGTTGGCAAAACAAGTACCAAAGTTGCTATCGGCAAACTTTTAAGCAAAAATCACCAAGTCCAATTTAGCGAGGATAGTTACAACACCGATATTGGTCTCCCGCTCAGCTTCTTTGGCCTAAAAGCGCCCTCTCCTCTGTGGGATCCTTTAGCTTGGAAAAGAATCTTTCAAAAGATAGATAATATTTCCAAAAATTATCCTTACGATGTGGTGGTATTGGAAATGGCCGATGATGAGCTGGAAGATATGGTTAAGCTTCTTAAATTTATCAATCCTAAATATTCAGTAATCTCAGGTATTGCGCCGGTGCATATGGAAAGAATGGTAACTATGAACAGGGTAGTCAGAGACAATTGGGAAATAGCCAAAAACGCAGATAACATTTTTTATAATTACGACAATACTGATCTAAATAAATTGGCATCAAAATCAAAAAAAGCTGTGAGCTTTGGTGTAAATAAGGGCAAAATAAAATTAACCGAGGTATCTCGTAACAGCAAAGGATATTTAGACGGCACAATTAATCTTATTAATTCAAAAATAAATGCTAAAACTAAAATGATTGGTAAGCACAATCTTAATAGCATCATAGCGGCAGCGGCAATTGCTGAAGCGATGGGGCAAAGTCCTGCCGCTATTGCAAAAGGAGTTTCGGAAATCGTAGGAGTTAACGGAAGAATGAAACTACTTAAAGGCTTTAATGGCACCAAGATAATCGACGATAGCTATAATTCCAGCCCTGATGCAGTAATTTCTGCCCTTGAGGTTATGAAGGAAATAAAGGCCAACAAAAAAATTGCAGTTCTTGGCAATATGAACGAGCTTGGAGATGAATCGAAAGATGCTCATTATAAAATAGGTAAGGCTGCCGCGAAGGTTTCAGACATGCTAATCGTTATTGGTAAGGACGCAGAGATTTTTACAGTTTCTGGGGCTAAGGATGCAGGCATGAATCCAGATTCAATAAAAATCTTCAAAACACCCTATGAGATAGGCCACTTTTTAAAAAGACTCTTAGAAAAGGGCGACTTGGTCTTAGTTAAGGGCTCGCAAAATGGCGTTTTCTCAGAAGAAGTTGTAAGGATATTATTAGACCCTAGCTTAGATGCCGATAAGTATGTTGTAAGACAAAGTAAATCCTGGAAACGTAAAAAGCGAAAGGCCTTTGGGCTGTAATGAAAAGACTAAAGGTCGCCTTGCTTTCCGGCGGTCCTTCTCCAGAGCACGAGGTATCAGTTGCTAGTTGTAAAAAGATACTAGCTAATTTGGACAAAA
>JBIIIT010000061.1:0-2865 GCA_044234435.1 Candidatus Saccharimonadia bacterium | reverse complement strand
GGCCTTTGAGTGGATCAAGGCCAAGGGAATTGATTATTTTATTTTAGGAGGCGGAAGCAATACCATTTTTAATGATGAGCCCTACCCTGGAGTAGTTATCAAAATCAATATTATGGGTTTCGATACTGTAGAAGAAAATGATACTAGTGTGGTTATAAAAATTGGAGCCGGAGAAGACTGGGACAAAACAGTCGAGAGAGCTGTAAATATGAATCTTTCAGGGATGGAAGCTTTGTCTGGTGTGCCTGGCAACACCGGGGCGACGCCAGTGCAAAATATTGGAGCTTACGGACAAGAAGTCAAAGACACAATTGAATTCGTTGAAGCCTACGATACTAAAGAAGGTAAAATTACTAAATTAAGTAATGACGACTGCAAATTTGCTTATAGAGACAGTATTTTTAAAAGTGCCGAGAGGGGACGTTACATAATTTGTTTTGTTGCCTTTAAGCTATACAAAAAACAGATAAACATTCCTCAATATAAGGACGTTATAAATTATTTCAATGATAGGAGCATAAAAAATCCAACGCTCAAACAAATTAGAGAAGCAATATTGGAAATTAGAAAAAATAAATTTGTAAATCCTTCAGTTATGCCAAATGCCGGATCTTTTTTTAAGAACCCAACTGTAGCCAAAAGCGTAGCTGAAAAAATAATGCTAAAGTATCCAGACATTAGACCCTACCCTGAAGATACTAAAATATTCCCAAACCCAGATGGCACTTACAAACTCGCAGCCGGATGGCTCATTCAAGAAGCAGGGTTTAAAGGTATAGAATTTGAAAAGGTTAGAATCGATCCAAATCACGCATTGGTGCTTGAAAATAAAGGTGGCGCTAGCCAAAAAGACCTTATGGAGCTGGTTGAAAAAATACGAGCTAAGGTTTTTGAATTATTTGAAGTTGAACTTGAGATTGAACCAATTATTGTTTAGGCCCAAAAAGCGTAAAGTGTGGCACTCATAGCCATCAGTATTAACACCTGACCAGATAGGTCTATGAGCATTAATTTGGTGCTGACTTTTTCAAACAGACCGCCAGCAACAACGTAGGTAACAATAAATCCTAGCCATATCCACCCAGCTACCTTAACGGCTTCGAACATACTCTGAGGGTTGGTAATTATTATAAATCTTTGTAGCACAATTGCGGTTAGTACAATCATAATCAAAGCAACAATGTACTTAACAGGCGATCCACCTCGCAACTCTTTATCTTTTATCTTGGCCTCTTTTTGCCACATTTTGCCAAATGCAATTGGCGAATACCAAATACCCGCCACAACAATTGCAACCAAAGTTGATACCAAAATTCCCACCAAATTATCTGTTATTAATTCCAACATAAGCACTCCTTTTTGTTTTAAAAGTTATGCTTATATTATGAACTATATTTAATTATTATCAAGCTATTGAGCTGTTCTAGTGGCTATTTCACTAACCTTCTCAAGCTCACATATAAAGCTATCAAATTTGTTGCTTCGACTAATTACTTCGACGCTGTTATTTTCTAAAGTTTTTCTACTAATCACAATCTGCACCGGGCAACCTATCAGATCGGCATCGGCAAACTTTTCACCTGTGCTTGCGCTATCTCTGTCATCGAATAAGCAATTGTCTTTTCCTAAAGCTTCGTAAACCTTTTCCGCAGCCTTCATATTTTCTTCGTCTGGCAAAGCTACAATGTGGTATTTGAACGGAGCAATGCTTTCAGGCCAAACCAAGCCTTTGTCATCGGCAAACTTTTCGGCTATTACTCCCATCAATCTAGTTATACCAATTCCATAGCTACCCATCCAAACCATTTTTTGAGAGTTATCTTCATCAGAATAATTGTAGTTAAGGTGTTCGGAGAATTTAGTTCCTAAAGGAAATATATTTCCGACCTCACAAGCCTTTACTTGCTCTAGTTTATCAAAATCGACACCGAGCTTTTCAGCATTTTCTGGAGTTACGATTTCTTTGTTATAGGCAATTTTATTTTCTCTATCCAAATATATAACGTCCTCTCCGCTATCAAGCAGCGTCTGAAATTCATGAGAATAATTTTTAGTAAAATCGCCGCCAGAGGCAAGCGTTACAAATGTATCATTGCCTATACCAAGCCTGTCGTAGATATTCTCATAGCTTGCTTTGGCTACACCGTAGAATTTGTTAAGATCCTCCTCGCTTGTGTGGAAACTATAAAGATCTTTCATAATAAATTCTCGGCCTCGAAGTAGCCCTGATTTTGCACGCGCTTCATTGCGAAACTTTGTCTGTATCTGATATACAGCAAATGGAAAATCCTTATAGCTAGTTCGAAAGTGTTTAGCCAATGGAGCAATAATATCTTCATGTGTTGGGTTTAGTATGTACTCGGCGGTGCTTTTTTCAAGCGCAACCTCATTAGCTGCTCTTGTACTCATTAGCACATCTACTGTGTCATGTCTTTTAGTTGCATGCCATCGTTCCCTGCCAGAGAGCGCTGGAAGCAATAACTCTTCGCCAATCTTGTCCATTTCTTCTCTAATGATTGATTCAATATTTTTAATAACCTTCATACCAAGTGGTAAAAAAGCATAAACGCCAGCCATTTCCTGATAAATATATCCTGCTCTAGTTAATAATTGGGCATTTATCGATTCGGTCTGGGAAGAAATATTTTTACTTGTTTTTGTAAATAATTTAGATAGCTTCATATCTATTAGTATCTAGTAATTATGATATTGTTGCAAGCTGTTATTTGCTTACTTTAGGTCGAAATCTAGCACGTAAAGCATTCAAAATGACAATTACGTCAATTGCTTCTTGCATAAATGCACCCGCGACCGGGACGATAAACCCGGCAACTGCAAATACCATCAATATTGAGCTTAGCCCCA
>JBIIIT010000060.1:0-2886 GCA_044234435.1 Candidatus Saccharimonadia bacterium | reverse complement strand
AATTACTTCGGCTCTGGACAATCCTTCACAACCACCAATTGCAACTTAATACCAACTATTTCTAACCCTATTCCATTTGGTACTTTTCCGATAGGAATATTTACTAACCCCCAGACCACAGGAGCTGCGAGCAGCATTGGCCCAGACGGGCAAATAATTACACCTGGTGGTGGACGCAGTGGAATTGCAGCTGCAATCGACAATGCTCTTCAGGGAATACTAAATATCACAAAGCGAGTCCCCCGAGAAGTTGCTCAGGCGATTCCTTACCTGTTAATTCTTGTTATATTATTCTTCGCATTTATTTACGCAATCCAATCCTACCGAGAACTTAAGAGTGCCGAAAGATATAACGCATTGATTGAAAAATATAATAATTTACAATTTGGTAGCAAAAACTTTATTTCCCTTACAAATCATTACTTAAACACCCCAATAAGTGTTATGCAGCTAAGTGCCGATTTACTTTTAAGCCAAGGAGTAATAACTAAGGCAAAATCTGGTGAAATTACCTCTATCATTCACAACATTACCAATTCAGTACATCAGCTTCTAGAGAAAAATACCAAAACCACGGAGCGCTTTATGGCAGAAATTAGCCCCGATTTACTGCAAAAGAAAGTCAAAAAGGCTAGCTTTAACCCGCTCGCCTGGATACCAGTAATTATTGCCGGTGGGCTGGTTCTTCTGGCTAACCTACTGTTTCTGCGAGCTGATGTATTTCAATTCAACTTTACCTCACTGTTTGTTCAAATAGGCTTGTTTATTCTAAGTGCTTTATTCATATTACTAGCCTGGAGAAGTCTGAACCGCAACCGAGAAATACGCATACAAAGAGTATTGACCCTCCAAAAAGAAAAGGAGCTTTCCCAATACAAGCTTAATTTCATTAATGAGGCATCTAGTTCTATTGATAAAAGCATCGTTGAGCTAAAAAGTATTTCTAAAGAACTAAGCGGCGAGCAACAAGCTAAATCGTTCATTAGAGGTGTAGCCATGCTATCAAGCGTACAAAAATCCTTTGAATTGCTTAAAAAGTTCTCCGCCTTTAGCCCAACAGGGGCAATTGATGAGGACGATGTTAATCTGGTTTTAAATAAGATTCTTGAGCGTCAATCCGAAACCCTCAGAAGAAAGAATGTAAAAGTGAAGATTAACGTAGCTAAAGAATTAAATATGCGACTCGATAAATCTGCACTCATTCTTTTATTAGGATCTACCATCAATAATGCCGTTAAATTTAGTAGAGATAATGGAACGATTATTGTGCTAATTGAAAACAAACTAAACGGCACAAAAATTACTATTAAAGATCAAGGAATTGGTATTCCTAAGGATAAGATTGATCAGCTGATGATGCCATTTACAAGAGCATCCGATGCGATGCAGTACGACTACGAGGGATTAGGGCTCGGTCTTTACCTAGACCGAATCATAATTGAGCAAATTGGCGGATCAATCAAAATAACTTCAGAGCTTGGCAAAGGTACTACTGTGGAATTTGATGTTCCAAGAGCAATCATTAAGCACAGAGCTGAAATCAAATCATCAAAAGTGCAAAAGCCCGCAGCTTCGACAATATAAAAGCCCCAGCATCACTGGGGCCTTAAGTTATTTGAGATAACTTGAGCCTTCTTCTCGCAATTCGTTGATTGAAACCACCCAATCGTTCATCATTGCCGAGTATCGCTCGGAGTTAGATTCTAGGTGCATGTAGCTTTCTGGGTAGATGAGATCGCCAACAACACCTATAACAAGCCTTCTTCTGAGCAAGCCTCTCCGAATTACCTTGTCGCCCTTCGAACAACCCACCAAGGCAATTGGAAGAATTGGACAACCCGACAAGAATGAGGCCTTAGCAGCACCAAATTTAGCATCTTCAACGGTCGATGTTCCCACCCTGCTGCCCTCAGGAAACATAATTGCCGGAACTCCACGCTTGAGAGCCTTAACCACAACAGGAATTAGCTCTTGTGGCGTATATGAAGCCATCTGAAGCTTCTTTATACGTTCAGCTGAGTTCTTGTTCGTGTTTCCGTCAACGCTTGGCCTAAAGACCGGTACGGCCCCCATACGCTGGTTCACCCAAGCAAGGGCCGGGTGAATACAAAATTGCGGCTTGCATACCCAGATAAGGCCCCTTCTGAACATACCGATAAACGGGATGTCCCATACTTGACCATGATTAGCAGCAATAATGAATGCTTTATAATCGCCAACCCTACTATAGCCATTTCTGGAATAATAGCCTGGCTTATACAAATACCCTTTTGGCTGAGGAATACGATCGTTATGGTAAAGCTTTGTTACGATGAAAAATTTAGAAATCAAAGCAACAGTACCACGGAAAAAAATGTAACCAGTTGGATATGTAACTCCTGTTGCCGAAGCGAGCCTTTTTGTTCGCTTTGCGTCATCTATTTCGGACAAGCTTTGCATCATCCTCCTTGGCTTTGAAAGGTACAGACAGAAATTCTAACAGGTTATGCTATAAAATAAAAGCATAAGCAAATACATTATTGTTGTAAAAATTACATAAAAAATATTGAATATCAAAAAAAAGACCTAATTTAAGGTCTTCTTTTGGTGGAGCTGGCGGGAATTGCACCCACGTCCGCTAAACTTTCCAATATGACTTCTACGAGTGTAGCTAATCTGAAATTTGTTTTACAAGGCCTGAGCTATAAAGATTAGCGCAATTAACTCAAAGCTTGCTTACTATTAAATACTTAGACAACACCTAGCAAGAAGTGTTATTGCAACCTGATAAATGACACCGAATACCTTCTATCAGGTATTGAAGGATCGATGGCTAGTGCAAATTAAGCAAAAGCTGGAGCGAGTGATGGTACCTTAACGGCATTCACCAATCGCGCTACAAATGAT
>JBIIIT010000014.1:0-11260 GCA_044234435.1 Candidatus Saccharimonadia bacterium | reverse complement strand
AAACATGTATTTACAGATATGAAGCTACTATAATAATAAATAAAATACTTATTTAATTTATGCAGATAAATAGGCTAATTTTACTAAAATGATACATCGGTAATTTTGCTAATAAATAATTTGTTCATAAATTTTCAATCAATTTGTAGATGTAGATAAATAAGGTTAAAATTGCTTTATGTCTATTAAATACCAAAAACCCAGAGGTATGCAGGATTTATTGCCCGAGGATCAAAGGGTCTGGTCTTTTATTACTGAAACTTTTGTAGAGATATGTAAAAGTGCAGGAGCAGAAAGAATATCCACTCCTACCCTGGAGAGCACAGATTTGTTTACTAGGGCTGTAGGAGAGGGTACAGAAGTAGTCAGCAAAGAAATGTATACTTTTGAGGACAGATCAGGCAAAAGCCTTACCCTAAAGCCCGAAAGCACTGCCGGTGTTGTTCGAGCATACATTGAGAATGGTATGTCTAGCTTGCCTAAGCCAGTGACATTGTATTACATAGAATCGCATTTTAGATATGAAAGACCACAGCTAGGGCGGTATCGTCAGCACTCTCAGCTAGGTTTTGAAATTTTCGGCGATTCTACGGTTACTTCTGATGTTCATACAATTGCACTGGCTTCAAGGCTCTTAAACAAACTGGGATTAAAACATAAAGTACTTATCAATAGCATTGGATCTCTAGACGACAGGCAAAAATATATTGAAGTACTTCGTGAGTATTTTGAGCAACACAAGCATAAACTTCCAGAGATAAACCAACTTCAGCTCGATAAGAATCCCCTAAGAATCTTAGATACAAAGGATGAAGGTGTCATGAAGTTGGTTGAGGACGCCCCGCACATAATTGATTACCTTGGAAAAGAATCCTCAGAGCGTTTCCAATCTATTCTGGAAATGCTTGAGGGCTGCGGAATCGAGTATGAGCTTAATACCAGATTGGTGCGGGGGCTGGATTACTACAATGATATCGTTTTTGAATTTGTTGCCTCAAGAGAAGGTGCTAGTTTTAGTGTTGGTGGGGGTGGTCGATACGATGGCCTAGTTTCAAATATGGGCGGTCCAGAGACCGCTGCCGTGGGCTTTGGGCTGGGGATTGATAGAATCAAAATTGAGCTTGAAGAAATGGGATTTCAGCCTGAAATAAAAAACCCCGATGTTTTTGTGGTCGCTATCGGTAAGGATGCCGCTCTTGATGCTGAAGTGGTGCTTGAGCGGGTACTAAATGAAGGCATTAGGGCTCAATCAAACTTTTCAAAGAAATCTATGGGTGATCAGCTCGCAATTGCTGCTAAATTAGGAGTGAAGTACGCAGTAATCATCGGCGATAAGGAGGCTCAGCAAAAAGAGGCGATAATCAAGGATATGGCGTCTGGAAATCAGCAGGTTGAGAAGCAAGACAAACTCATTGATAATATTAAAAACAGCCTTGGGGCTTGAGTTTAAGGTAGATTTCAGGTATAATTAGGCAGATTTTAGAGAATTCAACAATCAATAAAGGAGATTAATTTGTTACAAGTTACTAGAAAAGAAGACGAATCAGTAGAAAATATGATCAGACGGTTTAACAAGAAAGTTATTCAGTCAGGAATTTTAACTACAGCTCGTCAAAAGAAATATTTCCAAAAGCCTATTTCTAAGACTGAAGCTAGAGAAGTAGCGATACGAAAACGCGCCCGTAAAGAGCAAAAAATGCGCGAAATGCTTGGATCGAGATAATGGACCTCATTGAGCAATTAGAGGCGGATCTTGGCGAAGCAATGAAGCTTCGCGATGAAGTTCGCACCACAACGCTCAGACTATTAAAAAGCGCTCTTAAAAATTACCAAATTGAACTGGGCCATGATTTAACTATGCAGGAAGCTCTTTCTGTATTGCAAAAAGAAGCCAAAAAACATCAGGATTCAATAAAGCAGTACGAAGCTGCCGATAGGGATGATTTGGCCAATGAAGAAAAGGCCGAACTTGAAGTTATCGAAAAGTATTTGCCAGAGCAAATGAGTCGTGAAGAGCTTGAAAAGATTGCGGAAGAAGCAATTTCTAGCCTAAATGCTAGTGGGCCTTCTGACATGGGAAAAGTTATTGGTATGGTCAGAGCAAAGACTGAAGGCAAGGCAGATGGCTCAATGATTGCCGAAATTGCTAAACAAAAACTAGCTAACTAAAATTTAATGATAAGCTTTAATTTAGAAGGTAAAAGTCCGCTAGACTCGGCCCAATTAGAATCAATTTCGAAAGCAATCTCAGAGATTATAAAAATTGAGAAAGTTGCAAATATCGGTCTAGCTTTTGTTGATGCTAATACAATTAAAGAGCTCAATAGTAAGTATGCTGGCAATGACTATCCTACAGACGTGTTGAGTTTTGAGTATGGAAATAATGAAGAAGGAAATGTTGGCGACATTGCAATATGCAAAGATATTGCTGTCTCGCAGGCTAAAGAAAACAAGATTAGTGTAGAAGCTGAGCTAACACTGCTATTAGTGCATGGTGTTTTGCATATTCTTGGTTATGATCATCAAGATGAAGATGAGATAGCTAGCTTAGATAGTATCCAAAGTGATATTATGAAAAAGTTAAATTATGAATACAGGGATTTTAAATGGTCGCACTAAGTAGTTTTAAATATGCCTTAAGAGGACTTAAGGAAGTAATAAAATCAGAGAGAAATGCCAAAATACATTTGGTATTGGCTTTTTTGGCGATAATTTTTTCAATTATTCTAAGGGTGGGGGTTTTGGAATTTTTATTTGTTTTTACATCAATAGTATTGGTGTTATTTGCCGAAATCGTTAACACTGCAATCGAAAAGACACTTGATTTAATTAGCCAAGAAAATAATCATGCCATCCAGATTACTAAAGATATGATGGCAGCAGCAGTACTTTTAACGGCAATTGGCGCAATTGTGGTTGCATGCATTGTATTTATACCAAGATTAATTGAAATAATAAGGCCATACATTTAATGAAAAAACTGATAATTGTAATTGGATTGCCAGGTTCAGGCAAAGACACACAAATCCAATTGCTAGCTGAAAGTTTTGAAGACATCAATGTTATTGAAGCGGGCGATTTGATAAGAAAAAAATCAAAAACCGATCCAGAAATTAAAGAAACATTAATGAAAGGTGATTTAGTTGATAATCACATTGTTAACAACTTAATTAGCGAAGAACTTTCAAAGTCAAAAGACGGAAGCACAATTATCTCGGATGGCTTTCCGAGGAGATTGGTGCAAGCAAAATGGCTGGATGAATACGCTAATAATAATGGTATTGAGATAATTAAATACATTCTTCTAAAGATATCTGACGATGAATCAATAAAAAGACTGCTCAAAAGAGGTCGAGCCGATGATAAAGAAGAAATCATTAAAAATAGAATTAAAATTTTTCATGAAGAAACAGAAGAGGTAATAGATTTTTATAAGCAAAAGGGCTTACTTTCTGTGGTCAACGGAATAGGTGAGATTAGCGAAATTAGCAGTCGAATGAAGAGGGCCTTGAATTGGTAAACACCAGAATTAAAACAGACGAAGAAATACAAAATATCAAAAAGAGTGGCGAGATACTCACTTCTGTTTTGGACATACTTGTAGAAAAAGCCAAGCCTGGCGTTACGAGCTTAGAGCTAGATAAAATAGCTGATGCAGAAACCAAAAAACTCGGAGGAGAGCCGGCCTTTTTGGGGTACCAAGGCTTTCCCGGCAGAGTCTGTGTATCTGTTAATAATGAAATAGTGCATGGAATCCCTAACGACCGTAAACTAAAAAATGGTGATTTGGTGGGAATAGATTATGGCGTGAACTACAAGGGGATGATAACCGATGCAGCACGCACGATTAGCCTGGGCAAACCAAGTCGGGACGGCCAAAAATTATTAGAGGGCTGCTATGAAGCTTTGCAGCAAGCTATATCTGTTATCAGGGATGGTGTAATGGTCGGGGATGTTAGTGAAACAATAGAAACTACATTACGAAGATTTAATTTGAAACCGATTTATAGTTTGACAGGGCATGGGGTGGGCCACGAACTGCACGAAGACCCGGTTGTGCCAAATTATGGACGAAAAGGTACTGGTGAGACTCTGAGAGCCGGGATGACGATAGCTGTTGAGCCGATAGCCTCGATTGGAACTAACGATTTATATTTGGCCGAGGACGGTTGGACCTACATGACAAGAGATGGATCTTTGAGTGCTCAATTTGAAAACACAATTCTTATAACAAAAGACGGCTGCGAGGTAATTGCAAGCTAGTATTTGCAAGTTACAGCTATGGGTGCGTATAATGTCATTTAGTTATGGCGCCAAAGAACGAAGAAACATATGTTGGATTAGACGTAGGCACCAGTAAGGTTGTTTGTGTTGTTGGTCTTCATCAGCAAGATTCGCCAACACCAAGCATTATTGGTCTAGGAGTTTCGCCCACCTCAGGATTGAGAAGGGGTGTGGTTGTTGATGTCGAAGAAACTGTTAGTTCAATCACTGCAGCTCTTGAAGACGCAGAAAGAATGAGTGGGATTGCAATTGAGCGAGCCACAATATCTATCGACGGAAGCCATATAAGAAGCATGAACTCCAAAGGAGTTATTGCAGTATCTAGGGCAGACCGAGAAATTACAAAAGAAGAATTGGTTAGAGTAGAAAAGGCAGCCACATCTGTACAACTTGAATCAAATCGTCAAATAGTGCAGGTCTTAACTAATTCTTATTCTGTAGATGGACAGTCCGGAATTAGCGACCCAGTAGGAATGAATGGAATTAAACTGGAGGCCGAAACTCACATTATTTCAGCCTCAACGCCTTCAATAAAAAATCTAGACAACGCGGTATTTAGGTCGGGTATTCAGATAAATAACCAGCTCATCGTTCCGATTGCTGCTGCTAAGACAGTCCTTACGAAAAAGCAGATGGAGCTTGGTGTAGTTTTGATTAATTTTGGATCAGAAACAACTGGAATAGCGATTTATAGAGAGGGCAAGCTGGTTTATAGCAGTATCTTGCCGCTAGGATCAAACAATATAACCAAGGACCTGGTATATGGGCTGAAGACAAACATAGAAGTTGCTGAAAAGGTAAAAATAAAATATGGAGAAGCAAAGCAGCCAAACCCAAGAGACACTAAGAAGATTGACCTCGAAACAGTAGGCGGCAAGGGAGTCTTTTCCAAGAGCGACATAGACAAAATAATTTTTGCTAGGTGCAATGAGATATTTAAGATTATTTCTAAAGAAATTAGTAGAGTAGATGAAACCCGCCAGCTTGCTGCTGGAGTTGTACTCACTGGTGGAGGAGCAAATATGAAAAATATATCTGACTTTGTATCTGATATAGTCAAGCTGCCCGTATCAATCGGCTCCTCTCAAAAATACACAGGAGTATCTGATAAGATATCGGACCCTAGTTATTCCGCAGCCATAGGACTTATGCTAGAGGACATGGAAATACCTAGAGAACAAAAGAGTGGAAAGTTTGAAATGATGTTTGGTGAAGTTGGGGCAAAAGCCAAAGCATTGTTTAAAAAAATCCTACCTTAATCAAAAAAGGTAATTGAACAATTTAATAAAATTATTGAACACATTTTTTACAGATACAAAAATAGTAATTTTCTTGAATAAATATATTGCATAAGCTGTAGCTTTTATATATACTTTAATTATCCTTTTAAATAAAAGAGGGTATGTGGTAAGGGATTTTATATCTGGGAGGGCTACCTCCCAATGCAATTATCAAATATATGAGGTGAACAAAAAATATGGCAGAAATCTTACCGGAAATTGAAACATTTGCACGCATCAAGGTCGTCGGAATTGGCGGAGGTGGCGGCAATGCTTTAAATAGAATGGTTCAATCCAAATTAAGAGGTATTGATTTTGTCGCTATAAATACCGATGCCCAAGCCCTTCATTACTCTCAGGCCAACAACAAAGTCCATATTGGAAAAGAGGCTACTCGTGGTCTTGGTGCTGGTGCTAACCCAGAAGTGGGTCGACAGGCAGCCGAAGAAAGCGAAGAAGACATATATAACGCACTGAAGCACTCTGAAATGGTTTTTATAACTGCAGGTTATGGTGGAGGCACAGGTTCGGGTGCTGCGCCGGTTGTTGCAAGAATAGCCAAGGAAATCGGAGCTCTAACAGTAGCTATTGTAACCAAGCCTTTTACTTTTGAGGGTGACCGACGACGCAAAATCGCTGAAGCTGGTATCGAAGAGCTCAGAGACAAAGTTGATACATTAATTACCATACCTAATGACAGAATTTTACAGCTTGTAGATAGAAAAACCAGCTTACTTGATGCTTTTGGAACTGTTGACGATGTCTTGAAGCAGGGCGTGCAAGGTATTGCTGACCTAATTACTGTTAATGGATTGGTGAATTTAGACTTTGCAGATGTTAAATCAATCATGAGCAATGCTGGTTCAGCACTTATGGGCATCGGCCAAGGAGCTGGAGATAGTCGGGCAATTGATGCCGTTAAGTACGCCATGGACTCGCCGTTATTAGAAGTTTCTATACAGGGCGCCAAGGGTGTGCTGATAAACTTTACTGGTGGCAGAGATATGGGTATGCACGAAATCGAAGAGGCTGCCAAGCTTATCCATGATTCAGTTGATCCAGAGGCAAATATTATCTGGGGTACAGTCCTTGATGAAAACATGACAGGCGAAATTAGAGTTACCCTTGTGGCCACTGGCTTTGATAGCGAACGCATGCAGAGAAATCATTTTATGGCTCCATCTTCCAGAAAAGAAGACTTATATACCGAGCCTGAAACAGATCTAACTAAACTAGATGAAGAAGAGGCTCCAGAAGAGCCGTCAATACCGTTTCTTAGGGATGTAGATTCGAGGCCAATTTTTGAAGATGACCCCAAGCCCTTAGTGAGCGCAACCCCAGCAGAATCTGTTGCGGAAAATGATGATGAAATAATTGAATTTGAATTCGATGATGATATTGAAATTGAAGATAAATCCAAGCCAGATACAACTCCAGATGAACCAATCGTAGAAACTATAGGCTCTGATTTTGGTGACGGTGATGATTTTGATAAGCCTGCCTTCTTGAGAGAAGGTGTAAAGCTAAGCGATGAATCAGATGATGACGATGACATCCCTAGTTTTGTTAAAAAGAAGTTGTAACCTATGAAGTGCCCGGTTTGTAACGCACAGGTTAGTCGGGTTCTAGAGTCTAGAGAAGTAGATGAAGGGGCTTCTATTCGCAGAAGACGCGAATGCATTAAGTGCTCACACAGATTCACTACTTATGAGAGACTAGAGGTGCCTAATTTAATGATTGTAAAAAAAAGCGGCGAGAGAGAGCTTTTCGATAGAGAAAAATTATCTAGGGGAATCTATAGAGCGTTCGAAAAAAGGCCTGTCTCAGCTAGTAAAATTGAAGAAATTATCTCGGAAGTAGAGCGTAAGGCTCGTGGCTATGATCAAGCTGAGTTAAATTCTCGCAAAATTGGCAGTTTAGTAATGGAAGAGCTACTTTCAATAGACGATGTTGCCTATGTTCGCTTCGCTAGTGTCTATAGGAGCTTTGCAACACTAGATAGGTTTGAAAAGGAACTCAAAAAAATTAAGAAGCTTCATGGATAGTCATGCTATTATAAAAACATGAGAGCTTTAATATTTGCTACACACAAAGAATTCATAAATCCATCAGAAAAAATTAAAACACTAAAAAAGAGCTTAAAAATCAATGATGTGTTGGTTGAAGAAGTAGATGTAAATTCGCCTTCAGGCTCGGATCAGGCAGTGACATATGATGTAATGAGTTTTCCCGCAGTTGCCCTTATTAGGGAGGATGGAACGGTTCAGAATCTCTGGCAAGGAGAACTGCCAGACTACGGAATTATCAGCCAATCCGTCGGACACATCTAGAAAATAGCATTATTTAGTTGTATAATATCTTTATTAAAGTGCCCTTCGGGATACTGGCTATCAACCAGGAATGCATAAGCAGCACTATGGGAAGAAATCTTAAGAGAGTAGAACCCATCGTGAGGTCACGTAAGAGCCACAATGAAGTGTCCACAGGAAAGTCAGGTGGTACCGTCCATAAAAATTGGACCCTGACACCGCATATTTGCGGTGCTTTTTTATTTAAGGAGAATTATGAAAAAAATACCACAATACCGACCTAAAGAAGTAGAAGAGGAAATATTGGCTAAATGGAAGAAAGAAGACACTTTTGCTGCCAGCTTAAAAAAGACCAAAGATGGTAAACCATTTAGTTTTTATGATGGCCCTCCATTCGCAAATGGATTGCCTCATTTTGGTCATAGTTTGGTGCAGAGCATCAAAGACTCGATTGGTAGGTATCAGACTATGCGAGGAAGATATGTTGAAAGACGTAATGGGTGGGACTGTCATGGCTTGCCGGTTGAATTTGCTATTGAAAAGGAATTTAACGTATCTGGCAAAAAACAGATTATGGAACTGGGCCTGGACAAGTTTAATCAGGCTTGTAGAGAGTCAGTTTTTTCTTATAAAAAAGACTGGGAAGAATATTTCGATAGAATTGGCCGCTGGACAGATAAAGAAAATTCCTATGCAACTATAGATTCTTCTTATACAGAGTCTGTTTGGTGGACGTTTAAGCAAATACACGACAAAGGTTTGATCTACAAAGGCTTTAAGTGTATGCCTTACTGCCCACGCTGTTCTACGCCACTCAGTAACTTTGAAGTCAATGAGGGCTATAAAGATAACACGTCTGACCCAAGCTTATATGTTAAATTTAAGCTAAAAAATGAAGATGCTTACATGTTAGCCTGGACCACAACACCCTGGAGCTTACCGGGAAATGCGGCTTTAGCAGTAAATCCTGAAGCATCATACGTCAAAGTTACTCTAAGGGACGAACAGGACGAAGAAGAGTGTTTAATCGTCGCCAAAGACCGCCTAGAAGTTCTTAAATCTGACGACTATAAGGTAGTTTCTGAAATTCAAGGCTCGGAACTTGTAGGGCTAGAGTATGAGCCAGTTTTTGATTTGGGGATGGATCAAAGTAATTTGTATAAGATATGGGCTGCTGATTTTGTAAGTATTGATGACGGTACTGGGGTTTTGCACGTTGCTCCGGCTTTTGGTGAAGACGATTTAAAACTTGGTCAAGACAATGACATTCCGGTGATCAATACAATTGATACCGACGGTAAAGTTAAATCAGACTTTAATTTGGAAGGCTTTGAAGGAAAATTCTTTAAATCTGCCGATAAAATTATAATTGAACAGCTCACCGAGGAAGGAAAAGTATTTTCTGCTGAAACATTTTTGCATACTTATCCCTTCTGTTATCGCTGTGATACCCCTTTGCTCTATTACTCGATTGATACTTGGTTTGTTGCCGTTTCAAAGATTAAAAATCAACTTCAAGAAACAGCCAAAGATATTAGCTGGAACCCTGAACATATTAAGACAGGGCGATTTGGCAAATGGCTAGAAGGCGCCAGAGACTGGGCCATTTCAAGAAATCGTTACTGGGGAGCGCCGATTCCAATTTGGGTTAATGAGAAAGATGAATCTGACTATATTGTTATTGAGAGCGTGGACGAGCTTAAAAATTTAAGTCCTAATGCTAAAGATATACAAGACTTACATAGGCCTTTTATTGATGAAGTCACAATAGAGAGAGATGGAAAAACTTATCGACGAGTAGAGGAAGTGATAGACTGTTGGTTTGAATCGGGCTCTATGCCAATTGCACAGCAGCATTATCCTTACGAAAATGAAGAAAAATTCCAAGACAGTTTCCCTGCTGACTATATCGGCGAAGGCCTTGATCAGACTCGACTATGGTTTTATGTGCTACATGTGATTTCTACCATTGTATTTGATAAGCCAGCCTATAAGAACGTATTAGTAAATGGAATGATTATGGCTGCGGATGGTCAGAAATTAAGTAAACGCTTGAAGAATTACCCACCTATAGAGGATGTATTTGATAATGAAGGTGCGGATACTCTAAGGTATTACTTGCTTTCTAGTGCTCCAGCGGTTACTGCTGATTATATGAATTTTGATAGAGATGCAATGAAAGACATTAACCGCAACCTATTCATGACCTTATACAACAGTGCGTCGTTTTTAAGTATGTACACCGAAATAGATAATTGGTCACCTGAAGATCTTAATCAGCCAGTAAACCTTTCTAACCCACTTGATAGGTGGCTGATTGCTAGAGTTAACCAGACTATCGAGGAGACAACAACCGCTGCGGATAATTTTGAATTAAGTAAAGCAACCTGGCCTATATATAAATTGGTTGATGATATGTCGAATTGGTATGTCAGAAGAAGTCGTCGCAGATTTTGGAAATCTGAGGACGACGGAGACAAGCTAGAAGCATACAAGACTCTTCACTATACACTTATTACTATTTGCCAATTATTAGCACCGTGGTCGCCATTTATGAGTGATTGGCTATACCGACACCTCAGCTCTGATCTTGATGATGCGCCATCTTCTGTTCATCTATGCGATTGGCCTAAAGCAAATAGCGTAGAAGACAGTGTTTTGGAGGACATGGCTCTAGTTAGGCAATATGTTAATGATGGACTTTCCGCGAGAGCTGCTGCTCAAATCAAAGTTCGACAGCCGCTAAGTTTGGCTGTGTTGAGCGGACCATCTAAATTAAATGACAGCCTCAAAAGTGTCATCGCTGAAGAATTAAATGTTAAAGAAATTGAGATTAAAAATTCAGATGAAATAAAAGTTGAATTGAATACAGAAATTACTCAAACACTCAAAAATGAAGGTATGGTAAGAGACATTGTTCGCAATATTCAATCGGCCCGAAAGGAAGCCGGTCTACAGGTTGAAAACCGTATTAAACTGGCCTTATTGAGCGATTCAAAAGAAATCATTGAAGCAATAAATGAATTCAAAAATATAATTATTCAAGAGACACTTACTGAGGACTTTTTAACAGCTTCATCGCCACTTAATTTCGTTAAGGACGTGACTATTGAAGGGCTTGAATTAACAATTGAACTCGAAAAAATATGAGACGAAAGTCCCTCTGGCAATTCGGCAATCTAGATAATCTTTTATTGGCAGCCTCAACGCTTTTGGTGGTTTTGGGCTTAATTGTTCTGTACTCCCTTGGTGTTAGGGCTAAGCAGGTGTCCAATCAGTTAGATACAACCAGGCAAATTGTTTATGCCCTAATTGGACTACTGCTTTTGGTGGTTGCTTCCAGAAACGACTATAAGATACTCAAATCTTAGTGGGGCGTTATATGTG
>JBIIIT010000067.1:0-2734 GCA_044234435.1 Candidatus Saccharimonadia bacterium | reverse complement strand
AGGGGCTTCTTTTGAGGTTAATGATAAGGCTTCGGCGATAATTATTAACTACGAATTTCTTACCGGAAATGCAAATAGCTCAGGAACAGCGTGCGATTCGAACAATATCTATTGCAGTAAATTGGGCTATGACACAGTAATAAATCTTAGAGCAGGCGATTAAATTGTTTATGCTATAATTACAATTAAATGAAGACAAGATACAAAAGACTAATTAATAAAAAGCGTGAAGGTGTAACTTCCATTTTGGTAGTTATAGCTGTTGCAGTAGTGCTTACTATTATAATCAGTGGTATCGCAGCCGTAACAGTAAGAGAATTAAGACAAGCAAGCAATACTGAGCTAAGCAGTAGGGCCCTTCAGACTGCGGAAGCAGGGGTTAAGTCTATAGTGCAAAAATTAAATTCTGACCCGACGTGGCGCACCACTGGAACACAAACGACTACAAATGGAGTAACTACAGGAGATATTTCCGCTTGTGCTACTAAAAGCGAAGAAGTATCAGTTTTAAATACAGGCATAAGTGATACGTCTCAGACTATAACTTGTGCAGTTGTTAAGAGTAACTTTAATGGCTCATATGAGTCATATCTGGAAAAGGACAAAGCGACCCAAGTTTTTCTAGGAGAAGCATATACTTCTATCTCATCTAATGCTACAAATACGCCACAGTATTTAAAAATTTCTTGGAATGAAGAATCTCTGGACAAGCCAACCAAGTCTGTTTATCCAGAAAACGGTGATTTATATCCTGTTACGGAAGGTTATGAATATCCGGCAGCTATGGAAATAACAATTATAAGTTGGCCAAGTTCCGGGCTCTCTGCAACAAATGCTGAAGTGGCGACAATATTTGTGATGCCTGGCAGGGCAGACGAAGGCTATACTAATAAAACTGGCAGAACTCAAGTTGCAACAAATTGTAATGGCACTCCTTACAAATGTAATACCAATAATGCTTCAAACAAACCAGGCTTTGATATATTTGCCGCACTTGGAAAACCCGCCAATAATACTACTAAATTTGCTGTGCGGGTGAAGCCCAGATATGCAAATACGCATTATAAAATTGAAGCCTATAACTCTGAATCACAACCTGTTAACATAGCAAGCTCAAAAGCCCAGATTGATGTTACTGCAAAAGTAGGTAATTTATACAGAAGAGTAAAGGCTGAAAAAGTGGTGCTCCCCAGCTCGGTCGAAAATGTTTTCGATTCGGTTCTTTTTGCTGGCAATAATGTAAGAGGTGATACTCCTGGTAAGGATATTTGTAAGAATATAGTTACCAAACAAGTTGCTGGCGTTTATCAATTTGTTACAGTTCCGGAAGATTTCAGGGTAACGTGTAACTAATTATTTGGAGTGAAACTTTTTGTGGATCTCTTTTAGCTGTGGGTCGGTGACGTGCGTGTATATTTGAGTAGTGGAAATATTAGCATGCCCAAGCAGGCTCTGAACGCTGCGGAGATCGGCGCCATTGCCCAATAAGTCGGTTGCGAAGCTGTGGCGCAGGGTGTGGGGAGTAACATGCTTGGTTATGCCTGCCTTTGTGCGGTAGCGCTCAACGATGCG
The DNA here is from genome assembly GCA_044234435.1 of Candidatus Saccharimonadia bacterium. Lineage (GTDB taxonomy): Bacteria > Patescibacteriota > Saccharimonadia > CAILAD01 > BJGX01 > BJGX01. Next base: position 1,162 of record JBIIIT010000067.1, on the reverse strand, counting down.
CTGTATGGTGCGAGGAGTGAGACGGCTTATTGTTATGTCATCTTCATTTTTACGCTTGCTGGCCTGCACGAACAATGCCTCGTAGCTGTCTTTGCGGGCTTTTAGATAATTATGCAAAGCTTCGTTGGAGGAATCGCTAACATATACCGGGCGATCCTTTTGCCCTTTGCCACGGATGCTAAATTCGTTTTTATCCAAATTAATACTATCAGTGTTGAGTTTAACTAGTTCCGAAACACGAAGGCCGGTAGAGAAGAGTAGCTCTAGTATGGCCCTGTCTCTTAGGCCGATTATATTGCTGGTATCGCAGGCATCAAAAAGTGCCATAACTTCGTCGGCATCCAAGAAGCTCACTTGGGGACGTTTGGCGGTAGCTAGTTCAATTTTTTCGGGCGCTAAGGCTTTGACATCGCGTCTGGCTAGATATTTAAGAAATGAACGCAAGGCTATTAAATGGTAATTCTGGGTGGTTTTAGATATTTCACGGCCGTCTTCACCGCGGTAGCGATTAAGCCATTTGCGCCATTTACTAACCATATCCAAATCTATTTTGCCAACCTTAATATCGCCAGCAAATTCATAAAATCTGTTCAGATAAAGCGAGTAATTTTCGATGGTCTTGAGACTTCGGCCTTTTTCAACCTCCATATAGTCTAAGAAATCAGCAAGGTAATCGGAAAACATAACTTTAGCGTAAGCCTTATTGTGCGTCAGGTCAATCAGCGACACCTTGAGAAAAAAGCATTACAGGTGTAAAATATGGTCCTAATGTTAACATCAACCAAAAAGCTAAATAAATACGATGTTGTGGTGGTTGGCGCCGGGCATGCTGGCTGTGAAGCAGCGGTTGCCTCAGCCAAACTAGGCGCCAAAACACTACTTATAACAACCAGCTTAGAAAAGGTGGCGGCTTTGCCATGTAACCCATCGATTGGTGGTCCAGGCAAGGGGCATTTGGTGCGCGAGATCGACGCTTTGGGCGGAACTATGGCTAAAGTATCAGATGCTAGCAGTATTCAGATAAAAGAGCTAAACACGGGCAAAGGTCCGGCAGTACGGGCATACCGTGCCCAGGTGGATATGGACTTGTACAACCAAAATATGATTGAGGTTCTATCGAAAACCAAAAACCTAGAATTTTTGGAAGATGAAGCAATTGGCG
>JBIIIT010000059.1:0-3055 GCA_044234435.1 Candidatus Saccharimonadia bacterium | reverse complement strand
CTGCCAATGAAATGGCCGAATATTTTGGCTGCAAAGTGGTGAGCTTAAAAATAATTGACCCAGACTTCTACCATTTGGACACATCGCTGGCCGTTTTGTCTGATGACACGGTGGCGTATTATCCGGGCGCAATTGATGAAGAAAGTAGGGAAAAGCTCAAGCGAGCAATTCCTAATCTAATCGAAGCCACGCATGAAGAAGCCAAAGGGTTTGGCTTAAATGCAGTAAGTGATGGGAAAACAATCATAACCAGTAATGAATCTGAAAGCTTGATGCAAAAGTACCGTGATGCTGGCTTTGAGGTGATTGGCACTTCAATACTGGAATTTAGAAAATCAGGTGGGGGAATAAAGTGTTTAACATTGGATTTGCATTAAGCACTAGCGCTTTATAAAACTTTTATTTATACTAAATAGTAACTATGGATCCACAAAACAATCCGCTTAATAACACGCAGGGGGATGACGTGCCAGCTGGTGATACTACTTTGCCGTCCGGAGGCTCTACTTTTCAGCCTCAGGATAATCCAGCAGCAGCTGGAACAACTCCGCCTCCAACTCCAGGTTGGCAAAATGATGCCGCAGCTGATGCTGCAGGTATTTATGGAGCTCCTCAGCCAGACCAAGCATCGACAATGCCACCAAATCCACTAATGGCTGCAGATCAGCCTGCCCAGACTCCAAGCCCAACCGACACAATGAACCAAGATTTTCAGCAAGCTAGCCAAATGGCATCACCAACAGCAACGCCCACACCTGAGCCGATTCAGCCAGGTCCAGATGCAAGCTCAACTATGCCACAAAACCCATTAATGGCCACAGACCAGCCCGTATCGCCAGCTCCACCAGAATCCACAATGCCTACTAGTGCTCCTTCGGCACCAACCGAGCCTGCTCCGATGGCTCCGGCCCCAGAAGCACCTGCTATGCCTGAAACAGCTGCTATGCCTCAACCAACCGCTCCCGAACCTGCAATGACACCAAGTGCAGAGCCACTTCCAACCAACGATATGGGCGGATCTCCACCACCAGACGCACCTGGTTCAATGCCAGAGGCACCACAGCCAATACAAAATGAGGTTCCTATGCCTGAGCAACAGCCAGCTGGAATGCCAGCCCCGAGACTTGCACCAGAACCAACCCAAGGTGGCTTGCCTGGCTCGGCTCAACTTGGCGCAGCTGCTGCCGGTATGGATCAGGCAGCAATGCAGAACCCGGCAATGGGTGGAAATATGGGTTCATACGGTCCACCACCAAAGAATAATAAAAAGATAATTTTTATAATCATTGGTGCAGTCTTGGGTGTGTTAATAATTTCTGTTGTAATCGGTGTCTTAATTTCAACTAGAAGACAACCAGCCCAAACAGTTGATAATACTCAGTCCACTGACACAACCCAGGAGGCTCAAGTTCCAACACCATCTTCTGGACCAGCTACTCCACCAGAAGGTTACGCTACTATTGAGAAGCAATGTTATACTTTTGCTTTGATTCAACCAAATACAGTTCCGCAAGGAGATTCTTGTACTTTTAAGAGATCAACTTTTGGCCAGAAAGCTTCAAGTATTATCAGCGTAGATACAACAACTACACCATATAAGACAATTGACGAATTTTTAGAGGTGTTTAGGCAAGATAAATCAATTGATAGTGAAGAGAATATAAAATTAGATAATTTTGATGCAAAGCAAATAATTTATAAATTTAGTGACGGAAAAACATATTCATTTGTTGCTGCGCTTTTGACTGGTAAAAATTATCAGCAGGATGGCAAATCAGTAACTGGTATAGGCATAACAACTAGTTATCAAGATAGTTTTTCAAAAGAAGTTACTAAAAATGTGATAGATACTTGGCGCTTTAAGTAGCTTGAGTTTTTTGTAAATTTTTGATATATTTAACAACTCAAGGATATGAAAGGGGGAGCTTTGTCGCACTACGAAGAGGACAAAGCCAAAGAAAAAGCCATAGCCAAACTCGAATCTCTCAAGACAGCCAGATCATCCCAGATGAAGCGGTACTGGGTGGCTTACAACAAGCTTTCATCGCAGCTCGGACTCGATGAAATTCTTGAAAAGTTCTGCAGGAATAGAGACTCGGTTATGTACTCGAACTGGCGCAACAACGGAAGCTACTTCCTTAGCGACGACAATGTTCGAAGAGTCTTCAATGAGTTGATTTCATCAATTAGAGTTGAAGACGAAAGAATTAATCGGCCAAGTTTCGCCAAAAACTTCGGCTGAGTTTTGCACCCCCTTATGGGGTGCTTTTATATTTGTTTGCTAAATTCATTCTATATGCGACTATAATAGGGTTATGAATGATGTTGAAGAAGTTAAATCTCGGCTAGATATAGTTGATGTAATAGGCGGCTATGTTCCGCTCAAACAAACTGGCAAAAGCTTTAAAGGCTTGAGCCCGTTTAAAGCTGAAAAAACCCCTTCTTTTATAGTCAGCCCAGACAAAAACATCTGGCATGATTTTAGTAGCGGCAGAGGCGGAGATGTTATTACTTTTGTAATGGAAATGGAAGGCCTGAGTTTTCCCGAAGCTTTGGAGATGCTTGCCAAGCGTGCCGGAGTAAAGCTTAAGCCTCGCAGTCAAAACTCACCCAGCAGTCCTTCAAAGTCAAAGCTTTATGATGCACTAGATATCGCCATGGCGTTTTTTCATATCATGCTCTCCAAAAGTGATAAACCTAAAAAATATTTTTTAAGCGAGCGTGGCTTAAGCGCTGATACAATTAAAAAATTTAAACTAGGTTATTCGCCAGATAGCTGGGACTCATTAAGAAATCATTTGAATAAAAAGGGTTTTAACGACGATATTTTAGTTAGGGCTGGATTATGTGCTCAAGGAAATAATGGCAGAGGGGCGTATGATCTGTTTCGTGGTAGAGTAATGTTTCCAGTATTTGATTCCCAAAACAGGCCTATCGGATTTTCAGCACGAGTATTGGGCGAAGAAAAGGCTGCAAAATATATTAACACCCCACAGACCGACATTTACAATAAGAGCTTGGCGATATACGGATTAGCTCAGGCTAAAGAATCAAT
>JBIIIT010000058.1:0-3067 GCA_044234435.1 Candidatus Saccharimonadia bacterium | reverse complement strand
AGCTGAGTTTGATTTAGATATTGAAAAGAAAATTAAAGTTGAATCCGTTTTTACACCCGAAGACTTTAAGAAAAAGTATAATCTTCACGTCGGTTCGGCTTTTGGTTTGAGTCATCACTTCTTTCAGTCGGGTTATTTTAGGCCACACAATAAAAGCAAAGACATTAAAAATCTTTACTTTGTTGGCGCCAGTACTTACCCTGGCGGGGGAATACCCATGGTGACTTTGAGCGCCAAATTAGTTACGGAGAGAATTTTAAAAGATGCAAAATAAAGTTGAAATGAATAAGCTCAAAGAGCTCAATGAGTACGTAATCAAAGAAATTGATGCACGACTAGACAGCTTTTTTACTGAAAAAGTTGCTAAAGCAAAAAATATTGATCCAATATATGAAAAGCTTCTTTTTGATATGAAGAAATTTATTCAAAGAGGGGGCAAGAGGCTTCGACCGACCTTAATGCTTTTAGGATACAAATCGGCTGGAGGTACAGAGTTTACTACAGCTTTGGACGCATCTTTATCGTTAGAAATTTTTCATAATTTCGTTTTAATTCATGACGATGTTATGGATGGCGATATGACTCGCTATGGTGGAGCGAATATGACAGGGATTTACTACAAGAGGTTTAAAAAACAACTCCCAGAATCTAGCGCAAAGCATACTGCAGAATCGATAGCAATTCTTGCCGGTGAATTGAACGAATTTTTTACTTTTGAAGTGTTGACGAAATTAGACATGAAAAAGGAAACTATTTTTGAAATGATGGAGCATTTTCAAAAAGTATTATTTGAAACTGGAGCCGGTCAGCAGCTCGATGTAATGTCTAGTATTCGTGGAGATTTAAATTTAAATAAAATCGAGAAAGTAAATTATTATAAAACTGCACAGTATACGGTAACTTCACCGCTTCAGTTGGGCGTAATTGCAGCGGGCGGCAATGATAAATTAATGAAAGACTTTTCAAAATTTGGAGCAGAGCTCGGCAAGGCTTTTCAAATAGCCGATGACCTTTTGGGAATGTTTGGCTCTACCAGGCAGACCGGTAAGCCAGTAGGTTCAGATATTAGAGAAGGAAAACAAACCTTACTTATGTATTATGCCAAAAAATTGGCAAAGCCTTTGGAGTGGAAGGGCATTCAATCTAGGCTCGGAAAAGAAGACATTACTGCAGAAGATGTAAAATTAGTAAGAAACATATTAAAAGACTGTGGGGCTCAGGCTAAGGCAGTGGTGGCTGCAGAGGATCATCTTCAGAGGGCTCTTAAGATTATCAGCAATATGAATATCGATGAAGATACTAAAGCTATGTTGGTAGCGTTCTCTCATTATTGCGTAGTGCGGAAAAAGTAATGTTAAATATCGATATTTATCAAAAAATTAGCGCCAGGCTTAGTAAGGATATTACCGAAAGTTACTCTTCTTCATTTTCGGCGGCTACTAGCTTATTGAGCAGTGAGGTTGCCGAATCGATTTATGCAATTTATGGCTTTGTAAGAATAGCTGACGAAATTGTAGATAGCTGGAGACCAAGGGGTATGGAGATTTATATCAATGAATTGTCTAATGACTATAAAAGAGCCTTAAAGAGCGGATTTAGTATTAATCCGATTGTTCAAAGTTTTGCATTCACTATCAGAAAATATGATATTCCTACAGAGCTTGTAGAGGCGTTTTTAAAAAGTATGAGAATGGATATAAAAAAGAAATCTTACTCTTTGGAAGAATATAAGACTTATATATACGGTTCTGCAGAGGTTGTGGGCTTGATGTGCTTGATGGTTTTTGTAAACGGCAATAAGCGCAATTATAATTCCTTGATGCCGGCCGCTAAGGCTTTAGGCTCTGCTTTTCAAAAAATAAATTTTCTAAGGGATTTAAAGGCTGATTCATCAGGTTTGGGTAGGCTGTATTTTCCCGGTAAAAATATCCGTCACTTTAGCGAGGATGACAAAAAAGAAATTATAAAAGACATAAACAATGACCTCAGCTTGGCAAAACCAGCAATAAAGAAATTGCCAAACTCGAGTCGTTTTGGTGTCGAGCTGGCTTACAGGTATTTTGCTTCACTAAACAAGCAAATGTCCAAAACCCCAGTCCAAGATTTGGTGAATGGAAGAATTACCCTAAATAAATCTCAAAAAATAAAAATACTTGCCTCAATCAGAGTTAAGAAATCATTAGCCAGCTAGGGCCTAAAGGGCTATAATAACTATAAGCGCTATGAAAAATATAGACATTGTTAAGGTATCAAAAAAACCTTCAAATAAAGAAGCCCAGAGAACAAAGAAGCCTAAGCTAGCCAAAAAGAGTAAAAAGAAAATCGGTTTTGCTTTGGGCTATGGACTTTTTGAGGGTCTAAGATCGGTTTTTGACGGATCAATATTTGCCTTTTCATTTTTGAGAAATGTCTTTTCGTTAAAGCCATTACTTTTTATCTTAGTTCCATTAATTTATTTTGAAATAAAATACCTTTTCGTTTTAAAACCAGACGAAATATTAACTAGCTTAAAATCTTTTTTTACACCGCAAAACACCTTTCAGTTTGTGGCAATAGGTTTGGGAGCATTGCTTCTGATAATTATAAGTTGGCTATTAGATACAATAATAGTTTCGGGACTATATAGATATAAATTCCAAAAAATAGATTACAGACCGGCAAAAGCAACAGCAAGTATAGATGATATGGTTAAGTTTTCTGGCGGAGCTAGTATAAGTAAAGTAATAAAGGCAGTATTTTTTATAATTAGTTTTATATTATTTGGAGCATTGTTTTATCTCGGATACATCTTGGGTTATGGATCGTTGAGCACGCAAATAACTCTATTTTTCATAATTAGTATTTTTGTTTTGGTATATTATTCTATCTATTTGAAATTCAGATTTACAATGCAGAATTCATCTGCCATAAGTCTTGGTTTGGGTAACAATAAATTCATCACCTCTCTTAAGCAGTCGTTTTCTCATCCTCTCAGGTCTTTCTGCCAGGGCATTGTTTGGCTCTTCACCTTGCTAATAAGTGTATCGTTAAGTGGCCTGTTCACCTATCTGTTGATTAGAAACTTAAC
>JBIIIT010000057.1:0-3098 GCA_044234435.1 Candidatus Saccharimonadia bacterium | reverse complement strand
GTGCATATCGATTTTGATTACAAAATCACGCACACCCTGGATATCATTACTAATAAACTGGGTGTCATACAGCTCAGCACTCTTAGGTAGTTTATCGGTAATAACAACACTTGCCTGCTTATGAAGCTTATTTAGCACTCTCTGCATAGCAATAGCAGCCGAAAGCTGATCGTTATTAGGCTCGCGGCCTGTAACAATAACAATATTATCGGCTTGTTTGATAAGCTCGCTGGCTTGCTGTTTAGGTGTTAATTCTTGATTCATACTCATAATTTTTTAGTCAATGCGCTATTATACACAACATAAGCGGTTTTGTCAAGGTCTTTATGGTGCTCATATCTATAAATATATGTCAAATAAGCTTGACAAGTATAGTCGGTTGATTTATTATTATGTCATGAAACGAATAAACCACAGCATTTATACAAACGCTCCGATGCTTGCCGACTATGCAGGCAATCGTCTATTTGCTGTGGCTTATCGTATAAATTAATTGAACTAACTTTTGAAATGCGATAAGCCTCCCCTAGCGGAGGTTTTTTCGTTTTAGAACTATAACAAAATAAATGTTAACGCTACCGGAGGCTTATCGGATCTCAAATAGAGATCCTTAAAATACTATTAACTCACAGAAAGGGAAAGAAATGGCCTTCGGAGTACCCAACAAGTTTAAGTCTTTGCCTAAAGAAGGTGAAGCCGTTACTATCATTATGCGTAAACCTGAAGAAGGAGAAGAAGCTATTGTCGCTAATGGCGTTAGCAGGGGCGATGTAAATGTCTGGACTAACACTAACAGATCAATTACCGCCGAAATGGAAAAGGACTTTTTCAAGAATCAGGCCGAGGATAAGAATTCAGTTTTCTGGATTATTGCCATCGCTGAGGACGAAAATGACAACATCGGTCATCCGATTGGTGTAACTTCAATCGGAGACTTCAAGGACCGTCGCGGCGGTTCCGGCTGTATCATTTTTGATATGTCCCTGTGGGGCAAAGGAATTGCCTCGGCTTGCCACCGTGCAAGGTGCTTTTATGCTTTTAGCAGGCTGAATTTGCGTGCCATCGATAGCAGCGTTATTTATGGTAACAATGGAAGCCTTAAGGCGCTGCTTGGAGTTGGATATGCAAGCACCGGTACAATTTACGGTGCGCACTTCAATAACGGAACTTGGCACCATGCGCACACTCTTATGTGGGTCAATCCTAATGAGGATGTGTGGAATGAGTTTTGGCGCGAAAGCGAACCCCCTGCAGAATTCGTTGAGGCCAGGAAGAAAGCCGAATTGGCACTTGAATGGGCCAAGGAAAATGTCACTTTTTTGTGAGTAATTAGCCGGACTTTATGTCCGGCTTTTTATTGTACTTATGCATAAGATGTTTTATTATAAACATAACTATTTAAGTAGGAGTTTATTAAATGCAACCACAAGGACAACAAATGGGTACGGAAATGCAACAAGGCCAAACGATGCAGCATATGGAGATGGCGCCTCAAATGCCTTCCCCAGAAAAGCAACTAAACATGCAGCCAGTCCAACCTGAAAATCAGCAAATAATACAAAACCCTGATACTATGCAGGCACCAAATATGATGCAAAATGGCAACATGAATATGGCTCAGCCACAGATTTATGAGAACCCGCCAGAGCCTAAACAAGAAACTGCTGCTGCTGCACCACCCCCTCCGCCACCCGGTGGCCCAAATGGTCCAATGCCACCCGATGATAAGAACACGTCATTCAACCAAAGCCAGCCAGCATTTGAATCTACCATATACAACCAAGGAAATATCAGCCCCACTGCTGAAAAGTCTTTTGATGATATTGAATCTAGAAAAGCAAAACTTCAAAAGCAATTAGAAGGTTTTAAAGAAGAATTAAGTCCTGATGAAAGAGAGATTTATAAAAAAGTTTTTGGTTAACAAAATCTATTAGATAGGCTTTGTCTGAAGAAATAATTATTGTACTGCGCGCTAGCTTGAGTAGCTAAGAGTAGCTCAAACAAGCTTGTATGGTAACTTATGGTTTAACTTAGCCTGGAATTAATAATATTTACTTTTTCTTCAACCTTATTTGTTACAAACAAATGCACGACACCTTCTTTTGTAGTTATTCTAAGTCTTCTTCTGGTTCCTCCAGCAAAAATTTCCAAAATCTTTATAGGCGCAATATCTACCAAGCTAATGGTTTCGTAGGGTATCAGAACTTCCTGCGTATTAGTCATCCCTTGTTCTAGTAGATGGGGCCTATACATTATGCCTTTTGCAGAAATAACCATTTTACCCCCTCTAGAGATACCATCTTTGACATAGCTCGCAAAGTACTCCAAATCCTCTTCATTGGAGGTCTGCGGTTGATTCAAGTTTTGAGGTCTGTTTAAGGCCTGGGTTCCGTCCGAGTTTTGGGGCATATTAATTGCTTGTGGTTCCATTTTTCGTTGTCTTCTTTTAATACCTATCATCATAAAAATACCTATTAGTACCATGCTGGAGCCAGCATATATTAATAAGTTTCTAAGTATTACATCCAAAGTCTTTGGTGCCGGATAGCTTAAGATCAGATAGTTGCCCGTGCAGCTAACTAGCTTTACCGCTGAGCCATTCTCTGGATTAACAGATGTTACCCAATCCCAGCTTTGGTTAAGCAGTGATATATCTTGTGTGTCTTCTAGCTTAGGCCTTTGAAGGCCAACGCCATTTTCTCTAGTCGGGCCACTTATAAAAGATGTGGGGCTTGAAAGTTCAAAAGCCTCACCACTCAAAAACCTCGCGCTGCATTGTTTACCGGGCTCGGTAAGAATAGCTACATCTTGATTGCCAAAATTACTCGTGTCAATTCGAGTCGTCGAAAACGCTGTTTTTTCAGAGTAAATTTTTGAATTTTGAATATCTCTTTGCCAATTTATCCTTCCAAATTCAGAAAAAATTCCAATGATTGCCAAAGGGATACCTAACAAAATAAGCGCAATAGGCAAGATTTTTTTCATAGTTTTATACTTTCTTTCATTTTAATTTAGCTGACTATGGCCTCTATGTGTCTTTTTGCTGCAGAAGGCGACAACTCAGCCTCAAAATCAAATCTGTTGCCATGCATCACAAA
>JBIIIT010000051.1:0-3234 GCA_044234435.1 Candidatus Saccharimonadia bacterium | reverse complement strand
CAGAAGCAGATAGAAGCCAAAGAACTAGAAAACGCCAAAAAATAACCCCTCCTGAACCGAGGGGCTTATTTTTATTTAATAATTTGTAAGCTATTTAAGTATCACTAATTGCTGAGAGTCTGTCGGTAGATCCTTTTTAACAATCTTAAATTTGTCGGTTGGTTCGACGTCTTTACCAAATTCGGACTTAATTTTGGCAAGCTCGGCTTCATTTTGCATGATTGGCACAAGGATCCTTGGCTCAACCTGGGTGATAATCTTATTCATAAGCTCCGATTTGTCACCTTCTACCGAAATTACCAATATATCTACCCCCTCCATTCTATCTAATTGATCATCAGAGAAGGTTTCGGTCATATTTATCGCATATGTGACGTGCATATCATCAATCACAACACTATAGCAGGTATTTTCTGGTGTGATTTCAATTCCATCTACCATACAGCCAAGCACTTCATACTCGCCTGGACCATAAAAGGCCTTGAAGTCGCCCTGGAAGGCTTCTGGGTTTGTAAAAAGGTAAAGATCAGCCTTAGTCTCGGCTACTGGGTTAATAACTATTGTGGCGTTTTTGCCAGCTAACTTAATTGATTCTTTGTTAGAAAATGTAATATCCATGAATGTAATTGTAACAGATTAAACCCAGCCGATGCTAGGATTTTGTAGCTTCATCAATCTTTTCTTTAACGTAATCTGAGCCCATCGTATCAAATACGACGTCAATAATTGCAGCCACAGGCACTGCAAGGATTATTCCTATTGGGCCTAGTAGCGTAAATCCAACTAATGCAGCTAGTAAAATTATAACTGGCGAAACACCAATGGCTTTATTAAACAGCTGTGGAGATATAACATTTGCTAAAATTAACTGAATTACAACCGTCAGAGCTATAAAAATCAACGCTGCAGTTGGCGATATCACCAAGGCTGCCAACGCAGCCGGAACTGCACCGATAAATGCACCAATAAAAGGCACGAACTGCAAAACGCCCGCAAATAAGGCCAATGAAAGTGCTACTTTAACACCCAGCAATGTCAAAATGATATATGTTGTAATAAATACAATTAAAGACATTATCAACTGATAGCGAATCCATCTACCAAGCTTGATTGAACTTTCGCTTCCTATTTCCATAATCTCTTTTTGGCGTTCACGTCCAGGCACATAACGAACAACTGCAACAAGTATCTCCCTGCCGCTCATCAAAAAATAAAATGTCAAAACCAAAAACGTAATGAATCCAAAAACACTACCAATTGCACCAGTAGCAGCTTGTCCGACTTGGTCGGCTAGGGCATCTGGCCTACTTTGAGTAAGCAACGCCAGCCTGTCAAAAGCCGCCTTAAGTAGTGGCTGCGAGGACAAGCTCTGATCAATCTGGCTACGGTATTCGGGGAAGTTCTTAACTATTGTTGTGACTTGATCGTTAATGCTTGGTGTAATTAGAAATACTAAATACCCTATCAGTACGAATACCAAAGTATAAATTATAGAAACAGCCAACCAGCGAGGAAAACGCATTTTTTCAAGTCTCTTTACAGATGGGTTTAGGCCAGCCGCAAAAATCAAGCTTGCCACAATTATCACTACAATCCCCGATAGGTACCAAAGCATAGCCACCATTGCGACTACTACTGCTAGGTACACAAAAGATATAGGAGATATCGTAACTGTTAGCTTAGGGCTGCGCTTCATAATATCCTAATTATGGCACAAAACGGGCACTAATCCAAAACGCTTATGCTTAATTCAAGGAGTTGTGTTTTCGGATTGTACGCTAACCTTAGTGGTTTCTTCGTCTTCGGTCGGCGCTTCATCTGTCTTGTCTGCCTTAGTGCTTGGGAATACCCCTAGCTTATCGCATAAAATAATTCTTTTTTCATCCAGAATGTCTGTAAGAAACCGATCGTTGAGGTTTCTTCTGTAGTCAAAGTCTTCTACTGTTAAGGCAGCGTAATTCAACTCTCGATTCATTTCTTTTTCCAGGTCGCCTACCACCCTGGCCAGCTGGGACTTATTCATATCACCCACAATAAATATATCTATTTGCTGGTGACTGCCCCTTACAAAAGCTCCAGTCAAAAAGGCAGTTCTAACATTTCCAGCCTTCTGAAGCTGTTTTAGTATCTGGTCCTCTTCTTTGGTCTGTTTAATTTCCTTAGATTTTGCAGGAATACGCTGGAATATTGACTGTAGCTCCTTATGAAATTTGTATTTAGGATTAACCTCATAGTAAAGTCGGTTGCTTTGGCTGACCGAGCGAACGATTCCAATGTTTAATAAATTCTGGAGCTCACGACGTACCGAATTGATCTGCTCATCTATTTTGCGAGTTATTTCACGCACATAAAAAGGTCGGTCTGGGTTGTTATAAAACAGACTCAAAAGCTTGACTCGCGTCTTCGATCCAAACAATTGTTCAAACATTTTTTACTCCCCTTCCTCCAAAAAATTGTGCTCTAAATTACAATTTACAGATTAATTAAGCTCATTATACGAAGTTTTGAACAATAATTCTAGACTATTTGAATAAATTTTTATGGTCGTTTTGCGGCGAATTTTCGTGCGCTATTTTCTAACTCATCATTAAGTTCTTTGAGCTTGATATTTTGACCACTATATTTAATAGCTTGCCGTAAGAGCCAGTCAGTAACTTTTGGATTCTTGGGTAAAAATGAGCCATGAAGGTATGTGCCTATAGCATTTTTATAAATCACCCCTTCAAGCTTATCAGTTGGGTTATTGCCGAATCCCTTTTTGACTACTCCTAAGGGCTGGGCTCTTCCTATAAATTCCGTTGCTCCACTATGGTTCTCAAAGCCAACCAGTTGGCCAAATTTTTCTGATTTAACGACTATATTTCCTATCATTCTGGTATCTGTCGCCTTGGATATTACATTAAATAGCCCTATTCCCTGAATTTGCCCATAATCATTGCTTATAAAATACTCTCCGAGAAGCTGGTAGCCTCCGCAGACCGATAAAAGAGGGCCTCCCTCCTCAACAAATTCTCTAATCTGGGATGATTTTGATAGCAAGTCATTCGCAACCACCCACTGACCTTTGTCTTGCCCGCCCCCAATAAATATTAGATCTGTATCTTTGGGTATTTTTTGCCCTACCTCAACTTTAACAATTTCATTTTTTATTGAGCGCCAGTTCATTCTTTGAGAAATAGCCAGAACATTTCCATTATCTCCATAAATACTCATTCTTTCTGGGTATAAATGTGC
>JBIIIT010000017.1:0-8719 GCA_044234435.1 Candidatus Saccharimonadia bacterium | reverse complement strand
TGCCAGTACTCCTTAGCTTTTTCATCAGCAGCCACAATTTTGGATCGAATGCTCAACATGGCCGTGTATGTCGGGAGCATAAAAACCTTGCTGCGTTTACTAGAATTTTTCTGAATCTTCTCAAGAAGCTTGGATTCATCCGGCTCAATAGAAACTCCTTTGAGTCCAGCATATTTAAGCCTTAGAGCCATGTCGTAAGCTCTTGATCCGCCCACTATGATCTTTCCTTTGTAGTCAGAAAGGTCTTCAAATGCGGCATCCCATAGCCAGCTAATATCTCGACCGTCTGCGTAATTATCATTAATTACAAAAACCAAAAGTCTATCTTTTTCTTTTAGTAAGTAGCTCTGTATGACCTGATTTAAGCCAGTTGGGTTTTTAATAAGCAGTAGCAAAATATCTCTATTTAAATAGTTTAACGATTCCGACCTTCCAAAAGCCGCCGATGACTCGTTAAGCGCAAAAATTATATCTTTTTCAGATAAATCTAAGCTTATTTTAGTAACTGCATAAGCGGCAATAGAGTTATAAACATTAAACAACCCGGGCATTTCAAGCTTTATAGCTTTTGTTGAATTATTTACAACAAACTTAATACTTTCAATCCCTTTCTGCTTCACATTTTCAGCAACAAAATCTGGTTTAGGTCGAGTAAAGCCACCCCTTTTACCTCTGTACCTTCCAATATGGCCAAAATACCTATCCGTATAGTGCAATTTTTCTTGTGTGAATGGATCAAAAATACTATCTGCGGTGTAATCATGCTTTAATTTGGGCCCTGTAAAGTCGCCCACACCAAAATAAGTAGCCTTTCGCTCGCTTTCAAGGTTATACCCTAAGCTAGCCACAAGTGGATCGTCTGCATTTAGCACTAACTTCGTTGTTGGCAATTCTTCAAATAATCCCCTAAAACTCCTAGCTATCTTATCCAGCTCTCCATATCTGTCCAGCTGATCTCTAAAAAGATTAGTTACAACTATAGTATCTGGCTTAATTGCTCTGCATACCTTAGGCATATATGCCTCATCAACCTCAAACAACCCAACATCTGCAGAAATCTTGGCTGAAATATCTGAATTTTCAGCCAATGTAGATATCAAACCACGCTCCATATTTGATCCCGTTCTGTTATGAACGTAGGTGATACCGGCCTCTTCTAAAATATTGGCTATCAGCTTGGTGGTTGTTGTCTTGCCATTTGTACCTGTAACGACAATAATTCCTCTAGGAAAATTATTAAGAACCATTTTCTCGAGAATGTTGCTGTCGATCTTTTTAGCAATTAGTCCAGGAAAGCTTGACCCGCCGCTTCCAGATAGACGGTTTGCTTTAAGTGCTGCTTTCGCGGCTAAGATAGCAAGTAAACTACGCATAAGCTTATTGTATCAGATACTCTCCATGTATACTTTAGCTATTTTTAGGGCACTTGAGACATCTTCAGCCCAAACGATACTTTTATTTCTCTTAAACCATGTAAGTTGTCGTTTTGCTAGGTCCTGAGTTGCAGAGTTTATAGTATTTTCTACATCATTAGCATTCAGATCGCCATTCAACATGTCATTTACTTGCCCGTAGCCGATTGTCTGTAGGCTTGAGCAGTCTTTGCCGTATTTAGCCCTCAAGTTCTCAACTTCTTGCACAAAACCTTTGTTCAACATTTGATTTGTTCGGTTAGCAATATTTTGCTTTATAATAAGCTTTTCTGGGTTTAGGCCTATTATTTTGCATTCAATCTTAATGCTATTTCTGTCCTCATTATTTACCGGCCCCCGTTCGATTAGCTGCTTCATTCTTAGTAAGTTATTTTCATCGAGCCTTTTAGTCTCATCAGGGTAGGTTTCTTTTGCCAGAGAAATTATCTCTGAGTCAGTCATGTCTTTAGTATCTATCTTATCTGTTTTGTTATCTCGGAATTTATAATCGTAAAGATAGGCATCTATATAAAGTCCACTGCCCCCTACTATAATTGGGAGTTTACCTCGGTTTCGAATCTTTTCGACCGCCTCGCTACAAGTCCGCTTAAAATCAGCAGCACTAAACTTTTGCCCGGGCTCTAGGATGTCCAAAAGATAATGCTTAATACCTTCCTGCTCTACCTTGCTAGGCTTGGCAGTTCCAATATCCATCCCCTTATAGACTGTCCTTGAATCTGCACAGATTATCTCGCCGTTATATTTCTTGGCTAAATCTATAGCTAAAGATGTTTTTCCTGAGGCTGTTGGCCCCACTATAACTACTAACTTATTGTTTTTCATTACACTTTTCGAGTTGAAATATCTTCTAAGATCATGCTTACTGCTTCATCCAGGCTCTTAGACCCCAAATCACCTTCGCCATGTTTTCGAAGCGCAACACTACTGGACTCTTGCTCCTTTTCGCCTACAACCATAATCATTGGAACCTTAAGCTTTTCAGCGGTTCTTATGCGTTTTCCTAGCGATTCCGAGTCATCATCAAGCTTTACCCTGACGCCCTCTTTACGCAGCCTCTCATGAACGCTCTTGGCATATTCACTAAATTTATCTGACACCGGAATAATACGAACTTGCTCAGGTGCTAACCATAGAGGAAACGCTCCAGCGAAATGCTCAATTAGAAGCATCATAAATCTTTCAAAAGAACCAAGTATTGCTCGATGAATCATAACAGGGTTTTTGTCTGAACCATCCTTATCGGTATAGGTCAATTCAAATCTCTTCGGCATTGCGAAGTCTAATTGAATGGTAGCAAGCTGAGTTTCCCTGCCTAAGGCATCCTTAAACATAAAATCTAGCTTAGGACCATAAAGTGCTGCCTCGCCCTCCATTCGCTTAGCACCAAGCTGCCTATCGTCGGAAACTTTTTGGAGCATTTCTTCAGCCATCTGCCAATCTGCAGGATCGCCAATATATGCTTCTGGAGTCTTAGGGTCCCTTACAGACAATGACACCCAGTGGTCTCCCCACAGTCCTAGATTTTGATAAAACTTTTCTATAACTTCTGCGATTAAATCTGCTTCCTTTTGAATTTGATCTACAGTACAGAAAGTATGGCCATCATCGACAGTAAAGCCTCTGGTTCTTTGTAGTCCACCTATTTGGCCGGGTTTTTCATCTCGGTACTGCATGGTCTGTTCTATATAGCGAATTGGCAAGTCCTTATAACTTCTAGGCCTAGAAGAGTAAATCTGAGTGTGGTGCGGGCAATTCACGGGTTTTAATATAAATTCTTGCTTGTAGTGGCTTTGAACCCTAAATAACTCATCCTCAAATTTGTCAGCATGGCCAGATATCTTGTAAAGGTCGAGCTTTGCAAGATGCGGAATACTTACTGTCTCCATATCGTTATCTCTGGCAATTTCGTTGAGAGCCTCCTTAAGCTGGTTCATAATTACAGCACCTCGAGGAGTGTACATTGGCAGACCCGAACCAACCAAATCTGAAAAGACAAATAAATCTAGCTCTTGTCCAAGCTTACGATGGTCGCGCTTTTCTGCTTCAACCAGCATTTCTAGGTACTGGCTAAGCTTATCTTTGGTCTCAAAAGCTAGGCCATATACCCTCTGCATCTGAGGGTTATCTTCTTTGCCGCGCCAATAAACACCACTCGTGCGTTTTAGCTTGAAGCTATCGGGCGCAATTTCAGAAGTGTTATCGACATGTGGCCCACGACACAGATCGACAAAATCGCCAGTCTTATAGATACTGACCTCGCTTACTCCGCCACCCTCAATCTGCGCCAAGTCTTCATCGCCAGCATCGGCAATAGCTGTGCTGCCCTTGTCCTTGAGGTCCTTCAATAATTCAACCTTAAAAGCTTGGTTTTTGCTTTCAAAATATTCAATTGCCTTGTCGATTGGCCAAACTTCACGCTCAAAAGGTAATTTTTGATTGATAATCGAGCGCATTTCCTTTTCGATATCTTTCATCTCAGCTTCGGTAAAGTTTTCGTTAACCATAAAGTCGTAATAAAAGCCGTTATCTATAGCTGGACCTACGCCAAAGCTGGCCTCGGGCTTTAGTTTTTGAACTGCCGACGCCATAACGTGAGCCAAGCTGTGGCGAATCTTATGTAACTGCTCTGAATTTTCCATTATTTTTCCTTTCTTTAACAAAAAACCACCCTGTTATGCCAAGTTCCGACTCTGTCGGAAGGTTCCACTTGGCTTATCCTGGTGGATCTCTCTTTTTGCCCTGTGCGCCCAGGCTTCGGAGCTTGCTAGGTTGGTTAGGCCTAACTCAAACGCTCTATTAATAAGTTAATTCTACTCAAAAACCCTAGCTTTTTCAAGCATAATTACAATAAATCAAAATGTTGTAATTATTTCAATAAACTTATGTTTTTTAAGATTGAATACTGGCAATTATTGCAAATCGACCCTCTGGCTCACTCTTTGCCATACTTCTGCGATGCGAAAAGTAATCTTTTGAGGCAAAAGTATCTACCGGGCTTATATCAATATTTTCCTCAGACAGACCAAGTGCTATAGCTTGGCTTTTAAACTTACTTTTTATATCCATATGGTATTTTCCATCTTCCCCCGGGCTGAAATCCTTCCCCCAAAAATCTATATCGACCCCAACCTCACTATCAAATACATAGGATTCTTTTGAAATCGCAGGGCCAGATATTAAAATCATCTCTTTAGGGTCTACATCCCCCAAGATCTTCACTGCTTCAGATAATATATTTAGTTCTACACCTTTACGCCCAGCGTGAATAATTGCTAGCTGACCAGATTTTGGGTCGTACAAAGCTGCAGGAATGCAATCACCAACAATTAGCATTAAAGTAGAGTGCTTTCCGGTCGCCACTAGCCCATCGCAGGTCAGTTCCATCATTCTTGATTTATCGAGAACATTTCCAAGTGAAGACCTTATTTTATTAACCTTGTTTGACTGCTCCAGACTAATAATTGTTGAGTCTTTTGGATTATAGCCAAGCTTTTTCAAAAACTGTTGTCGGTTTTTGATAACATCAGCCTCATCACCCCAAACAAAGCTCATATTACCATCACTAATTTTTGAAAAATCTACTTTTATTGCTGAATTGCTCATTAATCCTCCAAATGGTGGGTCCTAGAGGACTCGAACCTCTGACCTCTTCCACGTCAAGGAAGCGCTCTAGCCAACTGAGCTAAGGACCCACGATTGCTTGATTTTAACCTATTTAAGCTTTGTTTTCAATCTGTAGAAGCTACAAGAAGTGCTTTTTGTCGGTTGGGTTCGTTCGCTCGCGAGTTAGATCGCCGGCAAAACCCACGCGGTTCAAATCAACATGGCCAGCATAAAAACTTCTTA
Source organism: Candidatus Saccharimonadia bacterium (assembly GCA_044234435.1). Classification (GTDB taxonomy): domain Bacteria; phylum Patescibacteriota; class Saccharimonadia; order CAILAD01; family BJGX01; genus BJGX01. The sequence goes on along the minus strand of JBIIIT010000017.1, from coordinate 3,440 downwards.
GTGGCATTATGGTATTCTTGCCATGCTTATTATTTATCTTATCGACCGCATACGATAGCATAAGCGGCTTTTTATCATTAAAGATACCCAGTGGAAGCTGTTTAACCATACTTGTGTTAAATAGCGTAATACTGAGCTTGCGGACTGGCCTGTCTATGAAGAGTCTGTTTAGAAGCATTCTGGAGAGCATAATAATCTCCTTGTCAGATCTAAAAAATGAAACCTTTCTAAATACATCGCCCTGCCAAGCGCCATCTAAAAAACGCACACTCAAAGCAATCCCAGCAGCCGATAATTCCTTACGCCTAAGCCGGGCGCCAAGATTTACGGCAATTTTGTTAACATAAGTAGCCACCTCTTGATTGTTTTTGGGTGGATTTGGCATGGTTGTAACCTGGTGTGAGACAGACTTATTGGCTTGGATCTTTTCAATATCAACCTCAAAGCCGCGCATTCGCAAATACCACTTGCCGCCGTTAACTCCTAGCTTACTACTAAGAAACTTCCAGCTAGCATTATAAAATTGCCAAGGATTTTGAATATTTAAGTTATAAAGCTGGCGAGCCATCCTAAAATTAATCCCCGTCATATCTAAAAGTGAGATAGATTTGTAAAATTCCTCCCATCTATCCTTAGTTAGAATAGTTAGGCCATCTGGTTTTTGGTTATTGGAGCCCATTTTAGATAGCCAGATATTACTAGCCACACCAGCCGAACAAAGGATGTGGCCATCATAAAGATCGTTTAAGGCTTGTTTTATTTCTGCTATTACCGACAGGGCTCCTCTTCTATTCTGAAGGAAAGACGGAACCTTAAGATACGCCTCGTCGATGCTTTTAGCACGCACATAGCAAGGCGTGGCGTGTAAGATGCCCATAATTTGCCGATGTATTTCTCGATAGGAATTAGGGCTGTCATGGACTACCACTATATCTGGGCACATAGCTTGGGCCTCGGCCACTTTGGTACCTGTTTTAATACCATATTTCTTGGCCTCTACAGATGCGGCCACGATGCTACCTCCTGCGCTAGGTGCCGTAGACACGCCAACAGGTCTGCCCCTGAGATCTGGGTTATAGAACTGCTCTACTGAGGCGAAAAAAGAATTCATATCAACAAATATGGTCGAGAAGTCTATTGGCTGGTTTTTGAGTAAGTTTTCGGGATTCATTAATACATACTACATTTTTATAGATATAAAAGCAAACAAAATACGAACATAATTAACAACTTATCCACAGGCAAAAAATAGATTTCCACTGTATTTTTTTATAGTTATATGTCAATATATATACATGAAATGTCCTATTTGTGGATCAACTGGTTTAAAAACAACCAACACTCGCTCAACCAAGATGGGTGCTCAAACCTGGCGCAGAAAGGAGTGTAATAAGTGCCACTCCTCTATTACAACCTATGAAAAGCCCGATCTCAGCTGGCTTAGCATTAAATATCCAAGCAAAAATGAAGCCCATGGCTACAATCGCGGGCTACTAACTAAAAGTATTTTGATGGTTTTTGATGATAGCGAGCTAGAATCTATAAATATAGAAAATGTACTCGACACAATAGAACAAAAAATTGTTTCAATGCGAAAAACAATGATAGCAAAAAATGAGCTTATAAAAATTGTGCTCAATACATTACAGCCAATTAGTGCAAATGCAACCATCAAATACCTAGCCAACTACGGGCGAGCTAGTAGCAGCACTAAACTTAAAAAGCTCATAAGTAGTATCTAAGTAAAAAAGACCCCTGTACTGGGGTCTTTTTGAATTATTTTAGAGTTGTTATTCTTTTGATTCGTTTTCTTTTGCAGCTTCTCCGCCTTCTTTGGCTTCGCCTTCAGTTGCTTCACCCTCTTCAGCAGCTCCCTCTGGGATTGCTTCACCAATTTCTTCATCAAGGGCAGCCATTTCTTCTTCACTTCGTGGTGGATCTACCTTACAAATAAGCTGTTCGGCATCTTCAAGTATCTCTACTCCTTCTGGAGCTTTGATATCTGAAATGTGAATAGATTTGCTAAAGTCATCAAGACCAGAGATATCAATTTCGATATGTGGTGGCAAGTTGGCGGGTAGAGTTTCTACTTCTACTTCTTCGATATTTTTAAATAGTGAGCCTTCCTGCTGGAATACGGCAGGTGATTCGCCGATAAAGTGCAGAGGCACTTCGGTTCTGATTGTTTTGTTCATATTAACTCTGTAAAAATCAGCATGCTCAATTTCATTTCTAATTGGATCAATACTTATGTCCTGGATAAGAACATTTTCTCCATCAGAGTCGCCAACTTTAAGCTCAACAATAGCGCTATGACCAGCGATCATAAAAGCTTTATTAAACTCTTTTGCATCCAAAGATACGTTTAAATTTTCTTTATTATTACCATAAACAACAGCTGGTATGCTGCCATTTTTACGAAGCTCGACATTTTTTTTGCCAAGTGAATCACGTGATATAGCTGATATAACAATTTTGTCCATTAAAATCCTTGTTATTTAGTTTTCTTAGTCTTATGAGGCTTTGTTAAATTTAGGTGAAAAGTGGCAATCTCTTGAGATGAAATCGGGCCTCGTTTTATAAAAGCCGCTCTTTCTTTATATCCTAGATCAAGCTTACGGCCCATTCTAGAGGAGCCTTTGGCTGCCTGCTCTATTTCAGATTGTAGAAACACAGTGGCCAATACCGGCAGTGAGCAATCATGGCAAGTAAGCTGCATAAAGCAGTGTTCTTCGACCTTGCCAAGAAAAGCGATATCATCATGGATATATCCTGCACCACAGGAAGGACACTTGTAGAAAACTTGCAAGTTTCGTATTAAATCCTGTAGGTTTTTACTTTTCACGTTTTAATGTATTCCCTCTTGCTGAATAGTTTACCATATCTGTTGGAGCAGGTCAAATAAGAATTATTTGGCGCGCCTTTTTTTAAGTACTGCAAGCCCAACCAGTAGACTTGCCATTACAATCACTAACACAAAAATTCCTATGATTTTCTGCGGTGTAGTACCCATTATCCCGACTAGTCCAAAAATTATGCAGAGCAAATAAATACTAAATACCGCTTGTCGCTGGGAAAATCCCGCATCCAAAAACAAATAATGCAAATGCCCTCTATCAGCGCTAAATGGTGACTTGCGATGCACTAATCTTCTTATTACTGCCCAAACCGCATCAAGTATTGGAAGGCCCAGAACCAGTGCTGCAGTAGCTAGCTTTGCACCCGAAAAAATAGCCAAAATGCCCAAGGACATTCCTAAAAAATAAGCGCCTGAGTCACCGTTAAATATTTTGGCCGGATAGAAATTGTAGATTAAAAAGCCAAGAGTAGCTCCCATCAAAATTATCGATACCAGTGCAGTATTTGGCTGAGAAACCTTTTCGCTAATGGCGAGAAGAAATATTATTCCGGCCGCAATTGCTGAAACACCACCTGATAGG
>JBIIIT010000056.1:0-3130 GCA_044234435.1 Candidatus Saccharimonadia bacterium | reverse complement strand
ACCGGCATTTAAGGCCGCCCTAAATATCGTTGAGCTTACCTGGCAAAGACCACCGCCATACTGAAACTCCTGGCGACCGTCTAAAATCACCTTGCTTTCTGCATAGCCTTGTGCAGGCCCAACTTCACCTAAAATTTCACCAAAACTAAATACTTGCCCAGGCTTTAGCAAAACGCCTCTATACCTTGAAGTTCCAACGCTGATATTTTGAAGCCTAGCGGCACTGCTGCCAGGGAAATAGCTCACTCCTTCTCCAATGAGTTCTTTAATACCTAGATTATCAATATTTTCATCACTCACAGCAGCTTTTTTAACATCTACTGCTAGCTCCAGGGGTTGGCCTGAGTTTGATTTAGCAGCAGCAATAATAGAGTCGGCAGCCTTTTCTACATTTAGAGTTCTTCCATCTTGGCTTTGCTTAAACACTGTAGCCCTACCGCCGCTAATTGTTAAAGTTGCATCTACTGCTTCTTGATTAATTTCGCCGGCAATTCCATTTAAAAAAGCTACTACATTTTGCTTTTCAATCCTAAAGTCACTGAGCTGAGTTGGTGTGTTGTAATACCTGTTTAGTAAATCTTGCTTTAATGGCTTTTCTTGATTTTCAATATACAACCAATCAAGAATTTGTTGCTGAGATATAACCCAGCTTTTACCGCCATAAGTTAGTGTAATCGGCTTTTGGGTGATACTTTTCACAAAACCTAATTGTCTATTAAGCAGAGTGGAGCTTCTGCTGGGGCTTACGGTGTTCATAGGCATTTCAAGAGAGCTATTTAGATCTGATAGCTGTCGAGTTAGTCCTAGTATAGCCAGACCCATATCTATCTTTTCGCCAGTCTTACCGTCGATTATTACTACTTTATTGCCATCAATTCTATATGACGCATTCTGGGAAGGCCTTGCACTAATGTTATTAAATTCAATCAGGGTATTACTAAAAGCTTCCTGATCAACACTTAATTGCATAATGTCTTCTTTAGAGAATGGCAATGCAGCCTGAGTGGCAACGTCGGTAATAATGTCATTTTCTCTACCAACCAAAAAAGCACGATTAACCATTTCGCGGTTATCGAAGTTTATTCCAAGTTGAGCAGGCTTTAGAGTCGAGGCTTTGCCGTTTAAAGTGTAGCTAACATCAGAGCTCAAATACTGAGAAGTTTTTTCATCAAGCTTTGCGATAGCCTGCTCTTTGGTAAGACCACCAACGTCAACACCACGAACACTAACACCAGGTAGAATCTTGCCGTAATTAACTATTCGACTCCCGGCAATTCCGAGCAAAAATAAAAATACCACCATGCCTAATCCGAGTAGCACATGATGCCAGGTTTTCGATTGCGACCACCAGGTTTTTAGCTTATCAGCCATTTATAATTACCTCTTATCAGGTTAATTATACAATAATATTAGAATAATATGAATACCCCCAATTTAGCTGCTATCTGGAGGTTTGTTATAATAAAAAAATGATAAAAATACTCATTACGGGCGGAGCAGGATTTATAGGCTCAAACTTTGTTCATTACTTGTTGGAAAATAGGCCTCAATATAAAATAACTGTTATTGATAATTTAGGCTATGCCGGAAATATTATGTCGCTCGAACCAGTAAAGGATAAAATTGAATTTATTCAAGGTGATATTTCGGATATTGAATTGATCGATAGTTTAGTAGAAAAGAATGACGCTGTTGTTCATTTCGCCGCCGAGTCTCATAATGACAATTCGTTAGTTAGTCCATGGCCTTTTGTGCAAAGTAATATAATTGGTACCTACTCAGTTTTAGAAGCCGTAAGAAAACACAATAAACGACTCCATCATATAAGTACTGATGAAGTATTTGGGGACCTTGAACTGGACTCCCCCAGTAAGTTCAACGAAAACACACCTTACAATCCTTCAAGTCCTTACTCCTCGACAAAGGCAGGCTCCGACCATTTAGTACGAGCATGGATCAGGAGCTTTGGAGTGAAGGCAACAATTAGTAATTGCAGTAACAACTACGGTCCACGTCAGCATGTCGAAAAGTTTATCCCTCGGCAGATTACTAATATTCTTTCAGGTATAAAACCCAAACTTTATGGTACTGGCGAGCAAGTCCGCGATTGGATACACGTAGATGACCATAATTCAGCAGTCGCGTTAATACTTGAAAAGGGTGAGATAGGTGAAACATACCTGATTGGTGCTAATGGTGAAAAAAATAATAAAGACGTAATTGAAATGATACTTGTAGAAATGGGTAAAGAAAAAACAGACTATGAGCATGTTAAGGACAGGCCAGGTCATGATATGCGTTATGCAATAGACTCTTCTAGGCTTCAAAAAGAGCTTGGTTGGAAGCCGGTATATAGTGATTTTGAAAAAGGATTAAAGCAGACCATAGAGTGGTATAAGGAAAATAAAAATTGGTGGCAACCCCAAAAAGATGAGACAGAGGCTAAATATAAGAAAGCAGGCCAATAATGGCAAATTTAAAAACTACAGAATTTATTGCGCATAAAACAGGAATTGACGGATTGATTTTCTTTGACGTTTCATACGTCAAAGATGAACGCGGCTATTTTCAAGAAAAGTACCAAAAAGAAAAATTAGTAAGTGCCGGAATGCCAGAAAGTTTTGATATAGTCCAGAACAGCGTTTCTTATAACAAGTACGCCGGGGTTACGCGTGGCCTTCATGCGGAGCCTTGGGATAAATACATTTCGGTTGTGAAGGGCAAGGTGTTTGCTGCATATGTAGACTTACGAGTTGGTAATGGTTTCGGAAAAGTTGAAACTATTGAAATTACACCTAATAAAACAGTCTATTTGCCAAGAGGTGTGGCTAACTCATTTCAGACATTAGAGAATGATACATATTACACATATAGTGTTAATCAGCATTGGCGAGCAGATAATTACGACAAATACTGTTTTGTAAATTTAGCCGATAAAAAGCTGAATATAAACTGGCCAATCAGCTTGGAGCAAGCTATCATCAATGACCGAGACAAAAATCACCCCATGCTTTCAGAGATAAATCCAATGGAAAAACAATGAAAGATTCAAATATTTTTATTGTTGGTGCAAACGGCCAATTAGGGACTGCTTTAAGAAAAAAATACCCAAATTCAAAACATGTTGATG
>JBIIIT010000055.1:0-3152 GCA_044234435.1 Candidatus Saccharimonadia bacterium | reverse complement strand
ACAGAAGAAAGAATTGTTTTCGTTTCCACCAAGCGCAGAAATAACCAGAAACTCTGCCTCTTTATCAGAATCTGTGGGCTTTCTTGACCCCAAATACAGATTACCCGATTTCTGCCCAACAATTCGCCCATTAGCAACTACATCTCCATTTTGCGTTTGTAGCCATGGGAAATTGTATTTAGGGCAAGTAAAATTGAAAGGCACATTACCAAACAATATCTCGGTTTCGGTCTCTCCCTTGGTTTGTATTATAGATGCTGTTACCGAATGGGGCTTACCATCGAAATATTGATCCGGAACACTAAATTCGAATCCATGAGCTGCACCAACCTCAACCAGCACCTGGGAGTTAGGAGTATTTATTGGCAAGTCGGGCCTGTTATCGTTCGCAAAAACTTCTACTTCGTAACCGTCATCAAAGGTTAGTCGAACTTTTGCAGGGCCGTTGTTTTCACCACCAGGCAAAGTTCCATCATATGCCCAACCCCAGGCCTTATCCTTCATATTTGCAAAAACTTTACCAGTGTTGGTCGGGAACGTGAATCCAGATTTTGTATAAAAATCATTACATACATCATTCATCAGCCCATAAGTAAACCCAACTGGCCAGAACACTAGATCGACCGGTGTAAAAACATCATTTGCTACAACAACATTAGGTATTGTACACACTCCAGTCTTAGCAGTATTGTCAGTGCATGTGTTTGCATTATGCGGAAATACTGAAGATCTAAGCGACCATCCCTCAGGTACAGTCACCCTTATGGAATACGTTCCGGGGGCCAAATCTTTAATGTACGGGTTGGCTGTACCAGTAGAGACGACCGTTCCGCTTGAGTTTAAAATCTCTACATTTGCTGTATTGACTGCACTAGGTGTTTTTGAATATGGCTCCATTCCTTGGGTATTTAGAAGATACTCTTTTTTGGTAACATCACCTGTGCTTACACTGGGGTCTGTTGGCAAAGGAGTGCCTAAGTTGTCTCTAATTAATATCTTTCCGTCGTTCGCCACCACAACATAATCTGCACCTGTACCGTTAGTTCCAGAACTCCATACTACATTTGCTGCTGAGGCAGTATTGTTCTTATAAACCACCAGGTTGCCATCTTGTTGCATCCACAATCCAGAGCCTGCCGACAAGGTAGCACCTAGCCCGTATATTGACCACAATGCATTACCTCTGACCCTATCATAAACCACCAAGTTGCCGTCGGTTTGCATTATCATTTGGAATCTTCCGTCATTAGAGTAAATACTTTCACCAGGGTTAAGCTTATAATTCTGATTTATTGCAGAGGAAGTATTACCTAGTGCCACACCCGCATTGCCAGGATCGCTGGAGTTAAATTTAGTCACTTTAATTCCCTCTAGTACAGGTGGTGGGTCTTCTACAAACACGAAAAACACGAAAGTTTTGTAAGGATTAAGTGCCGGCACTCTGACAGTCTTGCCATTAAAAAAGCTTTTCTCACCTAATGATCCAGTAGCTTCAAAATTCCAAAAACCTGTCCATTTGCCTTTGTAGTTGACCCCTCCTACATTAATCGTCTGCTCATTTGCGGTTGCATAGCCCACACTTACATCGAGCTGGAACTGCTTATCTGGTACGCCGGCTGAATTACCACACCAAATTAAATTATTATATGTATTGCTGTAATAAGTTCCACCACCAAGGATATTATTGTTCACGGTAGGGCCCATACCAAACGTAAAATCATTTGTATCGGGGCTACCATTATTATTGGTATCTAAGTGCTTACCAAAGTACGGGCTCGATGAAATAGGAATGTTTATGTTATTTGTGGTAGTCTTCGGTACTACCTTTACATTTGCACCATAGTTTAATGGTTCTGTGCCCGAAACACCCCATCTTTGCAGAGCCATCCCTACCTGCAACGGGGACGGTGCGGCTGCGTATGATTTCTGAGCATTATAAATATAAGCAATTGAGAACAACAGAATGAATGAGGGCAGTAAAATTAAATATTTTATTTTCTTCATTTTATTTTGCTCCTCGCTATAATAACCTCTTTATTGAATTGATCTACGGGTTCTCTGCCTTTCAAAAATTCATCAAGATATACCACAAAGTAACCTACTTCCCTTTTTTTGCCACTTTTAGGTATTCCAGGGTCCGCATTTATTACACCAATTTCGCTAACTCCTGGCTTGTTGATATTTTTTATAAAATTATTCACAGACTCTATTCGGCCATCGTCTTCTTGGGGCTGGTTGTCTAAGTAGTCTGCAGTAAAAGCAATTGAGCCGTTAGTCTCATCGTTTAATTTGAGCCGAGTATCATTATTTAGATTTTCTAAAAGCTTTTGTGTGGTGATAGAACTGTTCTTTAGTTTAGAGATTGCCTCATCAGCTTTTTGTTTGGCATAATTCTTATCATCCTCTAGCGCTTTCGGGTCGCCGTAATTGGGTATATTTTCTCCTTCAACTTTATTTACGATAGTGTTTCCGAACCAAAAATAAAAAATGTAACCCTGATAGTAACCTTCGCCAAGTACTAACTGTTTTTTAGCATCTGTAACGCTTTTTATGTATGAAGCAATTGAATTTTGAGTAGGGTTTTGACCTAGCAAAAATTTAGCTGCTTCGATGTCATTATTATTTGGTCCAATACCGACTACATAGCCAGCTAAGTAATCTGGCTGAGTAGTTTGGATTAGTTTGTTCTTTTCTTCGGGGCTGAGGGAACTAACACCTGGAAAATTATTAAAGGAATTTAATGCGTTTTGATAAACTCTTTTGTTTTTAAGACTGTTTCCATATATCAAGCCCTGATAGTATAAAAAGTAATATAAAACCCCACCTAAAATTACCAAAGCCACAATAAAAACAGAAGATATCACCAATATCTTATGGCTCTTTCTTTGTTTCGGCATCTTATGTTTTAGCTTCTGGTCATTTTGAGCTGTATTTTGTTCCACTTCACCCTCTTAATAAAAACATTATAAACCATAAGCATAAAATTTGTATAGTATGGCTCCTAATCTGTAAAACTGGTATAATTACAGCCTATGAGTTTATCTATTGGAATTGTTGGTTTGCCAAATGTTGGTAAGTCCACCCTGTTTAACGCCCTAACTAAAAACCGCGTGCTTGCCGCGAATTACCCATTTGCGACTATCGAACCAAAC
>JBIIIT010000054.1:0-3154 GCA_044234435.1 Candidatus Saccharimonadia bacterium | reverse complement strand
GGCCGCATGATTATGGGCATGGAGAGCAATTCCGCCGTGGCCGATGTGATGGGGTCGGATCTTATTGTTTCGGGCAAAGTATGGACGCTTGAAGAAATGCTGGCTGAAGTGGATTCGGTTAATTTAGAAGGAGTTATTGAGTCGGCTCATAAATACTTACAGCCTGAAAACTTGCATTTTGCAGGCATTGGCCCAATAGATAATGATAAAATTAAAAATATTGAAGATATTCTAAGAAAGTAGAAAGGAAAATATGGAAAAATCACTTATTTTAGTAAAACCCGATGGATTGCAAAGGGGATTAGTTGGAGAGATTATATCTCGCTTTGAGCGTAAGGGGTTAAAAATAATTGGACTTAAGATGTTAAGTATTGAAGATGCGATACTTGAAGAGCATTATGCACATTTAGCAGACAAACCATTTTTCAAAGAAATTAAAGATTTTATGAAGAGTTCGCCAATAGTTGCTTTAGCCCTAGAAGGGGGAGAAGGATCAATCGCAGCAATTAGAACGCTAGTTGGTCCAACCAAGGGTCAAGAAGCGCCAGCCGGCACAATAAGAGGTGACTTTGGATTGTCGGGCTCGAATAATATAGTTCATGCCTCAGACAGCGTTGAAAATGGAAGAAATGAAGTCGATAGATTTTTCGGAAGCGAAGAGTTATTTGAATACACCAAGACCGACTTTGAACACATATACGGAAGAGAAGCAAAATAAATTTCAATGATGAAGGCCCCGCATCGGAATAATTCCAAAGCGGGGCCTTATTTGTGTGAGTGAGCAGTCTCAGGTCAGGTTGATGACAAATCCATCGGCGGTGATGTAGAAGTCGTATTGCACTAGGCTGAAGTCCCGGTAATTGGGCTTCTTGCGTACAACTTTACGGATATCACACCTTCGCTGGTTTTGCCTTGTGACCTGTTTGGCTTTCGGCGGACTGCTCAGTAGTGGCAAGATTCACATTCCTCCCTGTGAAGCTTTTGGTTCGACCACATAGTGGTTCCGAATAGAATAATCCTAAAGTAAGTTCAAGTCAAGAATTATCATTTGATATAAATAAAACACCCAAAAAGCTAAACTGCTCTTAGGGTGTTGAAGGCTCAGAAATTCGGGAAGTAAGGATGGACTTCTGAAATAAAACCCTCTTCCTCGGCTCTATGCAGAATCCCCACATTATCTTTGAATTCTAGCATAATCGTAAGAAATGGTTCTTTTGATGATGTCTCGTCGAATTGTGTTTCGACTGCCCAGAAAATATTTGTAACCTCGCATGGAAATAGATTGCCAATCATTACATTTTCACCGATTCTTGGAATGGGTGAGTTCTCTGGCCATTTAACTTCTTTATAAAAGAAGTATTGAGTGTGTTTAGGACCTCCAACGATTGAGAAGAGGATATCCAAAATCCTTCCTTTCGTTCGGGATTGTGTAATTATACAACTTAATAAGATTTAGTCAATAATTCAAACTAGGCTCAAGCAATCTTTTATAATCTTGCGGATGAGCTCTTTGGGTAATGGCTCGCTATTTTGGAATTGAATTGTCCCTCGACTAGTTTTGTAGGGTAATAATTCCTTTTTATATTTTTCAATTAAAACATGCCCCATCGGATATAGACTTATAAAATTTTCATATCCGCCGTAATGCAAAATTCTTTCGCCATTTTTATAAACAGTAGGTATTCCATAATTAATTTCAATGTCGTGCTTGCCGACAATCGAGTCGATAATTTCTTCAAGCTCCTTAACTCTCGGCTTGGTTTTTTCAGGAATATTTTTGAAATAGTTTGTAACTTCTTCTTTCATAATTGCTGGTACCCTGGGAGGGAATCGAACCCCCGACGCTCTCCTTAGGACGGAGACGCTCTATCCACTGAGCTACCAAGGCACGTATTTATTATAACCTATCTGTTGATAGATTGACAAAAGCTAGCATAAGTTATATAATTTTATTCAATAGCCCTCAAAGTATGGGCTCCGAACCAAGGAGCGAGATTGGCGTCCAAAAGCCATATCGTTTTGAAAGTCAGCCTCAGGCGATTCGGAAGTGTTCGAATCAAGGTGCCGGCCGGCCTTTATCATAAAGCAGATGCGCGAGATATCCATGGCAACCTGCGTACCGCAAAAGCCAATGGTAATTGTCGGACCGCAATCTGCATCCAGGCACGCGAATCTTTTAAGAAGTCCGGGATCGATCCCGGATTTGTCACCTGGAAAGAAATGGTCGTTGAAGTAGTTGCTCATCTAAACGAAGATGAGGCTTTTGATGAGAATGAAGGAATCCTCACCCCTCACGATGCCTATCGGCGTAAGGTTGCTCGCAATCTTCGAAGAGCACTGGATAGCTATGAGGAGAGGCAGAAGGCCGAGCAGCTTAGCCTTTTTGAGGACCATCCGGCTCAACTCAGCGCAGATGATATCTGTGGTTGTGTCCCTTTCCCTGTCACAAAGAAGTGACGGGGGGAGGGATTTTTATTTATGGGTCAAATTAAGCTACAATACTCTTATGCAAGAACACAAAAGAGAGCGCGTCAAAAAAAGAGTTAAAATAACAGGCGACGACGAAAAAGTAATAACTGTAGCACGGCAGTTTCCTATTGTGCTAAGGAAGCCTTTGATCATAGGCTTGGTAATAATTACTGTGGCGATACTGCCTTGGGTTTTTGGCTACGGATTAAGCACTAGCTGGGTCAATCTTACGTATTATTGGATGTTAATATGCGGCGTAATACTATTCGCTTACTGGCTTCGTAGCTGGGTGGGCTGGCACTACAGTATATATGTACTTACAAATCAGCGACTGATGATTGTAAAGCAAAATGGTTTGTTTACCAGAGAAGTTGCTGATCTGGCTCTTCATAATGTTCAAAATGTAAACTATAAAATTAAAGGATTGCAAGGTGCTATGTTTGGGTTTGGAACGCTGAATATTGATACACTATCTGGGGCTGGAGGATTTGAGCTAAGCTATGTTCACAAGCCTGCAAGATTGCAAAAAATGATTATGCAAGAAGTTCATAAAACAGCCCCCAAGAAAACCATCAAAGAATCGACAAGCGACTAATATCGCGTTAAGATATAAGTATTAAAGAAAGGTTAAAACTGTGCCTAAAGATCCAGATATCAAGTCAAGTTCCAAAACAACAAAAGATGC
>JBIIIT010000012.1:0-12186 GCA_044234435.1 Candidatus Saccharimonadia bacterium | reverse complement strand
CCTTGGTGTTAGGGCTAAGCAGGTGTCCAATCAGTTAGATACAACCAGGCAAATTGTTTATGCCCTAATTGGACTACTGCTTTTGGTGGTTGCTTCCAGAAACGACTATAAGATACTCAAATCTTATAGTGGGGCACTATATGTGATTATGATTTTTCTTCTATTGGCAGTGGAGCTGTTTGGTGCAACTAGGCTGGGGGCCACTCGGTGGATAGCGATTGGGCCTTTTCAGTTTCAGCCATCAGAGGTATCTAAGTTGATTCTCATAATTGTGCTTGCAAAGTTTTATTCTCAAAATTATGAATATTCAAATCAGTTTCGTATCTTTTTAAAGTCCTTAGCCTACTCTTTGCCAGCGATATTTCTTGTATTGGTACAGCCAGATCTAGGAACTGCAATTGTGCTTGGCTCAATTTGGTTTGTAATGACTCTTGCAACCCGTGTCGATAAGAGATATTTGATCGGGCTGGTAGTTTTGATATTGATTACAATGCCTCTTTCCTACCCATTCTTGAAGGATTATCAAAAACAGAGAATTGATACATTCCTTCAGCCCACCGCAGACCCATCCGGCACGGGCTACAATGTGAAGCAAGCAATTATTGCAGTTGGCTCAGGAGGCATATATGGCCAGGGCTTAGGTGGGGGAGCACAAAGCCAAGGTAATTTCCTCCCAAGTTCACCCACGGATTTTATTTTTGCTGTATTGGGAGAAAAGCTGGGCTTTATAGGGGCATTAGTTGCGATACTTCTATATATGACGGTAATTGTTAGGATGGTTATAGATGCCAGTATGGCTCAAGACAGATTTGGTAGTTTGATTTGTGTAGGGATTGCGACTATGTTTGTTGTGCATGTTTTTGTGAATATTGGAATGAACTTGGGTATCATGCCAGTTACAGGCATCCCGCTACCATTTATTTCGGCTGGCGGCACTAGCTTAATGGTGAGTTTATTTTCGGTAGGTTTAGTTGAGAGTGTATATTCCAGACGGAGAGGGCGCGAACTTAAAGATACGGAATTAGTATGAATAGGGGTGCAAAATTAATTATTTTAGGGCTTGTATTGTTCTCTTGTGCAATGCTCGTAACTTTAAGGCAGAGCGATAATAATCCTAACACCAAAGACACTTATGAGGTTACTAAGGTTGTGGATGGAGATACGCTGGAAATTTTGAAATACGGAAAAACAGAAAAAGTGCGGTTAATAGGGGTTGATACCCCAGAAACCTTAGATCCTCGAAAGCCCGTTCAATGCTTTGGGAAAGAGGCTTCTGACAAAACAAAAGGCCTATTAACTGGTAAATCAGTGCGACTTGAGTTTGATTCTATAGTTGGAGAGAAGGATAAATATGGCAGGCTTTTGGCATATGTCTGGAACGAAAATGAATTGGTTAATTTGAAGCTACTAAAAGAGGGCTATGCGAACGAATACACTTACCGCGGACAAAAATATAAGTACCAGGCTGATTTTAAGAATGCTGAAACTCTTGCGAGATCCCAATCAATTGGTTTGTGGTCGCCCCAGACTTGTAACGGCTACACGAAGTAGAAAATTTAACCTATCTTCTTATTAGGACCCATAACTTATTGGCAGTACTGAATCTAGCAAATAAATATTGTAAGGCAGTCCCGCTATAGCCAAATACCAGCGCCAACATAAGAGTTTCGAGTTGTATTCTTCCTAAGCTGAAAAAACTAGATAGAGGCTCAATTATATATATCAAAACGAGCACGCCCGCAGCAATCAGATAGCCAGAATAGATGATTCTTTGTTGAGTTTTATCCTGCTCGGCACCAATGGCTCTTGGAATCAACCCGATAGAATAAATACTCATAATAAAGAAAATAATAAATACCATCATGGGGATTTGGCTGGAATTTATATTTAAGAGGCCTGTAAAGATTATCGCCAATAAGCTTGAAAGGGCAATTGTTAAGGAATTAAGTATCGAGAATGGCAGTGTCCTTGTTAAATAGCTTGGATCATCTAAACTTCTCTTCCTATATCTTGGGTAGGCTAACCAAAAAATAATTGGAATTGTTACGATAAATAGATTTAGCAAGGTAATATTTCTGGGGTATAGGGGGTACTGAATGTTTATAAGAAGAGTTATTAAAAGCAAAAATACACCCGACCAAACTCTCGTAAAAAACAAACAGCCGATCATTTCAAGCGTTGTAATTATGGTGTCGGAGAGTTTTATACCTTTTGGTATGGCCGAAAACGAATTATTAACAAGAACCACATCAGCGATTTGTCTCGTGGCTGGTGCGCCGTCAAACATTGCAATGCCTATATCGGAGCTCTTGATGGCCATTGCATCATTGGCACCGTCGCCTATCATAGCAACGCTTTTATTTGAGGCTTTAATAGCATCGATAATCATTTTTTTCTGTTCTGGCATTACTCTTACAAATAAGCTCTTTGAATTGATCGCACTAATTAAATCATCTTGTTTTATATCAATAAGATCGTCACCAGATACGATATTATCGCTATGATCGACCCCAGCACGATTAGCAATCGCTCTGACAGTTTCTGGGCTATCGCCCGATATAACTATTACCTGAATGCCTCTGGATTGAAGTGACCTAATTGTTTCTTTCGAGCCTTTTTTGAGGGGATTTGAAAATATTACTAGACCGATTGCTCGCATATTTTTAATTGTCTCCGGATTTTCGACATCGGTCATTTCGGCCTCTGCGACAAATATGATTCTTTTAGCAAGCCTGGAGTGTTGATTGATATTTTCCACAGCCCATTTTTTTTCAGCATCGTTTAGATATTTTATGAATTTATCGCCCGCACCAATTATTATGACTTTGTCATTTTTTAGTTTTAGCGCCGAATATTTACGAGCCGAAGAGAATGCCAAAAACTTATCGACAGCTAACTTATTTTTGGAGCTAAAATGATTTTCGAGCGCTTGAATGGTAGTTGTTTTTGAAGTTTCCTCTGAAATATAACTCGATATTATTTTGTCAAAGTAAGACTTATCTTTTGGGCTGAATAAAATAGAATCTTCATATACTGGGTTGCTTTCTGTAATAGTGCCAGTCTTATCAATACAGACTACCGATACTCGGCCTAGATTTTCAATTGAGTTAATTTGCTGAACCAAAACTTTTTGTCGTGCCATCCTGATAGCCCCATAAGCAAATAGAAGCGTACTTGCTAGTAATAGACCCTCTGCGATTATTGTTGAGGCTAGCGCTGCAACCTGCACGAAGCCTCTAAGAATCGATCCCTCCAAGATAATCGAACGACTAATAATAATAACTCCCAATATCAGAAGAATTAGGGCCATTATTTTTATAAATCTTAAAATATCTCTCTGAATAGGCGAATAAGATGTTTCGTATTTTTTAAGACTTTCATTCATCTTGTATAAATAACTTTCTTTTTCAGTAGCAGCGGCTTTAATTGTGGCAGAGCCCGCAACTACTATTCCTCCAGAAATTAGCTTATCGCCAATTTCCTTGTTGATATTTTCAGACTCACCAGTAAGTAGGGCAAGGTTGCATTCAAAACTATCCGAATCCAAGACTACCGAATCAACTGGGATCTGATCGCCAAGTGTTAATATAATTTTGTCATTTAGCTTAATATCTTCGGCAAAAATTTTTATACTTTCGCTACCCCTTTCAACGTGATATCTTTTCTTGGCACCGAGCTGTAATTTTTCAAGCTTATATTTTGCCCTCAGTTCCTGAACTATACCGACAATTATATTGACAGTAATTACAGAGCCTAAAAAAACGCCGTCCCTATAATCGCCAAGAAGTATCAAGACCAATGATAATCCACCGATAATCAATACAACTAAAGAGAAGACATTTCTAAATACAATAGGACCTAAATCTTTAAGCAGTGACTTAATGAGTTTATTTTTCATACTCTTATTCTACTAGCTTGGGGCCAATTAAAGAATGCTGTTATAATTTTTTTATGATTAGTAAATTAGATATCAAAAAGAAAATGCGTGAACGTGAGCTGCTTGATGAGTTTATTAGTATCTGCCCGGACTTTGCTGGATGGGAATTTTTTAAATATATGGAAAACCCTGATGCTGTGTATAAAAAAGAAGATAAGCTTTTGGGTTTTGATAGTATTATAATTTCTGATGATCAGGCTTCGGTACAATGTGTGTATAGCCCCGATTTATGTAAGCTCAGTTTGCCTGCCAAAATACCCCACGATAAGAGGCTTAATCAAATTGAAGTTTTTTTTGCCAATAAGCTCTTTACACACTTAAGGCACTACAGTCTGCCTACTATCTTAGTCTTTAGTATTGTAGACACCGAAAGTACAAGCCTAGAAGATATCGTAACTATCGCTAAGAAATTTAGCCTCCCCAAACTTGAGGAACATAATATAGCCGCCTACTACATCTGCACCCATACTGATTATGTAAAAATTGCATCCTCTTGAATAAATAGTATATACTTAAGCATAAGTATTAATTAAGAGGAAAAAAATGGCAAAGAAAAAAATTACAATTGAAGGATTGAGAAAATTCAATCTGATTATGGTTTTGGTTTTTGGTGCTCAGCTAGGGCTTATGGCTTTAATCGCTAAATTCGATGTAAAGTTCCCAATAAATTTAAATTATTTAACCTTCAACACCACAACAAGGTCTCTTGATTCGGCTGCAGAGAATATTTATCAATTGCCACTTGTATGGCCAATACTTATTTTCTTGGGCTTAAGTATGACTGCCCATTTAATTATTAGCACAATTTGGTATAGAGGTTATAAGAAAGACCTGCAAAAAGGCATGAACCGAGCAAGATGGATTGAGTATAGTTTTTCAGCTTCCACAATGATTGTGGCGATTGCTCTACTATCTGGCATATACGATCTTGCAAGCTTGATAATGTTATTCTCTCTGATTCTAATTATGAACCTGCTAGGGATGATAATGGAAATACATAATCAAACTACTGAGAAGACTAACTGGCTAAGCTACAATGTCGGTTGGATTGCGGGCATTATTCCTTGGGTTGTAATTGCGATTTACTTCTTTGCAAGTGCCTCAAACGCACCAGGAGACACTCCAATCCCTGCTTTCGTTTACTGGATATATGTAACAATATTCCTATTCTTTAACTGCTTCGCGCTGAATATGTTTTTACAATACAAAAAGATTGGTCCATGGAAAAACTATCTTTATGGAGAGCGAGTTTATATTATATTAAGTTTAGTTGCTAAATCAGCCTTGGCTTGGCAAATCTTCGCCGGCACTCTACGTCCGTAATTTTTTAGACCTTAGTCTTTCGACTCCTAAATAATAATAAGGAAATATTGTAGTTACTAGTATGGTTGAGCTAATTAAGCCAAACATCAATGTCACTGCAAGGCTCTCCCAGAATGGATCGCTAAGCACCAGCGGCAGAAGTGCAACTACAGCCGTGGTGCTGGTAACAAGTAGTGGCCTCATTCTAGCTTCTATCGCCATTGCCATCGATTCGCGTGGGCCAAAGCCTTCTTTTCTTTTTTGATTTGCAAAATCCACGAGCATAATTGTGTTATTAACACTTATTCCAATTAGTGCGAAGAATCCAACCACCGCAAAGAAGCTTATAGGATTGTTAGTAAGGGCAAGGCCTACACCTACGCCGGGCAAACTAAAAGGCACAGCCAAAAATATTAGTAGCGGCTGAACTAAGCCCTTAAACTGAATGGCAAGCAGAATATACATCGCAATTATGAGAATTGGTAGGGCATAAACCACTCCCTTGAAAGATTCTTGATTGCTAGATTCCGAACCGAAATCAAATTTGAAATCATCTATACTTAAGCCATAGCGATTATCTGGATTTTTGAGATATTCCTCCACTTGAGTTTTTGAAATATTTACTAGAGTTGAGGTATCGTTAGAATCAAAGCCGGCCTTTAATTCAATTATTTTTTGGTCATTAACCCTCGTAATAACTGGAGGATTTGTATCTAGGTTAGTTTTGTCAATTCTAGCAGTAGAAGAATTTGGCCTAGTAATCTGTTTGTCTTGTAGAAAGTTTCTAAGCTCCGTGGCGGCCTTAGCAGCTTTTTGTTGATCCTGATAATTTATTTGTACCCTAAAAGGATACTGGTCTTTTGGTGGCCCCACGTCAACCTGTGATGCATAAATTTCAGCGCCTTGAACTTTACTCAGTTTAGACTGTAGCTTTTTTAATATATCCTGCGAAGTCAGTTTGCGATCTTCCAGAGCAACTAGCTTTATCTGTACGGTTCCGCCCTGATTGTTGCCTGTTGAATAGTAAGAGATACTGTCTATATATTCATCGATACTATCGCTGATTGCGGAGTTGATTTCCTTGGCTTTCTCAAGCGATTCATCAATTGTGCCATTGGACTGAACAGAAAACACCACCTTTAAATTGTTAGTGTTTTTGGTTTGAGGAAATATATCGAATTTTAGCGATGCAAGAGTCGCCAACCCAAATGTAATCACGGCTAAACCGGTGGCTGTGGCAATTATCACGGCTAAGAATTTTTTACTATTAGTATCTATTTTTAATATTAAGTTATGTAGGCTTTTGCCGATATTTTTTTCAAGGCAAACAAATGGATTACAGCTTTGGGATTTAACTTTCTTTTTTCGAGGCTCGATGACTCTTGCAAAGAAAGGAACAAAAGTTATAGAGACCAACAGACTAACCAGCAAGCTGACAATTACAGTAATAGGAAGTATTCTTATGAAATCTCCGAGAACGCCAGTTATGAATAGAAGTGGAGCAAATCCTAGGATGGTCGTAAGTGTTCCTGCCAAGCTAGCCACAGCAACTTTGCTTGCTGAAAACTTCACAGTATCTATGAAGTTTTTGAATTTAGATTGGTATTTTTCAATCGCTTCAATCATTATTACTGTGTCGTCCACTATCAACCCAATACAAAGAATCAAAGCAAAAAGGGTTATGGTGTTAAGTGTAATTCCAGAGAGATATAAAATAATCATCGAGAGCGTCAGGGTCGCAAACATTGAAAGGCTAGCCACGATTCCAGCACGAATACTAATGAATGCAAAACACACCAAACTTACAATTAAAATTCCTTCTAATAGGTTTTTTTGAAGCATTTCAATTTGCGATTCGACTATTGGCGCCTCCGCTGCCGCTACCGAAACTGAGTATTCAGTTGCAGAATTATTAATTTTATCCAATGAGCTATTAAGCTGCTGGTTAAAGTAAATTAGATCTTTTTCGTTAGGCTTTTGAATGCCAATAATTATTGATGGCTCGGTTTTTATTTCGCCATTTTCTTTGTATCCAAACCAGTCATAACCCAGCCTAAATGTAGCTTGGCCGGCCGGGGTTTCTGTCGAAACTGTTTGGGGTATGGATTCAATTTGGTCTGTGCCCAAATCTTTTTTAAGCGTATTTATTGTTTCGTCTGAGCTTTTTTTAAGCTTTTCATAATCATTATTAGGCGAGTGGATGCTCAATAGCACATCATATTTGCTTCTGAATTTGCCAGCCGAAATTTTTGCAAAGTTCGTATCTGCACCGTCTGGAATTAATTTCTTGTCATTAAGTGATTTTTTAATATTCTCATTTTGCTTCTCGGAATTAGCATCCTCGGAATATTCGATTATGATATTCGAGTTGTTTGGGCTGGATATTGCAGTAGCTTTTTTGACTTGCTCGTTATTGATAATTTCTTCAAGCACTGGTTTAGTAACTTTGCTATCGATTGCGTCTTTGTCATTTATGGGATAATTTATCGAAACAGACCCAATTGGGCTTTCAACATTTGGAAACCCTTCTCGCTTCATAAGCTGTAAATAGCAAATAAGTCCGATAGAAATTATTATTGTCCAAATAATAAATCCGGCATTGATATGCTTTGCAGATAGTGCTGATATTCTAGCAAGCCAGCTAATTTTTTGCTTCTTCATTGATAAATAATTAAATAGCTTTTTGGTGGTTTTTGCAAACATAAGAATTTGAATAAGTGATAAAATAAAGCTTATGGCTAGAAAGCACAAGCTAAAGCGTAATTTAGGACTGTTTTTAGTAACTCTTTTTGCACTTGGGAACATCGTTGGCGCTGGAATATATGCCTTGATTGGTAAGGTCGCTGGAGAGGCTGGCTTGGCTACTCCACTCGCTTTTTTAGTTGCAATGCTTATCGCTTCCTTTAGCGCACTGTCTTTTGCTGAGCTATCAAGCTCTCATCCCTATAGCGAAGGAGTATCGGCCTATGTTCACGCGGCTTTCAGAAGAAAATGGGCGTCTATGGCAATTGGTTTTTTAATGTCTGTTGCCACGATTGTTTCGGCTGCTACTCTTGCCAGGGCATTTGGGGGGTATTTGAATTCATCAACGGGTCTTTATGTCGGCCTTGGCTCAACTTTGATTATTTTATTATTTGGTATTCTCGCAGCCGTTGGTGTGGAGGAATCCTTAAAGTTTTCAGCAGCCCACACAATAATAGAGATAATTGGACTATTAGTTATAGTTTGGTTTGGCAGGCAGGCACTTGCTGACGCCATAACAAACCCATCAGTAATACTAGACTTTAGATCGGTCGGCATAATGGGTGTTTTATCTGGGGCTTTTTTGGCATTCTATGCCTATATAGGCATAGAAGACGTAGTCCACCTCTCCGAGGAAACCAAAAAAACAAAGACAAATATGCCAAAAGCGATAATCTACTCTGTAGTAATTTCAACTATTTTGTATGTATTAATAGCTATAGTGGCCACTAAATTTATACCTATCAATCAATTGAAGGCTTCTGAGGCTCCATTGAGCTTGGTCTTTAAAACGATTACATCTACACCCGCATGGGTGATAACACTAATAGCATTAACGGCCACCGCAGGGGGCGTTTTGGCACATGTATTGAGTGGATCGAGACTTCTTTATGGAATGGCAGAGGCTGGATGGATTCATAAAAGACTTTCAGTGGTTCATGAGAAAAGAAAAACCCCAACAGCATCAATTTTGGTTGTAGTGATATTGTCATCTATTTTAAGCGTTCTATTTGATTTGACAATTTTGGCTTCCACTACAAGTTACTTGATTTTATTGGTGTTTGGTTTTGTAAATTTATCCCTTCTTTGGTTGAAGCTAAGAAAGAAAGCCAATAGTACCGGGGGATTTAGGGTTCCAATCTACGTGCCTATACTGGGTCTGATATTTTGTCTTATTTTGATAATTACTCAAACAATAGAGCTAATTGGGCGTTTATAATCTGTTATAATACATTTTATGAGTAAATACGACGTAATAATTATTGGCGCAGGCCCAGCCGGATATACGGCAGCCATCTATACTGCAAGGGCTAGCTTAAAGACTTTAATGATAACCGGGACCACCCCGGGTGGACAATTGCTGTTAACAAGTGAAGTAGAAAATTTCCCGGGCTTCAAGGACGGTATATTGGGTCCTGAACTTATGGAAGAAATGAAAGCCCAGGCCAAACGCTTTGGGGTAGAAATGATTCAAGATTTTGCAACTAAAGTTGATCTAGGCGGTCAGCCCAAGAAGGTTTGGGTTGGTAAGGACGAGTATCATACCAAGTCAGTAATTATCAGCACTGGAGCAAGTGCAAATTGGCTTGGACTCAAAAACGAAACAAGGCTAATGGGTAAAGGAATTTCATCTTGTGCAACATGCGACGGCTTCTTCTTTAAAGACCAAAAGGTTGCTGTAGTCGGAGGCGGCGATAGTGCAATGGAAGAGGCGCTTACTCTTGCCAAGTTATGTAGTCATGTCACCATAGTGCACCGACGCGAAGAGTTTAGGGCAAGTAAGATCATGCAAGACAGGGTGCTTAAAAATAAAAAAATTTCAGTTGAATGGAATTCGGAAGTTATCGATGTTTTGGGTAAGGATATGGTGGATGGAGTAAAGCTTAAAAATAACAAAACCGGCAAAACACGCGATTTGAGCTGTAATGGCCTGTTCGTGGCTATCGGCCATACTCCAGCTACCGATCTATTCAAGTCAGTTCTTGATATTGATTCCAAAGGATATTTAATAACAAAAGAGGGGGTTAAGACGGTTCTTGAGGGCGTATATGCAGCCGGAGATGTGGCAGATCCACATTACCGACAAGCAATCACAGCGGCAGGCGATGGTTGCCGAGCAGCTCTTGAGGCAGAGAAATATCTTCAGGGGATTTAATGCCCAACAAAATTCTTATAAGAGATATAAAAAAGACAGAAGCCATTAAACTCAGGAGGCTTTTTAAAAAAGCTTTGTATGAAGACTTCTCATATTTTCCTGGGGAATATCTTGAAGAAACAAATCGGCAAAATACTACTGGCAAGCTTCTGAGGGCTTTGATATCTAAACATCGAATAGTCATCGGCTTATTTGAGGGCAGAAAATTAAAGGGCTATGCTATAGCAAGCACTAAAGACCCAAGAGAATCATTTATATTTTGGTTATATATTAAACCAGAATTAAGGGGCTCTGGGTATGGAAAAAAGTTAATGAACTCAGCATTAAACAAAATGACTAAAAAAGGCTCGAAAAATATATTTCTTATGACGCACCAGCTGGAAGATTTTTATAAATCATTAGGATTTGATACTATTTATACAAATAGTTCGCTATTTGATGATGTAGTGATGTATGAAATGGGAATAGAATTGAAAAATGAGAAGAAAACATAAGCCAACCAGACTCCTAAGTAGTAAAGAGCGAAAGCAAAGAAATATCAGTAGAGCTCTTTGGACCATTCTTATAATTGAGGTAATTATAGTCGGTCTGTTGGTCTTTTATTTTTATTATGTTTTGCCAAAACCCAAAAAACCAGCTGATACCGGAGTCGTTAAAAAAGAAGTAAAGCAGGCTGTAGAAATAAAAACCGGCAAAATTATCAAAGAGGAGCCAGCAAAGAAATTTTCTACAGCAGAAGTTCAGGGGCTCATCACTCAGACAAACAAAAAATTTGATAGCCCAGTTAATGTTGAGGTCACAAAACAAACTTTTGTGTTTAATAGTTCGGACGGTAAGGTCGACAATGTTCCAATCTATGCCAGAGCCTATGTACCATCGGGCACAGAGAAGAAGCCGGTCTTTGCTTTTGCACCCGGAACTACCGGCATTTCAGACAGCTGCGCGGCTTCTTTAGAGAACCCAGCCAAGGCTGATTGGTCCAACTACGATAGCCTCTTGATGGCCTATGCCAGTCAGGGCTACGTCGTAGTCACTATCGATTATGAAGGTATGCGTGACAGTGCGAGAATACATCATTACATGGTGGGTGATCTAGAAGGGCGAGCACTTTTAGATAGCATTCGATCCTTAAAAAATTTGGCTCTCACGAAAGATCAAATCAACGAAGAGCAACAATTTAGCGCCGGTTACTCGCAAGGTGGACATGCCTCTTACTGGGCTGATCAAATTAAAAATGACTATGCTCCAGAGCTGAAACTATTAGGCTCAATTGGTTTTGGCCCAGTGACCAGTGTAGAAGAAACATTAGACGATGCGGTCAACGGCGCAAACATTAACTGGTTTGGCTCATTAGTACTTACAAGCTATAGTGACTGGTACAAGGCAACCTATCCAGTAGATAAAATACTTCAGCCCAAGTATGCCAAAAATTTCAAAACAGATGCGCAGTCTTTATGTATAGACGCCTTTACTAAACTTTGGCCAAGTAATAAAGGTCAAAACCGTTCTGGAGAGGTTTATACCCAAGAGTTCAGTGCAGTAGCAAAAAATCTAAATATTGCATCAAATCCAATTTATCAGGGATTTTCGAATGATTTGGCTAAAAACATTGTTGGCAATGTAAAAACTGATAGACCAAAATTAATCAATCACGGCGTGCATGATGACGTTGTTCTTATTAGCCAAAGTCAGCATGGCTTTGAAAGGATGTGCGTTAAAGGCAATGTGGTTAAATTTAATAAATACGACACCAGCCCCAATGCTGTCCAGGGCTATAACCCAGCTGGCCTGGTGGATCATTATCAAACTATGAATGCAAGCTTTAAAGACACGATAGCCTGGATGAAGGGTATAATCTCTGGTCAAAAAGCTCCAAATAACTGTAAATAAAAATCGCCCTAGCTGGGCGTTTTTTATTAAGCAATAGTATATTTACTTAGTCTTTATTTCGGTAATTTCTAAGACAGTTTTTCTTTGTCTGTGTCCGGTAAGAGTTTTTTGGCGTTTTTTAGCCTTGTACTTAAGAACCTTTACCTTGTCTCCCTTAACA
>JBIIIT010000053.1:0-3186 GCA_044234435.1 Candidatus Saccharimonadia bacterium | reverse complement strand
TTATTTATCTACATCTACAAATTGATTGAAAATTTATGAACAAATTATTTATTAGCAAAATTACCGATGTATCATTTTAGTAAAATTAGCCTATTTATCTGCATAAATTAAATAAGTATTTTATTTGTTATTATAGTAGCTTCATATCTGTAAATACATGTTTTATTATTAGAATTAATAATTTATTGTACAAATAATTTATTCTTTTGTGTTTATGTCGATAATTTCTAGCTGGTGAGTTCTATGATCTTGCCATATATTCTCGCTTAGTTCAAAAGCGATATCAATGACTTGGCCAACTTCCAAATCACCAAATTCCTCTGCCTTTCCAAAGCCTATTGCTACGTGCTCTTTGTTGTCCTCGCTCTTTAGTTTTAACCGCAGGTGAGAAGCATCGCTTCCCACCAACCGCACTTCGCTAATTGTGTACTTGCCTTTCATATATGGCTTCTTATTTCCGTTACCGAATGGTGCTAATTGTGCGACATTGTCATATAGTTCGATACTTGGCGCATTGTCTGCCAAATCAACCGCTATTTCTACATTTTTAAAATTGTTTTTTGCATCCATATTGGCGACTGCATATTGATTTATTCTATATCTAAATTCGTCCACTATTTCTAATTTCAATTTAAGACCCGCTGCGTAAGTATGGCCGCCAAAAGTATCGAGCAAGTCGGAGTTGCTTCTTATGGCGTCAATTATGCTAAAGCTCCCAAAACTTCTCGCAGAGCCCTTGGCATAGTCGTCTATTTCTTGAAGTAAAATAGTTGGCTTATGCCATTTTTCAGAAAGCCTGCTAGCTACAATACCTACCACACCGTGTGACCAATCTTCACTACTCAAAACAAGTATTGGGTCTTTTTTATACTTTCTTGCCAACTTATTAGCCTGCTCATATATATATTTGGTGTCGTCTTGGCGTTTTATATTTAGCTCATTCAGTGCCTGGCTAAGCTCTTCGGCTTCTTGATGCGTATTGGCTGTAAGAACATGAAGGGCTTTTTGAGCATGCGCAAGCCTGCCAGCGGCATTCAATCTTGGGCCTAGCCTAAATCCTAAATCTGTTTCTGATATCTTTGATATGTCAGTTGACGATTTGTCACAAAGCGCAATTAATCCTGCCCTTTTTGTTTTTTTCAAAACTTTCAAGCCGAATGTAGTTAGGACCCTATTGTCTCCCTTTAAAGAAACAACATCACAAACCGTTCCAAGTGCTACCAAATCAAGTAGCCACTTCTCTTGCCCAGGTTTAATTAATTCATATTTCTGCTGAAGTGCTCTTATTAGATAGAATGCCACCCCTACTCCGGCCAAATCACTAAGCACATTACCTTCCTCTAATTTCGGGTTCACACAAGCGACTGCACCTTCAGGTGCGCTGCCCTCAGGTTCGTGGTGATCAGTAACAACTACATCTAAACCAATTTTTTTGGCAAGCTCAAGCTGCTCATGTGCTGTTGTTCCGCAATCTACAGTTACAACCAAATCGTAGCCTGCCTCTTTAAGCTTTTCAATTGCCTTACTATTGAGGCCATAGCCTTCTTCAAACCTATCGGGTATATACAAATCAACATCCAAACCCATCATAGAAAAAGCGTCTTTCATTAGAGCGGATGAACTAAGTCCATCTATGTCATAGTCACCGTAAATTACAATTTTCTGATTATTTAATACAGCCTCATTGATTCTTTTGATGGCTTTGTTCATATTTGGGATGACAAATGGGTCGGTCAAAGAATCGTAGCTAGGCTGCAAAAATGCTTCGGCTTCAGTGTTATCGAAACCTCTCTTCAAAAGCAAGGATCTTGCTAAATCATCGCTGCTTTTATAGCTAATTGCCTGTGAACTATCCCATATTATTTTTGGCATACTAATAGTTTAGCCGAAATAATTTGAATTTGTTTATTATTGTAAGAAAAAATCAGAGCCAGCGCGGGACTTAAACCCAACAGGAGCAGCCGAAACGTATTGTCTTCTGCTGTCAATCAGATACTTTTTGGTATCTACTGATTTACTTTTATTCTTCAAAGAATTATCCGAATAACGTAAAGTTTTTATTATTTTTTGTATTTGTTTCATCTCACCTCACTTTTTATTTTTTTAATTTTTTAACTCACATCATTTCCTCTTATGGCTGGTTTTGAGAACCATGTTTTGAAGCTCCTTAAATAGTATGAAGTTTTGATTTACACCATAAACCTTTGTATTTGCTTCCTTATACGCCTTAACGTAGCCAATTTTTTCGAGACGCACCAATTCTCGGCTAACATTGCCCGGATCTTCTTTGGTAATTTTGGCAAGCCCGCGTATGTGCACACGATAATCAGGATATTTACTAAACATAGTAATTATCTTGCGACGGGTCTTTGAAGTAATGAAATACTGTAACATTTTGTTTTACACCTCGTTTTTTATAGTATAACTAACAACAGTCAAATTGACAACAGCTTTTTAATGCTTATGTTGTATGCTAAAATAATTACAGATAAGCAAAACAAATATGGATAGATACTGCCCAGAATGTAATTCAAATATGACGCCAAGCTTGGTGGGTTATTTGTGTCCAGATTGTGGGCATGTTCAGCGCTTCTATACCATGACGGGCACACAACTTAAATCTACATCCATTCCTACTCCTAAAGCCACGCTAGGTGCAGATAGGCCCGAAGAAGATAAGTTGCCTTCTGCCGTTAAGATCGATACCAATAATGAGATTAGTTCAAATTCCAATAATAAAGTCCGTTCTACCTTAAAGCGGTTAATGGTGCCGGAACTCCCGCCGCCTCACGATCATGGAAGCCCAGCTAAGCTCGAAACCACCACGGCCGCCTATACTCCAAATAGTTCCAATATTTTCGAAAATTATGACGATCTAATAGATACGACCGTTAAAAATACCGATGTAGAAGCTGCTAATACAGCAGATACTTCGGCTGTGAGTGAGGAAGTTGAACAAAAAGTCGAGCAAAAAGTTCAAAAAATAGAACAATCGAGAGCAGAAGCTCAACCAAAGCAAAAAAGAGTCCCACTTTGGGTTTGGCTGGCATCAGGATTAATAATATTTCTAACTACAGCAGTAGTGCTTCTACTTTTCGTTGTTCTTTAGGCTCTTTGGCTTAGAGGCTTGTTTTGACTTTTTAATTTTCCAGATATTATAAACTACAAGAAGTGGCGATGCGTTGA
>JBIIIT010000052.1:0-3199 GCA_044234435.1 Candidatus Saccharimonadia bacterium | reverse complement strand
AATACCTAATTTAGCCCTTTGCTCTATGTGTTTATAAAGATCATCTCCTAGCAAATTAAAAGCTGCTTGTGAACTTATGAAGTAAATATCCTTTGAAGTCCTTCTTTGATCCTCGTACATCTGCATAATTCCCTCTTTACCCTGGAAAAACCGCACTCCTGGCTGGTTCCTGTAGGTGTAATAGTAGCTCAAAAGCTGTGGCATTGTATCTCTCACCTGCTTCTCTGTGGTTAAGATGTCCTTTCTTTTATTCTCAATAAGCCTTTCTAAGCTTGTCGGATTCGTCGGGTAATACTTCAACACTTTAGAGGATTCGTCCTTGTTGGCGAGACCTAAATCAACTAGCCTATCTAAAATCATATATGCGTTAGTTCTGGTTTCTTCTATTTTCTCGGCTAGTTCATTTGCCTTCAGGTTGCCATATTTAACCAATGCAATATATGCCTTCGACTGGCTTTCAGTAAGACCTATTTTTTTAAGCAATTCAATATTCATAGTTAAGATTATAGCAAATTATTATTATTTTGTCAATAATATTCTGACATAAATAATTATTTTTTATATCTGTAAAAATATATATTGTTTAAATTATATTGACTTTTTAAGCTTTTTATTGTAGAATATTCGGCGAGCTAGGAAAAGTCCCTGGCCACGCACCCCACAAGGAGGCGCACATGCGCACGACCAACCGAGACACGGCCCACACGGCCACGGGCAGAAACCGCCCAACAGCGGTACCTCTGCGCCAAGCTCTCGAACAGATGGTCGAGGAGAGGTTCCTGAAGCTCAGGTAACTCTCCAAGGTTCCAGGGGCGTCCTTTCAAAACGCCCCACTGACTCGGCGGATAGACCGCCCTGATGAGCTCACCTACCCAGGTGAACGAAAGTCTAAAGTAGAGGTTACAAATTTAGCCAAGTTCTTTTTTGAGCTTTTCTACTAGCTCTACAGGAGTTGGATTAATACCATTCAATATTCCAACATAGGCCGAAACATAATCACCTAGCAAAATTGTGTAAAGCAATTGTTCGATTTCAGTCTCGCCTTTTGCCTGAACAACAATTGGCTTAAAACCGTGATCTTTTAGGATATTTTTGGTAATATCCATGCGCTTCTGCATCTGGCCATTTTCCAAGCTAGACTCCAGCTGAACAGATACGACCTCTTTCTTTTCCGGGAACATCCAACCTTGGAATTCATTGTGATTTAGTTCTGGATAGGTATTATAAAAACAAAGCTGTTTGCCGTTTTCATTGATATCAATCTTCCACTTATAAGCGGCCGATCCAAGTGCCGAACCAGCATAAATAACGCCAATATTACCGGCTATCTTTTCGGCAATTTCTTTAGCCAAATTACCCTCTTCTTTGTCGGGGCTCATATCGTACTTCATCTTGTCTAAAAAATCCGCAACATTAATAAGCTGCCCGCGCAGATCCACTGCCGAAACAAGCTTCATGTCTTCAAATAAGCAGGCCAAAGCCTTAAGCCCGCCAAGCACCGCCAAGCGTGGCTGGAAATCTTCTGGCAAGTCTAGCAAGGTATGATTATTTTCTTCAGCCAGCTTTTTTAGCTTGCCACCCGCTGTCATTATAACTATCTGGGCACTTTGGCCTACTGCCTTTTCATAGCATTTAAGAGTTTCTTCGGTATTTCCTGAGTAGCTCGAGAGAATTACTAAGCTATTTGGGCCAATATAATCTGGCAAATCATAGCTTCGGCACACCTCAAAAGGCACCGTAAAGTTATCATACATCCAGTTTTTAATGATATTTGCTGCCAGCGCCGATCCACCCATTCCGGCCAGCACAATATTTTGAATTCCTACACCATGTTCGTGTGTTACGTCCTGGTGCATAGTGTCTGCAAAATTGCGACGTAAATGATCGGGCTGGGCCCCAATCATGTCAAAAATATTATCTTTATCTAGTTCTTTGATTTTATCGATACTTATCATGTCCCCTCCTAATAGATACATTGTACCACCATATGGGAAGCGGCTCAGGGTTTTCTTAACTAATTACTGGTTTGAAAAAGTTCACTTCAACAATCAATTAAGGCACAAGCCTGGAATCTGTCTGGGTTAGGGCATACTTCGAGCCTTTTAATAAAAACCGATAAAATTACTTGGTTGCGTAGAGTTTTGTTTGAAGCAAGTTTCGTCCTTTTAGACTCATCAGCGAGGACACACATCCTCGGACTTTCCTGGCCCAGGGTTTTACCCCTAGGCCGGATTTTTACACCTTTTCTGGTGGTTTTGTGACGGCCGGTTGTCTCCAGCCCCCTGGTGCTGCCCCAGAGAATTACACACATTTTATAGAGTGTGGTGCTCTGGAGTGGTAGGCGTTAGAGCGCGAGATCGATTCCGACCAGCACTGCATTCACCACCACAAAGAGGAAGAGAATCGCCATTCCTAGCGACGCCCACCTCTTTACCCCATTCGCTGCCTTCGCTCTTGAGATGCTGTCGTACAGACCCCAGGTGCACAGCGGAAGCGCGATGAAGAGCTGGAAGAAAGTGTACATAGTTGAATCACCTCCTATCAATGGCTCGGGCCGGAATTGCACCGGCGGGATGGTTGGTTCGAAAATTAATTCTCCCCTTGATATACCTAAACTAGATACATCAAGTGAATAATTAAGATGTTGCCACCCGGAAGGGCCCGTGAGGGCCCAACCGGGTCGAGAGCTTCTAGGCTATGCTCTCCTTTAAGAGGTAAAACTAACCGCCATACAGCGACTTATCACCCACCGAGCTCGGCTTGGAGCCCGTGTTGTACACGAGCACCGGCTGGGTAGTGAGGTCTAGCGGAGAATCCGACAGGACATAAGGGCCATTCCACTGAATCATCACACCTTCGGGCGTGAAGAAAAAGATGGCGTCCTCGGACGGGCCCCAGGTGCCATCGTCCATCGGGGCGTCGGTCGCAACCCACTCTTGACAACTCGATCCGCAGTAGTCATTGACCACCTGGCTCGTCGTCATCTGGGAGGAAGCGTTACTGACCTTGCCCTTGACGGTGTAATTCGACATCAGCTGACCCTGTGCTGAGAACAGGTAGATGTAGCTCAGTTTGTTGGGATCAGAGTAACGAATGAGACGCTCTCGAAGGTTCTGGCGTTCCAGCCACCCACCTTCCTTCATCTTCTCCAGAGGATAAGGAACAGCCTTGGTGGCCGCCTCCGTGTAGGCCTCAGTCG
>JBIIIT010000013.1:0-12170 GCA_044234435.1 Candidatus Saccharimonadia bacterium | reverse complement strand
ATCGACGTATTGGGCTTAACCGAGGCTGTAAAGCTGGCTTATCTTCGAGCACTTGAAGATATGGGTAGCGGGTTTAGCTTGGCCGTGATAGATGGCAACTATAATTATCTTGATGAATTTGGCGTAGCCCAAACTTTAGTTAAGGCCGACCAGAAAATGTCTTGCGTGGCTGCGGCAAGTATTATTGCTAAGGTTGCTAGGGATAATTACATGCGTGAAAAGTCGAGTGAATACGAGGGCTATGACTTCGAAAATAATGTCGGCTATGGCACTAAAAAGCATCGAGAAGCAGTTGCTGCGCACGGCATTACACCTCTGCATCGCAAGAGCTTTTGCAGGAACTTGGTATGAAGAATACGACTTCCATAGGAATAGAAGCCGAGAGCATGGCGTGTGATTATTTGCAAAGCAAAGGCTACAAAATAATTGAGCGGAACTTTCGAAATCGCTTTTGCGAGATAGACATTATTTGTTCAGACTCAGAATACATTTGCTTGATTGAGGTTAAGTATCGTAAAAATAATACTTATGGCGGAGGGGTTGGTGCAATCAACCACGATAAGCAAAGTAGGCTTCAAAGGGCTTTTGAATACTGGCTTATGGAAAATGAAAATTATTCCAATTTACAACCCAGGATAGATGTTATTTCAGTGGACTCGTCTGGCACAATCGAACATATTGAAAATGCGATATAGCGTAAAATATGCTATTGCTGGTAAAATATAAGTAAATAAGGAGGGTAAAGTGCCAGGTGAATTATCTAGGCCGATTTCAGGCGATTCAGATTTAAAACAGCCCTTGCAGAAGCACGATTTAATGCCACCATCACATGCTGGCAACCCTGACTATGATGAGGCAAAGGAACGCTATGAGCAAAGGCTGGAGGACATCCTTAATACTCCACTTGTTCCTGAAAATTTCAGTACATACGCACAAGACGCTCTAGATAGAGTTATAGGCATGGTAGAGCACATGACCGAAACTTATCCAGGCCAATCTCTGCCATTGCCACGTGGAATTGCCGAAGACTTTACTACCAAATATTACAATATGGATATTGATGATCTTTTGGATGCCTTACAAAAAAAGGTCGATGAGACAAATGAAATTGAAAAATTTGTTGAAAGCTTGAGTGAAGATGAAGAGGTCTATGTTCCGCCGCAAATTCTACAGCCATCATTGAAATCTGGAACTGGCGAGTTTAGCAAGACAGAAACGTCCCCAAAACTAGAAACAATTTTATTTTTACTTAAAGAGAGATATGAACTAGATATAAACAACACTGCCGATTTAATTGTTACCAAAGGAACTGTTAGTAAAGACATGATGCGCCAAGAACCCTACTATTTAATAGACATGCCAACACTTAGTAGAAAAATATTGGTTTGTAACGAAAAAGGTAATATTACCTACGTGTTAGATAGTGAATTATTGGACGCCCAGAATATTGAACCAGAAGTTTTGGTAGATATGGATAAGTCACAGATCGACGAACTAATTAAGGCCAATGAAAACATAGGGGCAAGAATCACTCATACTACTAAATACATACCAAAAGTAGAGGAAGCACTAGAAAGTATAGAAGAATATTCACGAAAGACCGAGGGCGGAATAGACAATGATGATAGCATCAAAGACGAATCTTTGCTGACCGAAAAGCCACAAAAGGCACCCCAAGGGTATATGAGTGTAAGCCAGATCATCAAAGAATTGGGAATAAGCCGCGCAAAAGTTTTAAGACTCATAAGCGAGCTAGGAGATGAGCTAGGCGAGGTTAGTAAAGCGAGATTTGGGTCAAACTTGGCCGATTCCTATTCCCCCGAACAAATAGAGATGATACGAGCCCGAGCCGAAGAACAAGGGTTGCTTGAAGCTCAAGCACCCGAAGGGTATATGAGTGTAAGCCAGATCAGAAAAGAATTGGGAATAAGCCGCGAAAAAGTTTTAAGACTCATAAGCGAGCTAGGAGATGAGCTCGGGGAGGTTAATAAAGCAAGATTTGGCAGTAAGTTAGTAGACTCTTATTCCCCCGAACAAATAGAGATGATACGAGCCCGTGCCGAAGAACAAGGGCTGCTTGAAGCTCAAGCACCCCAAGGGTATATGAGTGCAAACCAGATCAGCAAAGAATTGGGAATAAGCTACGAAACAGTTTTAAAACTCATAAGTGAGCTAGGAGATGAGCTAGGAGAGGTTAATAAAGCAAGATTCGGCAAAAAATTAGCCGATTCCTATTCACCTAAGCAAATAGAGATGATACGAGCCCGAGCCGAAGAACAAGGGCTGCTTGAAGCTCAAGCACCCGAAGGGTATATGAGTGTAAGACAGATCAGCAAAGAATTGGGAAAAGACTACAAAACAGTTTTAAAACTCATAAGCGAGCTAGGAGATGAGCTAGGGGAGGTTAAAAAGGCGAGATTTGGCACAAATGTAACAAACTCTTATTCCCCCGAACAAATAGAGATGATACGCAAAAAGGCGATAGAAAAGGGCCTCATAAAAGAATAAAAACCTTTTAGCACTCTTGACAGTTGAGTGCTAAAAACATAAAATATAAGCATAGTCTGAAACGAACAAATGTCGGTCGCCTCTGTGAGTGCGGCTTTTTTGTTCGAAGGACTCCAACAATTTAATAAAATAACAGTTTAATAGGAGAAAAAATGCAAAATCAATTTTTATCAGCAATCGAACAAATATGTGAAGAAAAGGGTATATCCAAAGATATGGTCCTGGAAGCCATTGAGGCTGCAATTGTAGCCGCCTATAAAAAGGACTTCGGTGATAAAGAGCAAGAAGTAAGAGTAGAACTCAATCCAGATAATGGCGAGGGAACAATTTTTGTAACCAAAGAAGTTGTAGAGAGCGTTGAAGATCCAATGATTCAAATAACTTTAAGCGATGCTAAAAAAGTTAAAAAAGATGCCGAAATGGGCGATATGCTAGAAATCAAAGAAGACAACAAGGACTTTGGTCGTGTAGCTGCCCAGACTGCCAAGCAGGTAATAGTACAACGAATTCGTGAAGCCGAACGCGATGTCGTATTTAGTGAATTTAGCGATAAAGAAGGCTTAATAATTAACGCCACAGTTCAGCGTTTTGAGAATGGCAATGCCTATATCGATCTAGGTAAGGCTACAGGCGTGATGTTCCCGAGCGATCAAATACCTAACGAAAAGTATTATCCTGGCCAGAAGATTAAAGTTTTTGTAGTTCGCGTCGAGCAAACTAACCGTGGTCCACAAATTGTAGTGAGCCGATCGCACCCCGATATGGTACGCAGATTATTCGAAATGGAAGTTCCAGAAATTGCCAATGGAACCGTTGAGATTGCTGGTATTGCCCGCGAAGCTGGTGCACGTACAAAGATCTCTGTTAAATCAAATGCCGAAGGAGTTGATCCGGTTGGTACTTTTGTTGGTGGCCGTGGAACTCGTGTTCAGGCCGTAATGGGCGAGCTAGGCGAAGAAAAGATCGACATCATTGCTTATAGCGATAACCCTGCCGAATACATTACTAACGCCTTATCTCCAACCAAGGTAATAAATGTAAAAATTGATGAAGAAAACAAGAAAGCTCTAGTGAAGGTTCCTGAAGATCAGTTGAGTTTGGCTATCGGCAAATCAGGCCAAAATGTCCGCTTGGCTGCTAAGCTAACTGGCTGGAATGTTGATATTGATGGTGCTGACGATGCTGGAATCGAAGCTACGGCTGAAGAAGTTGAAGAAAAGCCAAAGCCTAAAAAGGCAGGTGATTTGGAAGATGCGCTAATTGCCGCAAGCTCAGAAGAAGTTGAAAAGGAAGAAGCCGCTGAGGAAGCTGAAGATAAACCCCTAGAACAGGCTGAAGAAAACAAATAATCTATAGTTAATACTTAGTTTTTGGTAGAATTGTAGAAAGGATAAGCGATATGCAAGAGGAATTTTTGAACAATTTTGATAGGTTTACACAGAATGCCAAGAAAAGCCTGGAGAACGCCGGCTTGCTTGCAATCAATATGGGCTCTAACTACATTGGAACCGAGCACTTGCTTCTTGGAATGCTAAAATCTCAGGGTTCAATAGGCTCTAGGCTTTTGGCTGATATGGGGGTGCGAATTGATAATGTTCCCGTGTATGGAAATCACAATATTCAAACCTCAACACCAAGTGGTGTAATTGAGCTTTCCGAAACTGCCAAACAAACAATCACTTCGGCCCTTCGAATTGCTCAGCAGAACGGCCAGCCTTATGCTGGAACCGAACATTTGCTGTACGCTATTTTGAGTCAGAAAAATTCTCGAGCAATATCTATTCTTCGTGAAATGAGTATTGACCCGACGGCCGTTAAAGACGAGCTAGAGAAATATCTTAATTCTCAGCCCGCGCAAGTTGAAATACCACAGGGTATGAAACGCAAAGGCCCAAAACAGAGTAAAACCCCGGCACTTGATCACTTCGGCATAGACTTAACTGCCAAGGCCAGTAAGGATAAATTGGACCCGGTGGTTGGTCGCGATACGCAGATTGAGCGGATGATTCAAATATTGAATCGCCGAAGCAAAAATAACCCAGTTCTGATAGGCGAGCCCGGAGTTGGTAAAACAGCCATCGTGGAGGGTTTGGCTAAAAGAATTATCGACGAGAAGGTTCCTGAAATGCTTTTAGGAAAAAGATTGATGATGCTAGATATGGCCTCTGTTATTGCTGGCACAAAATTCCGTGGCGAATTCGAAGAACGTCTCAAGAAGATTATCGATGAAGTTACTGCTACCCCAGAAGTGATTCTGTTTATCGATGAAATTCATAATGTAGTGGGAGCTGGAAGCGCAGAAGGTGCAATTGACGCCGCTAATATTCTCAAGCCAGCTCTATCTAGGGGGGAAGTCCAGACTATTGGAGCAACTACCTTGGAAGAATATCGTAAATATATCGAAAAAGATTCTGCACTGGAGCGACGATTCCAGCCTGTGATTGTTCCTGAAGCAACCGTCGATGAGACTATTGAGGTATTGAAAGGACTACGTTCTAGATACGAAAAATTCCACCGTGTAAAAATCACCGATGAGGCAATTGAAGAAGCTTCGAAATTAGCAAAAAGATATATCTCTGACAGATTTATGCCCGACAAGGCAATCGACCTTATAGATGAAGCCTCATCTCAGGCTAGAATTTCACGTAGCGGTAATGACGGAAGAAGCAAGCGAATGAAAAAACAGCTTGAAGAAAAGTTATCTCAAATTGATGATGCAGTTTATAATCAAGATTTTGAAATGGCAGCTAGGCTCAAATCTGATGCCAGCGTAATAGAGAAAAAGCTTAACGATATTGAAGCTGAAAATAAAAAGACTGCTAAAGTCACCGTCACAATTGATGATATTGCAAAGGTTGTCTCGCAATCTACCGGAATCCCAATTAGCAAGTTGGTTAAATTTGAATCCGAAAGTCTAAAGAATCTGGACGCTACTTTGAAAAGCCAGGTTATTGGCCAAGATAATGCAGTAGAGGTCATCGCCAAGGCAATAAGACGCAGCCGAACTGGTATTTCTGACCCTAATAAGCCTATAGGATCATTTATGTTTTTGGGGCCAACTGGAGTTGGAAAAACCGAATTAGCCCGTGTCTTATCTCAGGAGCTATTCAACGACAAAGATGCAATGATTAAGGTTGATATGAGTGAGTTTATGGAAAAGCATAATGTTTCTCGCCTAGTCGGTGCACCAGCAGGATATGTCGGCTATGAAGACGCTGGACAGCTCACGGAAAAGGTCCGCAGAAAGCCATATAGCCTGATACTTTTTGATGAAATTGAAAAAGCTCACCCGGACGTATTTAATATGCTATTGCAAATACTAGAGGATGGAGTTTTGACAGATGCAAAAGGTAAAAAAGTTGATTTCACCAATACCATAATAATAATGACAAGTAATGTCGGAGCAAGGGTTATGGCCAAGGAAGCTGAAATTGGATTTAGTACCGACACTCCTAAAGAGCAGGATAGGTTAGAAGAAATTCACCTACAAATGTCTGAAAAGGTCACAGCTGAGCTTAAAAAGCAGTTCCGGCCCGAGTTCTTGAATCGCGTCGATCATATCGTTGTATTTAAGGCATTGTCAAAAATAGATATCGAAAAAATCGCCGAGTTGCAGTTAAAGGAGCTAGCGGCAAGACTTGAAGCCAAAGAAATTCAGCTAAAGTTTAAGCCCAATGTTAAGACTCTGTTAGTTGAAAAGGGGTATGATATTGAAAATGGTGCCCGGCCTATGAAGCGAGCAGTCCAAAGGCTTATCGAAGATAAACTCGCATCGGAGATGGTTTCAGAAATGATCAAGCCCGGTGATGTCGTTGATGTAAGCGTAAAAGACGATGATATCGAACTTAAAATAAAAATTGGCGCAAAATAGACTTTCGTAATTTGTTCGTATAATAGCTTTTTGGTGTATACTTAGGTTATGGCAAAGGCAACAACTCAATTTACATGTCAAAGCTGCGGATCAGTCACCACGAAGTGGAGTGGAAAGTGCATGCAGTGTGGAGCATGGGATAGTTTGGTGGAAACTCCAATAATAACTTCTGGAGGTAAAATATCCAATCGCGGACCCTCTAAAAAGCCAGATAAATTCCACGAAATAAAATATTCTGAGAATAACCGCATAGACACTGGTAACATAGAAGTTGATTCTGTTTTGGGCGGTGGGATCGTTCCAGGGAGTTTAATTCTACTTGCTGGGGACCCCGGAATTGGCAAGTCTACATTGGTGCTTCAGCTAGCTGGAGACATAGCTAAGAACAAAAATGTATTGTACGTTAGCGGTGAAGAGTCGGCTGCACAGGTTAAGCTTAGGGGCGGCCGGATAAAAGGCCTTAATAGTGATTTTGAATTTTTGGCAACAACTGATGTTGACGAGGTTCTGGCCCATGCGATGAGCGGTAATTATGATTTAGTAATTGTAGATTCAATTCAGACTATGTCCAGCCAAAACTTAAGTGGTGCTGCAGGAACAACCAGCCAAATAACAAATAATACCAATAGTATAGTAAGAGTGGCAAAAGACACCTCTACGGCATTTATTATTATTGGTCATGTAACAAAGGAAGGTAATGTCGCGGGCCCCAGGCTTATGGAGCACTTGGTCGACACAGTTTTGTATCTAGAGGGTGAAAGATATGGACTTCTTAAAATGCTCAGAGGAGTAAAAAATAGATTTGGCGCAACTAATGAAGTAGGTATGCTTGAGATGACTGAACAGGGCCTCAAGGCAGTTGAGAATCCGTCCGAAGCGCTGCTAATGGAGCGCCAGGAGTTGCCTGGTAGCGTGATATTTGTTGGTATGGAAGGTACCAGGCCAATATTGGTTGAGGTACAAGCGCTAGTAAGCCCGAGTGTTTTTGGTTACCCCAAAAGAGTTGCAGACGGCTTTGACCTAAATAGGCTGGGCCTATTGTGTGCAGTCATGCAAAAGAGAGGGGGAGTCAACTTGAGCACTCAAGATGTATATGTTAATATTGTTGGTGGAATAAAGCTGGCCGAACCAGCTATAGACCTAGCAATTATTTTGGCAATAGCCTCCGCTGCTAGCGGAAAAATCATTCAACCAAATACCGTAGTGTTTGGAGAAGTGGGTCTAAGTGGCGAAGTTCGATCAGTTAATATGTCTAATTTAAGGCTTCAGGAGGCTAAGAAACTGGGCTTTAATAAAGCAATTGTTCCATCATCCATAAAGGGGGCAAATTATTTTGGTGTGAAAACAATTGCTGAAGCAATAAAAAATTTAAAATAAGGAAAATAAATGATTGTAATTGAAATTGTTCTTTTGGTTGCGCTTATAGCTACAATTGCTTTTTATAGGCTGGCCCAACTTAGTGCTCAAAAGTTAATATTGGTTGTTATAGGGCTACTACTTGGAAGCTTCATTGGCTCTCTGCTTGTCTCACCACTATCTGCTCTCGGTGAGCCATACAGGCAGTATTTGCCGATTGCCGTAACGGTATTTTTGGCTATCGCTCTGGCGGGAGTGTTTTATTCCAAGCATGAATTTTTGGATAATTTAATGCAGAAAAAATCCGACAGCAAGACAAAATTAGACAAGTTAAAGCCTATGAAGCTCTCTAAAAATGAATCAAGAATATTAGTTGATACCTCAGCTATTATTGACGGAAGAATTGGAGACATCGTTGCAACCGGCTTTATACCAGGGGCGCTAATTGTACCAAGGTTTGTGTTGGCGGAGCTTCAAAATATTGCCGATAGCGAAGATCCATTGAGACGCGGCAGAGGAAGAAGGGGATTGGAGATTCTAAATGAGATGCGTTTAAATGATGCATTGAAACTAGATATCATAGAAGAAGACCCAAAGGATATTAAGGAGGTTGACCATAAACTTGTTTATCTGGCCAAAAAGTATAAATCAAATATTCTCACCACTGACTACAATTTAAATAGAGTGGCAACAATTGAAGGAGTCAAAATACTTAATATAAACGAACTCGCCAATTCTATTCGAGCAGTGGTATTGCCTGGAGAGATTATGAAAGTGGCAGTTGTTCAAGCAGGTAAGGAAAAGGGTCAAGGCGTAGGTTATTTGCCCGACGGAACGATGATTGTCGTGGATGGTGGTGATAAAATGATTGGAAAAGATGTCGAGTGTGAAGTTACTCGAATATTCCAGACTGTTGCAGGTAAAATGATTTTCGCATCACCCAAAGCGAAGTTAAAAAATTCCAATAAGTCTAAAAAGTCACCCAGGCCTTCGATAGCGAATAAGAATAAAAACTCAAAGATTAGTCCCAGAAGACGCTAAAAAGCTTTAAGGATAGATTGTTTGAGCGCCGCTCGATGAATTGTATATTATTTTTACGTTAGAGCCCCCACCCGAAACTCCGTTCCATACGGTTGGTGCAATATTCCAACTCGAAGGGGATGAATTAACTGCGGATCCAAAAGGTGTACCACCAACGTAGAGCTGTGCACTAAACGCTCCTATAGTGTAGGTAAAATTACAATTGCTACCAGAGCAGCTAAGGTTTGCACCCCCTGAGCCTGTAGCCGTAACATTGACACTATTGCTAGTCGCAGTGTAGTAACCACTATCTATAACCTTTGCGCTGAATGTATGGCCACCAGCAGCCGGAGTGATAGTGGTAGTAAATGTGGGCCCACCTCCGCCTTGTGTGGCTATTAAATTTCCATCCATATAAAATTCAACTTGGCTTATTGGGAACTTTCCCGTGGTAGTGTTGGCGGTGACTGTGAATGTACTGCCGGTGTTGGGCGAAGCGCTTAAAGAAACTACTGGCTGAGGATCTCCACATTGATGCACATCATCTTTTTCTGAAGGAATGCTACCTCCCTGAGAGTAGCCTAAAGTTCTGGCTAGTGTCTGAACGGGTGGGTTCCATCTGGAATATGAAGGATCAGAAGGGCTAATCTCTGCAGAGATTAGTGATCCAGTTATTTCTTTTCTAGCTCCAGCAGGGGTACAGTCTGTGGCTAATTTTCCTGAAACAATATCTATTGTGGCTTTTTGAGCATCACGAGCCTGCTCAATTCTATACCAACTTGGGAAAATGTCAGTCCTTGTTCTTGAGCCCTGAATTACTGACTTGCCAGTGTTGGCATCGATAGTTTGTTCTTTGATTCCACTTGGCCTATTAAAGGGCTCATTTGGATCGTCTTTGGTGACTTGACCCATATACTGATTCCAAATAGGCGCCGAAACAATACTTGCAGCTTGGGTCATAGGCTTATTGTCATTATTTCCTGCCCATACAACAGTAACAACTTTTTTGGTGAAACCTACTGTCCATGCGTCTCTAAAGTCTTCAGAAGTTCCTGTCTTGGCAGCAACAGTCTGCCCTGAGAGGGTTAATGGGTTTCGGCAAGGAAAAACGCCTAAGCTACATCTAGCATTGTTGTCAGACATAATGCTATTTATCTGATAAGCGATTTGAGGATCAAGCACTTGTTTTGGCTTATTACTGTCTTCTTTAGTATTGTCTTCTACTACCTTGCCAGAGCTGTCGGTTATTTTTAGCCAATAAACTGGATCTCGGTGCTTGCCTTCTGCGGGGAATACTGAAAATGCGTTTGCCATATCGACCATTCTAACTTCGGCAGCACCCAGGGCGGTACTTAGTCCATAGCTGTCGGTGGATCGGTTATAAGTAGTTATTCCCATATCTTTTGCGGTGCCGATGAATTCTGGTATACCACCAATGTAGAGCGCTTTTACAGCAGGGATGTTTAGTGAGCTGGCTAGTGACGCACGAACCGACTGTACACCATAGAATCTATCGGTGAAGTTCTCGGGGACATATGCCGGAGTGCCACCAAAGTCAGTTTTTACATCATAAATAGTGCTTCCAGCACCCCAGTTTTTCTTAAATAAATTTGCATAGACCAGCGGCTTTATTGAAGATCCGGGTTGTCTTAACGATGCCGCCACGTTAAAGCTGCCAAAGTCAGGGTCAGCAGTGTCGTAACTTCCTACCATAGAAAGCACTTCTGCAGTATTTGGGTCTGCTGACACTAGCGCAGCATTGCTACCACCGAATCTGCGAACTGAGGCAATATTATCCTTGACGACTTGCTCAGCAATTTTTTGCTTTGGTAAATCAATTGTAGAAATAACCTTAAAGCCACCTTCATTTACTCTTTTAATCCCATATTTTTCTTCTAGTTTTTCACGAACGTATTGAACAAAATGAGGTGCTTGTACATTTGCGTAAGGGTTGTATGGCTTTAACTGTGCGAGAACATCTACCGTTTTTGCGGAGTCGGCCTCTTCTTTTTTAATATATCCTTGCTCTACCATAAGGTCTAGGACTCGGTCCTTCTTGGCGAGTAATTCATCTTTGTTGGCACCATACGGCGAATAGTAGGTTGGAGCTTGAGGCAAGCTGGCTAAAGTTACGCATTGTGCCAAGCTCAAGTCTTTTGCATCTATCCCGAAGTATTGTTTGGAAGCGGCTTGAATACCATATGCAGTTGAGCCGTACGGAATTTCGTTCAAGTACAGTTTTAATATGTCATCCTTCTTATAGAGCTGCTCCATTTGAATAGAAAGAATTAGTTCTTTTATTTTTCTTTGAAATGTACGCTCATTACTAAGCAAAGCATTTTTTACATATTGCTGGGTGATTGTAGATCCGCCACCTCGGCTTGGGTCTCTAAATACAACCCCAGTAAAAGCCCTGGCTACACCTTTAGGGCTAAATGCCCCTTGGTTATAGAAGTCTTTATCTTCTAAAGCTACAGTTGCATCTTTAATGCATTTTGGCATTTGGTCAAACTCTATAATGCTGCGGTTTTTATCACCGTAGACTTCAATAAGAAGGTTTTCGCCAGTACGGTCATATATTTTTGTGGTTTGAGCACTAACCCGTGAGTTAATTTTATTAGGGCTTGGGAGGTCTTTTGCAAACCATAAGAATAAGCCGGCGATCATTAGTACGAATATTGCAAGGCTTATCCCATATATCTTTAACGCCTTTTTGCTAGTTAGAACAGCCCAAACATGCTTGGGCTTAAACTTGTCCAGACCCTTTGCTTTTGGAACAGCAACAGATTTGCCACCACGCTTAATGGTTTTTGTTGTCTTTGAGTGACGAACAATTCTACCCTTGGGGCTATTACTTCTTGAATTGGCGCGTTTTTTAGCCATAACTTTATTAAATAAATTATACCACGTTTGATTAATTAAATACTTAATATTGTGATGACATAACAACGAGATTCTTGGTATAATGTGACAGATATGCAATTTATTAAAGCAAATAATTTTAACTCATACTACATCTATTCAAAAGGCTCTATTAACTGAGAGCCCGCAAATTATTTGTATTATTAAATTTTAAGGAAAATTATGAAATCTAAAGATGTTTTAAACGATTTACTTACCAGAAATGTTGAAGACTTAATTATTCGCAGTGAGCTCGAAAAGAAATTAAAAAGCAAGAAAAAACTAAGAATTAAACTTGGAATTGACCCGACTGGCTCAAAATTACATATAGGAAGGGCAGTTACTCTATGGAAACTTCGTCAGTTTCAGGATCTTGGTCATCAGATAACTTTTGTGGCTGGGACTTTCACTGCTCAAATTGGCGATACTTCCGATAAAGAATCCGAGCGTAAGATGCTGACTAAAGAAGAGGTAGCCGAGAATTTTAAGTCGTACCACCAGCAACTATCAAAAA
>JBIIIT010000050.1:0-3316 GCA_044234435.1 Candidatus Saccharimonadia bacterium | reverse complement strand
TTTATTATCATTTTGAACTTTTATGTAGCCATAAACCCCAAGACCAATTAGTGCCAAGAGGGTAATTACAAATAAAATAACCCAAACTTTTTTGGATTTATCGCGCTTTGGCAAGCTCATGCTGTGCTCGCTCTGAGCCATAGCATCTTTAACATCGTCACTTTTTACTTTTTTATCTTCGGGCATTTTATCTCCTATTATTTATAATTTAATAAAATTATAGCATAAGTATATTGCTAAACTATGATGCCACCCCCTACAACATCTTCGCCCGAATAAAAAACTGCAGATTGCCCAGGAGTTATAGCACGCTCCTTGGATTTAAGTACGACTAGATACTTAGAATCACCTGCGCTCTCAACCCTGCAATCAACCGACTTCGATCGATAGCGTACTTTTACTTTTAAGTTATCTTTGGGGATATCTTTCCACCAAACACAATCATCAATTTCAAATTCGGACTTATTAAGAACTTCGGCGTTTTCATCTGTAGTTACATATACGACATTATTTATAGTGTCTATTTTATAAACATAGTAAGGCTTGCCCCCGCCTATATTTAATCCGTGCCTTTGGCCTATAGTGTATGCGAATGCTCCAAAATGCTCTCCGACATAATTTCCGTCTTCATCAATTATTTTGCCCTTTTCGGGCTTTATAAATTCAGCTAAAAAATACTTCATTGGTACATTTCCAACAAAACATAACCCCATAGAATCCGCCCTTTTGGCTGTGGGCAAATTATATTTTTCTGCAAGTTTACGCACTTCGGTTTTTTTATACTTACCTAAAGGAAAAATAACTTTGTCAGCAATTTTAGGGTTCATTCTATACAAAAAGTAAGTTTGATCTTTGCTTTCATCGACTGCTAATTTTAGCTGACCCCCATCCATAACTGCATAGTGTCCGGTGGCTATTGCTTCGGCGCCTTCACTCAGGCATTGCTCTAAAAATACCTTGAACTTAATTTCTTGATTACACATAACATCAGGGTTTGGTGTGATGCCTTTTTTATAAGCATCTACCATGTATTTTGTAACCGCATCAAAATATTGCTTTTCGAAATCATAGACCTTCAAAGGAATTTTTAAATGTGCCGCTACGCTTCGAGCACTTGCCAAATCTTCTTTCCATGGGCAATGGTGGCCGGCAACATCTCGACTCCAATTCTTCATATATACTCCAACCACATCATAGCCCTGGTCGACTAAAAGAGCTGCCGCTACCGAGCTATCAACCCCT
This sequence comes from Candidatus Saccharimonadia bacterium, assembly GCA_044234435.1. Classification (GTDB taxonomy): domain Bacteria; phylum Patescibacteriota; class Saccharimonadia; order CAILAD01; family BJGX01; genus BJGX01. The sequence goes on along the minus strand of JBIIIT010000050.1, from coordinate 2,074 downwards.
CCTGATAATCCAACGAACACTTTCATTACTTATAATTACCAGTAATATTTATATAAGCTAATTTCCAAATTTCACTTAGTGAAATGAACAGCGGAAAGCCTCGTCGCCACCACTGTGATTTACTCCATCGGTCATCGTAAGCCGAAACACCAACTACTTCATAATTATCTCCCAAGACATTATTAAAAGTTTGATTAGCACGCCTTTGATGATAGGGGCTGGTAACTAAAATAAGCGATTTTGACTGAAGCTCATCTAGAATTGTCTTGGAATTAATGGCATTTTCATAAGTGTTCTGGCTTTTTTCATCTATATAAATACTTTTTGATGGTACACCCTCAGATAAGGCCAAGTCGCGCATAGCAAACGCGTTACTTGGGCCATCGTCTAATGCGGCGCCAGAAAAAATAATCTTCGGAGCATAACCTTGCTTATAAAGCTCAATGCCCTTGGCGGCTCGGCTTTGAGTCTGGCCACCGCTAACCACAACTATCGCATCGGCCTTTTTAAGTTTGCTTTGAGGACTTAAATAAAATCCTATTCCCCAAAAAGCGGAAAGACCAACAATTAAAACCATTAAAGTTATGGCAAAAAGCCATCCAAAAAATTTCTTCATTACGGCTGTATTATATCAGAAATGGCTATGGCTAGTCCCCTTAGGTCGGCCTTCTGGCTGTTTCTGCCAAAGCTAATTCGCAAACTTGCCTGCGCATCTTTACGACTCAATCCTATTGCAAGTAATGCTCTATTTGGCTCTTCGTTGTTAGCTTCGCAGGCAGCTCCTGTAGCAACTTCATAACCCTCAGCATCCAGCATCGCCACCAAATCTTCACCGCTAAATCCTGGAATCGATATACTAAAGATATTATTAAGTCTGTCTTTTTTATGACCGTTGTATATAAAGTTTACTTTTCTATCATTTAATTGATTTAACATTTCGATATGTAGTTCTTTAAATTTATGAGAATTATTTTTTCTATTTTGTAAAACTATGTCTAAGCATTTTGCCATAGTTACGATTAGTTCAACCGGTTCAGTTCCAGCACGAAGAGAATTTTCTTGGTGACCACCAAAATTTATTGGACCGATTTCAGTGCCCCTCTTTACATACAGCATGCCTATGCCCTTGGGCCCATAAAGCTTTGAGGCACTGAGTGTTAGTAAATCTACTCCCAGCCGAGCAACATCGCAAGATAAACATATTGCAGCAGCTGACGCATCGGTATGAAACAAAATTCTCGTAGAATTTGCGGCGTTATAAGCTTTTATTGCTTGGCCTATTTTTGTGATTGGCTGTATTGTGCCGATCTCGCTACTTGCATAGCTAATTGTTACAAGTATTGTATCTTCGCTTAAAGAATTAATAAATTCTTGCATGTTTATTAGTCCGGTTTTATCGACATTTATATATGTAATTTCATAACCTTCTTTAGCTAAATTATCTAAAGGCTCTCGAACCGAAGCATGCTCACTGGCAATAGAGATAATTTTGCCATGTTTACGTTTTGTAGCAGACCCCAAAATAGCCAGGTTATTACTTTCTGTGGATCCACTTGTAAAAATTACTTCATCATAATTGCACTGCAAAAACTTTGCACATTCCCTACGGGCATCATCTAATAAGTTTTTAGAATCTCGTCCACTCTTATATGGTGATGAGGGGTTCGAAAAAATATCCAAAGAGCTTATTAACGAATTTTTTACGTCGTCATCTATCGGTGTGGCAGCTGCGTAATCTAAAAAAACTCTATTCATTTTCAGTTAAATCTTTTATCTCATAGCTGTTTTTAGAATTTTCCGAATATAAAATTTCAAGATTAGGATTGGAATATAATTCTTTTAAGAAGTCGGCGACAGAATTAATAAAATCAGCAATTTTTTTTGCTTCGACTGGGTTCATTATGTCAAAAGAGCTGGGATTTTCATCTGGAAAATTAACTTCTTGATTACTGGGCAACTTAAAAGGCTTTTCTATGGGGTGGGCTGTTGCCTCATCTGGTAGTGTTTCATATGAGGATGTAACCATAATTTCTAACGTGCCGAGAGGCCCTATCCTATAAAAAGCTTCTGTATT
>JBIIIT010000049.1:0-3343 GCA_044234435.1 Candidatus Saccharimonadia bacterium | reverse complement strand
TCATAACAGGATCAAGCAACAAAATGGCTTTCTCAGCCGCCCAGCTAGTTAGTGAGAAGCCAGGCGAAATGTACAACCCGCTGTTCCTGTATGGACCTGCGGGGGTCGGCAAAACTCACCTTTTGGGAGCAATAAGTAATGAGATTCACCAGCGTGATCCGAAAGTTAGAATTATTTATTCAACCAGTGAAGAGTTTATAAATACATTTTTAAATGCCATTCGTAGAGGTGAAAAATTCACCAATAAATACCGAAGTGCTGATGTACTTTTAATTGATGATATGCAGTTTATCGCTGGTAAAGAACGTACCCAGGAAGAATTTTTCCATACATTCAATGCACTTCATCAATACAATAAGCAGATAGTGCTTTGTAGCGATAGGCCTCCTAAAGAAATACCAACTCTAGAGGAGCGTTTAAGGAGTCGGTTTGAATGGGGATTGGTTGCTGATATTCAGCCCCCAGATTTTGAAACCAGAGTGGCAATACTTATGAATAAAGCTGGCACCCACTCTATTGACCTAGGGATCGATGTAGCCGAATTTATTGCGACCCATATTGATAAAAATATTAGAGAGCTTGAAGGAGCCCTTACTAAGGTAATTGCCCATTCCAGGCTTCACGGGCAACCGATTGACTTGGGTGTTGCTCAGGAAGTTTTGGGTATGTATATTCAACAGACTCAAGTTAAGGTTAATGCTAAAACTGTACTTCAGAAAACTGCTGATTATTACGAAATTAGCTTTAATGATATAACCGGCACCAAAAGATCACGCGAGATTGTGGTACCTCGGCAAGTTGCGATGTTTATTATGCGTGAGGAATTAAATATGAGCTTTCCCCGTATAGCCAAGAGTTTAGGCGGAAAAGACCACACTACAATCATGCACGGGGTTAATAAAATAAAAACCCAATCAGCCCGCGATAGCGTAATGAGTCAAGATATTCAGTCAATTAAAAAGGTCCTAATAGGTAATTAGTATGTGGATAAGTATGTGTAAAAATAGTGTATATCTTGTGAAAAAGAATAACTTTATTCACAATCGATTCACTATTGACGAATTGCAAAAAACAAAAACTGTTAATTGTTTGTTAGTTGTGCATAATTTATTATTCACTTTTCATAAACTTATCCATAGTGTATTTTGCTTTAGTAAAAGGCTTTTAGGGTCTTTTGCACGGTTTCCACATAGCCTATTACTATTACTACTATTAAATAAATTAAATATAATAAATAAGAAGAAATTAAATTGGAGTTTCAAATGAAGGTTGCTATAAAAGTTAAAAATTTATTAAAGGCTGTAAATATATGCTCACGTCTAGTAAGTAGCAGATCATCTCTTGAAGTTTTAGGTAATATCCTAATTGAAACAGACAAGAACATACTCAAGCTAAGCTCTACCAATTTAGATCTAGCTATTACAACCAAGCTTGGAGCTAAGGTTGAAAAGGAAGGCAAGATTTCTATACCTGCAAGATTATTAGGTGAATTAATCGGATCTATATCTGAAGATACCCTTCAATTAATTGCCGATGATTCCAACTTAACCATTAAGGGAGATAGCATCCACAGCCGTATCAATGGTGTTTCGGCAAGTGAATTCCCTACCCTGCCCCAGCTTTCAAATACCAAATCTATTAAATTCTCTAGTGACGAAATAAAAAATAACTTTGAAAAAGTAATTGCTAGTGTCAGTATCGATGAATCCAGGCCGGTACTTGCAGGCGTGTTTTTCAGTATCGACTCCAATCAGCTAATTTTGGCTGGTACTGATAGTTACAGACTTTCCGAAATTAAAAGCAAGTACGACTCCAAAGAAAGTGTTAATTGCATAATTCCAGTCCGCACTATTTCAGAAGTTTTAAGGCTGATATCTACCGAAGAGGTAAAAGACATTGAAATCAAAATTGGCGAATCAGAAATTGCCTTTATTGTTGGGGAAAGCCAATTAATATCCCAGCTAACAGAAGGTAAATACCCTGAGTACCAAAAAATAATACCTGAAAATATCACAACCACAATCGAATGCAGCAAGGACAAATTATCTGAAGCAGTTAAGGTAAGCTCTGTTTTTGCTCGCGAAAGCTCGCACGGTATAGCTCTAAACGTCACAAAAGACGAGCTAACTATTGACGCCCAAACTAGCGATGTTGGGGAAAATACCATAAAGCTTGAAGTTAAAAAAACTGGCAAAGACGCTTCTATAAATATCAACGCCAAGTATATTACCGATATCCTGTCAGTGATAAATGACAAGACAGTCGTAATTGGTATAAATGACAAGCTTGATCCCCTACTCATCAAACCTAAAGCCAAAGAAGGTGAAGAGGTTCATATAATTATGCCTCTACGGAGCTAATGCTAAACTCGATAAAATTAAATAATTTTAAGTCCCACAACGATTTGGAAGTAGGCTTTGATAAAATTACGGCAATAGTTGGTAAAAATGCCGTTGGAAAAACAAATATATTAGAGGCTATTTACTACTCTCTTATTACAAAGCCATTTAGAGCTAATCAGGCCTCTTTAATAAATTATGACTCCGACTTTACTAAGATCTTATTAAATATGGCTCACGATAAGCCACAGGCCTTAGAGACGAGATTAAAAAAGAGCAATACATCTCTTTCAAGATCAATCACAATCAACGACGTTAAAAAGAAAGCCTCAGAAATTATTGGTATTCAGCCAATAGTTGTTTTTGTTCCAGACGATTCAAGATTAATAACTGACGGACCTCAGTTTAGAAGAAATCTAATAAATAGCATAATAATTCAGACATCTAAAGAGTATCTGAATGCGCTGAATAAATTTCAAAAAGTTCTTAATCAGCGTAACCGCCTTCTCTACCTTCTAAAAAACCGCCAAACCAATAGTAAAGACCAGCTATTTATATATAACCTTCAGATGGTCGAGCCGATATCTATAATTTACAAATACCGTGATGAATTTATGTCTTTTCTAAATAATAAAATCAGCGAAAAGTACTCCTCTATTAGCGGTGGAAAAGACAAAGTTTTTGTTGATTATTTGAACTCTCTCGCTAAAGACAAGGATGGTATTTTAAAGATACTAGAAGAAGGAACCCAAGAGGACATAATACTAGGGTATACTCGAAAAGGTCCACATAAAGACGAGATGCTAATATCCCTTAACGGAATTAAGGCCAGAGATAATTTATCGAGAGGAGAAAACAGATCCCTATCGCTAGCAATCAAGCTTGTGGAAATTGATTTTATCGATCTTAAAAACCCTACCCCACCCATATTGATGCTTGATGATGTGCTAAGCGAGCTCGATAGCGATAGGCAAAAGCACCTTATAGAACAAGCCAAGAAGCAA
>JBIIIT010000011.1:0-12720 GCA_044234435.1 Candidatus Saccharimonadia bacterium | reverse complement strand
TCTACATTTGCAAGCTCTGCCTTGGCAGCACCATCTTTACTGCCGCCACTAAAAATAATTATTACAAAAATTAAAACCAAGCCCATTCCGGCCAGCACATCTGACAGTACTTCGATTTTTGATTTTGTCTTTATGGTCATTTATTTCATGTATCCATAAGAACTATCATAGCATCCGAAGGGCCTAATTTATAGCTTAATTAAGCTTACAAAACTTGTTTTTATTGCTGCCTTAAAAGAGGTAGGCTTATCTTTGCAATTGTTCCTTTGAGTCTAGATGATTTTATTTCTATATCACCACCAGCTTGCTGAAGAATTATTCTATCCATATATAAACCTAAGCCAATTCCATCGTAGTCATATTTAAGTGCATCTGTAGCCCTTGAGAAAGGCGTCATAAGGATATCTATTTTTTCTTCTGGGATAATTTCGCCCCTATCAATGACTTTGATTGAAACTTCATTATTGGATTTTTCGGCTTTAATTATTATCTCCTGATGAGGACTGCTGAATTTTACTGCATTACTTATAATCGAACCCAATAGGACTATTAGCCCTGCTTTATCTAGACGAACTTTAATATTTTTGTCTATTTGAACTGTAGTTTTGAGCTTTTTAGCTTTGATGATGTTCTTTTGTTGTTGAATTATTTTTTTAGTAAATCGCTTAATGTCTGAACTATTTACTGTTTCAATAGGGCTTGCTATGGCAAACTTCTTTAGAAGAGAGAATGACGTTTCAATTCCTACAAGCATTTCAAGACCCTTAAAGAAAGATCTTGCTCTAGTTTCATCACTAAAACCAGAAGATATTTCTTTAAGCTTACTTAGCTCCTTTTCGAGCTTCAGTATTGCTTCATCGATAAATTTTAGCTTAAGCTCAATTAGTTGCTTTTCTTTATTCAACATAGATTTGCGTTCTTTTCTAGTTTGTTTGTTGCGCATAAAGCTCTTTAGCGAAAGTAGAGTAAGGATTACAAACAGCACAAATAGTATGGCCTGAGCAGCAAAATTAAAGCCGTTGATGCCAAAGACACCAGCCCTTATAAACAGAAGGTTGGCAAACACAATAAGGATTGCTGACAATATTACCGGCACCCAAAGTAATGGATTTAAAAGAGTGTTTATCGGTTTGGCTGAAGCGACTCTTTTGCTAATTGAGTCAAGTATTTCGTTTGTGGCTTTGTTGTTGCTATTTAGAAGTTTCTTTATTGCAGATTTAATATCATCTGTGGTCTTACTTATTATTTTGAAGTTTGATTTATCGATTACTCCTGCATTCATTAGCCCTTCAGCCGACAGGGCAATTATGCCTACCGGAGTGTTTAAGTAATGGTTGGTAAGAGATATAAAGTTCTTGGCTCCTAATTGCAGGTCTGCATACTTCTTAATCACTGCGTTATAGCGCAAGGAGCTTCTGTATTCACGCAATGATTGTATTAAATACAACACCGCAAAGCCCAGAAGTACGGTTATCAATAAGTAGGGTATTGCGATTGCTACTTCGCGAGGTACCGACCGAGCAACTGCAAGAAGCCGTTCGGTGATTTGTTCTGTAAATGCCACAATGGCAGGAACTCTCCTGGCTGGCTTGGGTTGAGCTGAAACGCTCTCATCACCCGCTGGCTGTACTGCTTGTTCGCTTGGCGTGGAAGGCGTCGGATTATCTGTGGGTTCAGTTGGGCCAGCTGGAGTAGGGCCAGGGGTTGGGGCAGGTGTAGGTGGGGTAGGATTACAGTCGCTGGTTTTAAAGCTTTGTGTGGTGCCGTAGAAGTTCTGCCCAGCCTGGTTTGTGCCGACTGCACGGTAGAAGTATTCTTGCCCGCAGCTTAAGTTTTGCAGGTTTAAGCTATAATCGCCAGGGCTAAAGTTGGGCTGAACGGTGAATTTTTGTATTCGGCTATTTCCGCTATCGCTAATTACAAGCTGGTCATTTTTTGCAGTAATAAAGGTTGGAAAGAAAAACTGCCCATTGATATCAGATTGCGAGAAGTTGAATATGGGCAATGCAAAAATGGAGAGGCCCTGAATGCCTATGGCGTCTATATAATTACCATTCGTATCAAATTGTTGAATATTTGAACTAAAGCCATCTGAAACATATAGATTATCAAAGCCATCAATAGCTATCCCGTAAGGGGTTATGAATTGCCCCTGTGCTGTACCACCCGAACCAATGTTTTTTATAAAATTACCATTACTATCGTATTTTATGACCTTTGCGTAAGGATTGCTTAAAAAAAACTCACCGGGCGATCCTAGATCGCTCACATAAATATTACCTTGGCTATCGGTAGCTGTAGCTATAGGACTAAACCACTGTCCAGGTCCGGTGCCTTGTGAGCCTATGGGTAATACCTCGCCGCTTGTTAAGTTCACTTTTACAACGAATGGAGAGCCCGGTACGCCTACTACATACGCGAAGTTGTTTTTGTCTATATCTAAAGTTATTCCAGGAGCTCCCGTAGGGAATTGATTAAGATAATCTCCATTAGGGCTGAAAACTTGAATTCTGTTGTTTGCAGGGTCAATTACGAACAGATTGCCATCCGGGTTAATTGCAATATCGGTCGGGGAAATAAATTGGCCATCACCACTACCATAGCTACCGAATTGGCTGAGGTAATTGCCGTTATTATCGAATTTTTGTATGCGATAATTGCCAGCGTCAACTACGTATATGTTGCCATCACTATCGATGGTGCTACCTAACGCACTTTGTAGGTAATTAAACTGGCCATCACCGACCCCTAGGCTTCCAAATTCAATACTGTAATTAGTGCTATAAGACCCGCTGGTATTAAATGAACTACTGCCAAAGCTAGGGGAGGTTCCGTATTCGAAACCGCGCCTTACGATGGTGTTGTTGGTGCTAGCAACCGAGCCATTGAGGGTTCCAGCCGAGTTCGAGACGCTGCTTGCCTGATTGGTTGACATCGTTAAGCAAGCCGTAAGGGTCTGGTCTTGCCCGTAGAATGTTCCTTCTTCATTTGTTATAAAAGCGCGGTAGTGGTAAGTGACATCACAGCTTAGGCCAGATAAACTTGCACTGAAAGAACCGAGTTTAAACACCGGTGTTAGTGAGAATTTTTGAATTCTATCGCCAAAGTATTCACTTACAAATATGTTTCCGTTTCCATCTAGCTTTACGGATGCAGGAAAGTTGAATTCCCCGTCGCCACTACCTGGGCTCCCATATTCTTGTATCAGATTGCCACTTGGGTCGTAGAGCTGAACATTATTACTACCCCCAGAAGCCACATAGATATTCCCCTGCGAATCACTATCCAGGCCTGTAGGAGAATTAATGCCGTTGACCTGGCCTTGATACGTACCATCCATATTAAATACCTGGACTCTGTTATTTGATTGGTCTGAAACAAAAATCCTATTAAGTACACTTACTTCTACTGCAACCGCACCATCGAATTGTCCATCTCCAGAGCCAAAGCTACCGAATTGGCTTAGGTAATTACCTGAGTTGTTAAATATTTGTATGCGATTATTTCCGGTGTCAGCTACATAGATATTGCCAGACGAATCCAGGCTCATGCTTGTTGGGAAGCTAAACTGACCATCACCCGAGCCGGCGGAGCCGAATTCGCCGACATACCCACCAGAGCTATTAAACTTTTGAATACGGCTATTGCCTGAGTCGGCAACATAAATATTGTTGATACTATCGATAACTATACCGAATGGCATCGCGAATTGCCCATCACCAGAGCCACCGCTACCAAATTGGCTAAGATAATTTCCATTATTGTCGAATTTCTGAACACGGTTGTTGCCAGAATCAACAACATAGATATTATCACTACTATCCTTGGCTATTTGGGTGGGGTTTGTGAACTGCCCATCGTCAGATCCAGCTGAGCCAAACTGCGAAGTGTAATTATAAAATACATCATTATTTGGCGCGTTATTGATTGTATTGCCATAACTTGTGCTGGTGCCCCACTGAAAGCCCTGCGCGCTTATAAAGCTACCGGTGCCATTTAAGGTTCCGTTAAGATTTGCGCCATTATTCTTTATTGAGCTGGGGGGTAGGGTAGAGATGTTTGCGCAGGCAACAAAAGACACGTCATCACCGTAAGCATTGCCCAGGGCATTGGTTGCGAAAGCGCGGTAGTGGTAGGTGGTGCCGCAAGTCAACCCAGAAACACTTCCAGTAAAACCGCCTTGGGCAATAGAGGATGTGTTTAGAAAAGTCTGGATTCGGTTGTTGTACGAATCGGCCACCAGTATATTGCCCCCAGAATTTGTAGTTACATCGTAAGGAGTATTGAATTGCCCTGAATTTGAGCCGTTTTCACCAAATTTGTACACAAAATTACCAGAAGCGTCAAAAGCTTGTACACGGTTATTGTTAGTATCGGCAACAAACAGCTGATTGCTGGTGGTATTGAATTCGAGCCCTGCAGGGTTGTTAAATTGCCCATCGCCCGAACCAAAGCTACCGAATTGGCTAAGGTAGTTGCCGCTACTGTCGAATTTTTGTACGCGGTTGTTGGTGCGATCTGCTACGTATATATTTCCACTCCCATCAATGCTTATACCTGATGGATTATCAAACTGTCCATCGCCCGATCCAAAGCTACCGAATTGGCTTACGTAATTACCACTACTGTCGAATTTTTGGACTCTACTATTACTACCATCAGTGACAAGAATATTATTTGAGCTATCAATTGCTATACCGTAGGGAGTATTGAACTGTCCATCGCCCGAGCCAAAACTTCCAAACTGGCTTTGGTAAACACCGAATTTGCTAAACTTTTGAACTCTGTTGTTGCCAGAATCCACAACATATACATAATCGTTTTCATCAACAGCTAGCTTCCAGGGGCCATTTAGCTCACCATTTCCACCCCCAAATGACCCAAAGCTTAGCTGATAAACACCACCGCTTGTGAATTTTTGTATGCGATCATTATCGTAGTCAGCAACATAAATATTGTTTTCTGAATCTGTAGCGACACCTTCGGGGCTTGCAAACTGACTTGGGGCATTGCCGTAGCTACCAAATTGGTTGATAAAAGTTACGGGGCTGGTTGAGCCGGTTGCTAGGGTTGTATTTCCATAGCTTGTGCTGGTGCCCCACTGGAAGCCAATCTGCGTTATATTGCTCTCTGAACCAGTCACATCACCAAAAAACCCTACAATACCTGGCTGAATAAGGGGATTGAGCCCGGGTGTATTGACGGTAGTTACTTGCATCTGTGAACAGTCGGCAGTCGTAAAGCTACTTTGCGAACCAAAGATAGTACCATAGCTGTTTGTAATGTAAGCCCTGAAATAGTATGTGGTGTTACATTCAAGCCCGTTGGCGTTTAGGTTGTAGTCACCAGCACCCAATGCGCCCCCAGACTCACTCACAGAGCTTCCATAGCTTGGAGAGGTGCCGTACTCAAATCCGCGGGCGGTAATATTGGTAGGTGAGCTTACGATGTTGCCGTTTAGGGTTGAGCTATTTGTTGATATGTTTGTAGCAGAGTTGGTAGTGACCGAACCACAATCAAAAGAAAATGTTTTGTCGTCTCCATAGCTCGTGCCATCGGCGTTGGTCGCAAATGTGCGGTAGTGGTATTCAACCCCGCAGGTTAGGCCAGTTAGAGATGCACTAAAGCTACCATCGGCAAACGAATTGCCTTGGTCGAAGATTTGGGTTTTTCCACTAGTATTACTTACAATTATTTCAATACCGTATGATGCAATATAGTAAGGTGCTTCACCCATGTTAAAGTACCCCTCCCAGTTAAGGCTAGCATCAAATTTTTGAGCCCTGCTGTTACCAATATCGGTTATATAAGTATTGCCCAAGCTATCTAGGGCAACTCCACCCATAGTGTTAAATTCCCCTGGACCGCTACCGGTAGTGCCAAAGGTGTTAAGAAGTACTCCGGAATTATTAAATATCTGCAAACGATTTAAAGAACTATCGGTTATGTATATATCACCATTATTTTTAACCGTAATTCCCCAGGGTTCTTGAAACTCACCAGGCCCACTACCGGTTGAACCAAAGGAATACTGAAATACGCCTGCGCTATTAAACTTCGATACTCTATCCAAGAAAGGGTCAACCGCATAAATATTATTTGAACTATCGATTGCCAAGGCTCCACGTTCCTGAAACTGCCCCGGCCCTGACCCTTGAGAGCCAATCGAAGCTAGATAATTACCACTATTGTCGTATTTTTTTATAACCCTATCTTGAAATGCACCTTCGGTACCAAAAAGGTAAATGTTATAACTGCTGTCTATGGCTATACCGCCGACTGCTGCTATATTTCCAGGATCTGGCCCGGGCCGAGACTGAGTAAAGCTAGATAAGTACTGGCCAGTGCTATTATATTTTTGTACAAAAACGCTTCCTTCTCCAGGCAGACCTGATGCGGTATATATATTGCCTAAGTTATCGGTGGCTACTTTACAGGCATTATAACATTTGCTGGGAACCCCAAAATCTCCATACTCTGTAAAGGTATTATTGAGGGCCATAACGTACTGCGGATTGGTATCGTTTATATTGTTGCCGTAGTTGGTATCGGTTCCCCACTGAAAGCCACGAGCAGTCACAGCTGGCCCGTTTGGATCGGATGAAGTCGTACCATTCAAGTCGGCGCTGGTGGGCGTTACATTGGTCGGATCGCCCGTTATTGCAGAAGGAGAACTGGCTTTACTTTTGTTGTTGTTGAGCTGAACTCCAACTATGTTTAATACCAAAAGCAGGATTGCAGCAACTACGGCAATCGCATTGGTGGTTATGTCTAGATTTATTTTTGTATTTTTTGGCATTTTTATTTTTTAATGCTTGTTAATATTTTAGTAATAAACCAGCTTAGGCACAAGTAGTTTTATATATAAATATAGAGACTTGATAATTATTTGCCGTTTGGTAAGCCTATTATTAGCTTTGTGCCATAGTTGGGCTTTGATTTGACCTGCATTATTCCGCCGACTCTGTCTAGAATAATTTTATCGGTGTATAGTCCAATTCCTAGCCCTTCGTGGTTGAATTTCATTGCATTGTCTATTCTGGAAAACGGAGTTTGTAGGTTGTGAATCTGTTTTTTTCCAATACCCACACCGGTATCTTCAACTTCAAAAATCGTTCTGTTTTTAGAGTGCTCCACATAGATATTAATCTCGCCATTCTGCTTGTTAAATTTAACTGCATTGTTTATTACAGAGCCAATAATCATATCTAGCGCAGGGGCGTCGATGTATGCCGAAATGCCTCCTTTAAGGTGTGTATGTACAGTAAGCTTTTTATCTTCTATTTCCTTTTTGTTGTTCTTGATTGCGTCATCAATAGATTTTTTAAAGTCTTTGGTGCCCAGCCTGGAGCTTGCTTTGTAATTTTCAAAACCTCCGATTATAGCAAAAGATTTTTGAGTATTTTGAAGACTGCTCAAGCCATCGAATAGCTCTTGTGCTTCTTTAGTGTCTTCAAGCCCAGTACAGGCTCTCTGAAGGGCTTTTAGGTCTCTTTGCATGCTCTTTGCGGCATTTTTAATAAAATCAATTTTGACGTGCATTAGGAGCTCTTCTTTTTTGAGCGTCTTTTGGATATTAGATTTAATTAGTCGACTTCTGGCAAGGCTCCGCCAGCCCATAAAAAGTAATAACGAAGACATTGCAAATAGTAAAACCTGATTAGCATAATTAAAAACTCGAGACCCAGCATCGATGCTGCCAAAAAAAAGGTAGTTAGCAGTAATAATAATTAACGTACAGACCAGTAGGGGAACCCAGACAAGAGATTTATTTGTTTTGCGATTTAAATTTTCAGAAGCGATGTCTTTAATAACCTCATTAGATGATCCGCTACTGTTCTTAAGGAGCTTATCGGCTGTGTTTTTAAGTGATGCAAGTGCTTCTAAAATGGCTATTGATTTACTTTTAGTTAGTTTATTTTTGTCTAGTAAATATTCAGCTGCTAATTGCATTTTAGAAATGGGGGAGTTCAGATAGTGGCTTGTTAATATAATAAAATTTTGTGCTCCATTAGCTAAGCCGCTGGTTCTGCTGATTAGCTCCTTATCTTTGATAGAGTTGCGATATTCCATATATGCGGTTAGCAAATATAATAGGGCCAACATCAGTAAAAATAAGATTACTACAAAAGGAGTGGCTCTATCTATTGAGGCTGGATTACTTGAAAGATTTATATTCATATCAAAATATCAGTAATTTTAATACTTTAATTGTAACTCATTAAGCATAAGTAGTGTTAAAACTTTGCGCTTTTGAAATTCGATTTATAATTATTGGTGAACAAAAAAATTCCCGCTCAAATAAAATTGAGCGGGGATTGGTGCAAAAAGAAACAGGTTAGAGTGGGCCCGAGGCGCTTTCTAACCTGTTAAATGTCTTTGTTTTTGTTTTTGAGTAATTTATGTGTGCAGCACTGATATAATAATACCGCTTACGTTTGGGTGCTGTCAACAACTTTTTTAGACTTTTTTTTGAGATTTTTTAAAAAACTTTTTTGCCAGTGAATTGGCCATTACGAGCGGCACTGTTTTGGGCGAGAAGTTTTGAGAACATTGCCTGGGCTTTCTTGGTGTTTGACTCCTTACCACGCCATAATTTTAGCACTGGATCTTGCACTGCTCTTGAGTAGCTATAGGTAATAGGCCAAGGCTGCTCACCTTGGGCTCCGATAGCATTTAAATTGGCAGTGGCTTGTTCTGGGGATTGCCCACCAGATAGGAATACAATACCAGCCACTTCTTTTGGTACAGCCGAATTTAGTACTTTTAAGGTGTAATCAGCGACCTCATTGGGCTTGCTCATGCTGTTTTTTGTACCTGCAAGCACCATGCTGGTTTTTAGTATGGTTCCAGATAGATTGACTTTTAATTTGTTGAGTTCCTCAAATAGAATTTTGATGATCGCTTTTGTGGTTTTTGCGGCTTCTTCAATCGAGTGGGAGCCTTCATAAAGAACTTCTGGCTCAACTATTGGAACCATTCCAGCTGACTGTGCCATCGCTGCATATCTGGCCATGACCATTAAGTTGTAGCTGATAATTGTCTCATCTGGCTCGCCAGAATTGACTTCAAAAGCGCTACGCCATTTGGTAAATCGGGCACCCATATTGTAGTACTCATTGAGTCTGACAGATAGGCCATCTAGGCCTTCGGTGATGGTTGCAGGCTCAAAATTATCCATTGGCACCAAGCCCATATCAACTTTTATACCGGGGAGTATACCTTTTTTCTCGAGAGCCTTGGCAAAACTCAAACCGTCGTCAGTTTTTTGGCGAATTGTCTCGTCGTAGAGGATTACACCTGAAATATACAACTCAATATTGGGCGACATGCACAATAATTGGCGCCACTGGCGTCTAGATTCATCTGTACACTCAATCTTGAGCGCATCAAAGCGCTTTTGGCATGTCCTGGAACTTTCATCGGCAGCTAAAAGACCCTTAGGATCGGCCATCATTTGCTTTGCAATATCAGATAGAGAAGCTTTCATACATTAAGCATAAGATGAATACAGAATTAAGGCAATATTTTTATTGTATTTTGGTACATAAAACAGATGCTAAAGCACATAATAAAAGCAAATAAATACACTTCTGCACCTGTTGAGATATTTTTAAAATGAATAAAATATTTATTATTTAGTATTTTCAAGTCGAGCGTCACGTAACATTGATTTGCGTTTCTTGTCTTCACGCTTGTCATAGAGCTTCTTACCCCGGGCTAGGGCGATTTCGAGCTTTATACGGCCTCTACTAAGCCCGATTGCGGTAGGGACGATTGTAAGGTGTTGTGATTTAGAATCTTCAATGATCCTGTTTAGCTCAGATTTATGTAGCAATAGTTTGCGCTCGGATTCAGGGTCGTAGCTGTCTAGATTCATTGCCTGCTTATAAGGGGAGACGTGGGCTTTCACAAGGTATGCTTCTTGGCCACGAAAAGATATGTAGCTTCCTTTTAGATCAATATGGCCCGCTTTAATACTTTTTACCTCTGAGCCAGTCAGCACTAAACCAGCCTCAAATTTTTCTTTGAGTTCATAGTCGAATTTTGCGCGGCGGTTAGTTGCTATAATCTTCATGCCTTAATTATAGCTTAAATAGAGGGCTTTAGGATATAATAGGCTTAACATGAACCCAAAAGACATATTCGCAGAACTACTCAATAAAGCTCTTAATAAGGCTTATGGATCGTTTAGCCTAGAGGACGTATCTTCAAGCGTGAGCTATTGTGATCCAAAATTTGGAGACTTTAGCACCAACATTGCCTTTCGATTATCTAAAACAGAAGCCAAAAGCCCTGCCGAGGTTGCGGAAGTTGTAATAAATGAGCTCAATAGATCAAAAAATATCCTTAAGGCCGAGTTTCTAAAGCCCGGCTTTATCAATGTGATTATGAGTAATGATGTTTGGGCAGATTACATCTCCAGTATTAATGATAATTTTGCAAAGAGTAATATCGGCAAGGGTAAAAGTATCCAGCTGGAATTTATATCCGCGAACCCAACAGGGCCATTAGTGCTAGTTAATGCCTGGCAGGGCTACTACGGGGACATACTCGCTAACATCTATAATTCCCAGGGCTTTAAGACCTCAACAGAATACCTCCTAAATGATGGTGGTAATCAAATAGTATCGCTTGGTAGAGCAATTCAGCAGGCTCTTGGGGCTAATTTTGAAGCTGAAATATCGGAAAACCTGTACAGGGGAGAGTATATAGATAATATTGCTGAAATAATTACAACAAAAATTGGTTCTAAAGGAGAAGTTTTATCTTCAGAACCACTAGAAATTGGGTCTGTGGCGGCAGATTTAATAGTTGAAACCTATATAAAGCCAGACCTTGTCAAGCTTGGCGTTAAATATGATTCGATGTTCTCAGAGGGGACTTTAGATATCAAAAAAACATTATCAAGATTGGACGAGGCAGGTCTTATTAAAAATAAAGATGGCGCAGTTTGGCTTGATGGCTCTAAGGTTGGATTAGATAAGGATCAGGTCTTGGTGAGATCATATGATAAGGGCGAGAGCTATTTCTTAAAAGACATTGCTTATCAGCTAGAGCGGTTAGAGGAGAGGGGCTATGACAATACAATAACAATTGTTGGCCCAGATCATCACGGCCAAGCAATAAGATTGGTGAATACCCTAAAGGCACTAGGCCATGAAGGCTTTACCGAGCTATCAACTCAAACAATTAGGCTTATTAAAGACGGTAAAGAATTTAAAATGAGCAAACGTAAAGGCAACTACGTTCTCTTGAGTGATTTTCTAGATGAAGTCCCTACAGAAGCGGCACGATTTTATTTTGCAATGCGAGATACCAATACACATATGGATTTTGACATCGATCTTATTAAGGAGCACTCTGCAAAAAATCCGGTGTACTATTCCTTGTATGCTTATGCAAGAGCATGCTCTATAGAAGAAAAGGCCAAAGAAAGCGGCATTACTTCAAAAGATTTAAAAAACTACGAAATAAGTGATTCTGAAAAGCAATTAGCTATCCAACTTTCTAAGGTGGAGGGGATTTTGGCTGAAATTGTTAATAATCATAAAGTTCATCAACTGCTTCATCAGGCCTTTGATATAGCCAAAGCTTTTCATGAATTCTACGAAAAAGAACGAGTCGTGGGGGCAGACAATGCAGGTGAAAAGTTGGCTATAATCGAAAAGTTCAAAACTGCCTATGAAGCCATCTTTGCGATTATCGGCGTTGAGTTGCTAAATAAAATGTAGTAAAAAAAGCAACTATTTTTCTATCTTATTTGAGTAAATTTTACTATCTGAATTTATTAAAATTTGAGAATTTTTAGGCTCGATTGTAAATGAATTAATTTTTGAATCGTTGTCGAGAGCATATTGCCTTACGTAGGTCGCTGAGCTTGAGTCTGTTTTAAGCATAGCGAGTCTGTTTGACGACTGGTTTAGTAGGATGAAGTAGCCAGCATCCTTGTTGTAGAAGATGTCCTTAATGTCGCCAAAACTTTTAGGAAGGCCCTCTAGTTGGTAAGCACGTTCAGATCCTTGCTCGAATAGGAGAATGTTATTGCCTGAAGATATGAAAATATTTGCATTGACGGCTAATGAGCTAGCTTTTGACAATTCGCCATTTGTGACATTCTTTAGGAGATTTGTTTTAGCACCAAGGCTCAGGCCATTCTTTGTGTATCTGACTACCTGTCCTTCCTGTGGCGATAGCAGGTAAACATTTCCTAGATAGGTGGAAATATCGTTAGATTTTGGAAGGGAGCTGGCAGTTAGTTTCTGTAAGCCCTTATCGGCAGTGTATTGGTATAAGCCAGAGCCCGATAGTATTATTAGGCCCGAGTCGGCGACACTATCCATCGCTATTGCGCCCTTGAGCTCTGTAGATGATGCCCTCACAATCGGCGAACCAAGTAGAGGATTGATCTCAATAATATTTCCAGTATCTGAGTCTAGTCCAAATAATGAATTATTAAGCCATACTAAGCTTTTTAAGCTGTTCTGAGGGATATTGAACGACTTATCCGAAGTAATTCTTATGGTTAAATTAAGCTTGTCTTCTACGGACTGTAATGAGGCTGAAGTAGAGGTGTAGCCTGAGCTGATTTTCTTATCCTTCTCTAGCTGGTCCAGCTTTTTAGATTCTGATGGGCTAATTTTACTAAGAATCTGCTCGGCCTTGTCGATGCTCTCTTGCGCAGAAGCCTGATTGTTCTTGCTTAACGATTCTTTAGCG
>JBIIIT010000048.1:0-3403 GCA_044234435.1 Candidatus Saccharimonadia bacterium | reverse complement strand
TACTGCTAAAGCGAAGGCATCTTCACCAAATAGGTCATTTTGTATTGGCGATAGATCTCTGGTTGTGTTCTCATCCTTTGGAAGCAAATATATTTCGCAGGCCATGAACTCATTTTTGTCTGCAAAACCGAAATTAGTACCGTCGGTAGTAGAGACATACAAAGGAGTTCCATCATCGGCTTTTTGAGGGGACTGTTTATTTATAACTATAGTATTACCCTGTCTTGAGGACTCATATTTTCTTGCAAAAACAGACTTAGTTGGGATATTACTTTTTACGCACTTGTCGAAATAGCCTAGAAGTTTTTTGGTGTTTTCTGATCCGTCTGATTGTAGATCCTTAATCTCTTGAGCGTTAGCCTTGAAGTCGATACTATCGAAATCTTCCCCAGCTACACCGACAGTATCAACTCTAGTGAAGGAGCTGCCAGAAACAGCTTGAGCAGTTGCTATGTTTCTGTCCCCAAAAGCGTAGTAGCCAACCGAAGATTGGAAATCAGCAATCATTTTAATTGGGTTAGAAAATATGGCAATGTAGTCTTTTGACCGGCTTTTGAATTCAACGTTATTTTTTGGTATTTCAGCGCTCATTATATTAGCCAAAGATCGTATATTATCTCTATTGAAAAGCCTATATCCAATACCTGACTTTTTTTCTATGGTTCTTCTGGTGTTTTCACTCACTTCTCGAAGCTGGGTGGCCTCGGTATCGGTGAGGAATCTTCCGCCATTTCTTACCATGTATTGGTTGTAGATTGAATCAAAGCCCTGTGCTTGAGAATTAAAATTTTGGTAACCTTCCCTCTCAACACCAGATACAGAAGATCCACCCCCAGTTCTAATTACCCCAATCATCAACTCTCTCACCCCAAAATCTTCAGGGCTTGTAAATTTACCTTCGGTTAGCTTGGATTGGTCAGCAATAAGCACGCGCAAACTATTATAGGAAGCATCGATAGTTGCTACTGCTTCATCCCTATTGTTGTTGAAGAGGTTTGCTAAATCTGCTATCACATCTTGAGCCTGAGCCGTTCCACAAGTGTCTTTAATAAGCGATAGAATGTTTTGAGCATCTACGTAAGATCCGCCATATGCTGTATTTGCCAAAGATTCAGGGTCGATTGATTCACCGTTTTGAGTTCCATAAACATTTTGGCTATATACCTTGCTCCTAGAGAAGTTACTCATCTGGGAGTAGGTTGCTCCATTTTCTTCGCCCGAGCTTAAATCAAGCACGGCTGTTGAATCCATGGTGCCAAACTTAGTTGAATTTCGTTGGCCGGTATTAAGCCTAGAAAACAGAGCTTTTTTCTGATTTTCTTCATCTAGATAACCTTGGGTAAAGGTACATAGAGTTTCGAGCCTTCCTTCAGCACTATTTGGATCAGTATCGCCAAAATCAAATTCTACATCATTTGGGTCTTCACCCTCTTCTAATTTATTTCTTACCTCGTCGATGTATTGATTAACTAACTCTGCTTTTGGAGTATCTGCCGGCTTACTTGTAACTCTTTCATAAGTTTTATCATAAACATAATCTTTAACTTCAGTAGAGCTCTTGCCTTTAAAATTTGTTGAATCCTTGGCATCAGCGTAGTTTAGCTTAGAAGAACTGAATTTATTAACATCTCTTGCTTGCTGAGTACGTATCATCATATTAAATAGAGGAAGCTTATTGAATATGCAGTAAACTGCCAAAGAACTGTTTCGTTCAAGCTGATTGCCGTTTTTGTCTAAAACTTTATCTATTACTATTCTTTTCTCTCCGTTAGGTCCAATTAGAGTTTTCTCTACAACTGTAGCTGGACAGCTTGGAGCTCCGTATTGATACCTTGCGGTACCATAATCTATCTTTAATAGCTTTTCGTCGATAGATCCCGACGGTGGCGCGGGAGCTGAAGACTGCGCAAAAGCTGTTCCTGGCTTGTAGTCTACATACCCGTATTTTTTGTGAAAATCCCCGTACATAACGTCTTCAATTACAATTTCATTAACAAAATCAACGCTTTTATTACATAAACTTTCAGCAATACTAAACCTGCATCCAAACCCGCCCACAGTATCTATAGCGAAGCCGCGGATAGTGGAATCGGTTAGTACCTTCCAGCCAAAAGAGACTGGGTTTTTAATGAAATTAAAAAATAAAAAAATTGCAAAAGCTACAAATCCTAAAGCTATAAAAGATGGAACTGCCAAAACAAAACCTATTTTTTTGAGGTTCTCTTTTTTGAGGCCTTTTTCGACTGCTTTTCCGGCAGTTGCGCCAATAGGCGCCCCTACTCCAGTTGCATCTAGACCTGCCTGTACTCCTTTACCAACGGCTTTTCTACCGACCTCGCCAGCTACCCCTTTTGCGCCCTTTTCTTCGGAAGCTTTTTTGATGTCCTTTACATCGTCTTTGCCAAATCCTTGATTCGCAGAGGCTTTAGCTACGGCTTTGATATCGTCTTTTGCATCTTTGACAGTTTTGCTTGCATTAGAAGCCTTATCAGCTAGTTTTTCTGCCCTTTGTGGACCACCACTTCCTCCGGAACTTCCCTCATCAGTTGAGAGCTTGGATTCATTAGCAAAATCAGCCGAGCCTAATTTATCATTTTGGCTAGGTACTTTATCTTTTAGTCCACCAACAGGATTTTTATCACCTTCCATAAAAAACTCACAAACTTTATATGATTATTATAACAAATAATTAAGCTAGAATGGCCTAAGTATTATTAATAAAAAACGACAAATTATTGAGCTGCGGGTACGGTGCCACCGCCGGCATTCATTTTTTCTTGTTCCATTTGTCGCTCAAGTAGAGCCTGAGGATTAGTGGTAATTAGCTGTTCTTCTGTGGGCGATCCCATGATTCTCATTACAACATGGCTTAAGCCTGCAAAGAAAAGACCTTCGCCCACGGGGAATTGAGTTAAGCGCTTGGTTTCTTCTTGAGTCAGTTTAAAAGTCTGGGCTACCACATCTACAGCAGCAGGGTTCTGCTTAAGTAGTAATTGCAAAGAAGAGTTGTTGACTATCGCACGACCAAGACGAGTGCTTAAAAAGTCTTCTACATCCTGAGAAATTGTTGTTAAACCAAGATAATATTTACGAGCACGTTTGGCTATACTAAACATAAACATTGCCGAATCTTGATACTGCATCAATTGCCAGGCTTCATCTACCACCAGAATTCGCTTTCTTTTGTCGGTTTTTACTCTGTTCCAGATGTAATTTAGAGTAATGTACATTCCAATAGGCCGTAGTTCGTCTTCTAGGTCACGAATATTAAAAACTACAAAATTGCTATCAAGGCTGACGTTGCTCTGTTCAGAGAAGATTCCCGCAAATGTTCCTTCGGTAAAGCGCCTTAGGCGAGCAGCTAGCGAAGGCCCATTACCACCCATAGTATTTAGGGTCTCGT
>JBIIIT010000010.1:0-13043 GCA_044234435.1 Candidatus Saccharimonadia bacterium | reverse complement strand
TTTAAAGAAATTTACAATCTGGACTCTGGAAAATTACGCAGAGTAAACGTAGATAATAAACAGATTCTTGATTTGAATATTAGTTCAGTAGCTTCGTATCAAATCGATAAAGAATTTATATACACCCTAGAAAACCTATCCCCAAAAGAATCAGGGCAATTCCTGGTAAGGTATGACTACAATGGCAATAACAGATATGTACTTGCCCAGTTACCTGCTGCTGATTCAGCAAGAGAAATAACGGCTAGCGAAAATAATGGCCAAAAGCTACTAGCAATTCGCACAACAGGTAGCGGTGAGTTAAATGTTTTTAGACAGTCCGATGGCAAAAATCTCTTATCGACAATTGGCTCGGGGGTAACTGTGTTGTCGTTTAACCCAACCGGCAAATTTTTGAGCTTTGTGCAATCAGACAACTTCAAAATTATAGATATTGAAACGGGCGACAGATACTCTACAAACTCGGCACTATCCCAGTCGCTAAAATGGCTGAGTAATTATCAGGTTGTTTTATCAAAACCAGACGGACTATACATTGTTGATTTTAATGGATCTAACCTTGTTAAAATTCCGCCCAATTCAAATAACCAACAATACAGCTTCACCACACAGCTAGATAGTAAGTCCATTTATTACACTTTGGACGGAAACCTAAGCTATTACACACTCCAGCCAAGAGGCTTAATTAATCTCAGGTAGGTGCTTAATATCTTCTTGTTGCGACTTTTGATCGCTTGAATTTTCTTTTGGACTTCCGGTTATACCGGAGAAGAAATCTTTGATCTGTTGCCACAGGCTTGGTGGGGCACTAGGAAGTGTTGATTGGGAAGTATCGCTCGGTAATTTCTTAGTTTCTGACTGCGCGGTCGAGGTATTAAAAACTGGTGAAATTTGTTTGCCAACAACGACGAATCTTTGCCAACTAGTGCCTGGTGGAGTGCAAGTGATAAGTGTAGAAATCGGCTCACTCGTCTGATTGAGAACGCTCAGATCTGTTGGTGCAACAACTTTTGTCTCTGTTACCCTATAGACGTACTTTCTGGAATTATAGTGAATTTCGTAAGTATCCCCTACAGCGAGCTTTTCTAAAAGTACAAAAACAAATTTATAATTTCCGGGCTCCCACCAGTCATTGCTAGAGTGACCAAAGAATACCGAATTGCCTATTTCTCCGGGTAAAGCCGTACCATAATAATGCACAATACCATCCCTAAGTGCTATTAAAACATCTGGCTCATTTGCAGTATTTATAAATACCAAAGGGGCAGTTACACCAATTTTAGGTATTATTATTTCATTCTGCGGCCCAACAACCTCTGCTTCTGCTGAATTGTTATTTTCTTGGCTCGATTGGTTATTTTGATTTGACTCGGTAACAGTCTGCGCTTTTGGCCTGTTGAATAAAAACATGAACTGAGATATGAACCACTGAGAATTGAAAATCAATAAAAATACCAATAATGTGCCTATAACTAATTTTGCATTATGCCAATGCTTATGAGATCTTAGCTCCTTTAGCTTTTGTCTGGCTGATTTTTTGTTTGATATTGTACCGGGCTCTATATGTTCAGATCCTGGAGTCAAATCAATTCTAGGATGCTTCTGCACTTCAAATGAGGGCTCCTCGGCTGCATTTTCGCCTAAATTCGATTGCTTTAAAAAATCACCCTGAGCGTGAGGCGCAACATGAGGATCGTTGTTTTGAATTTTATCGAGTTCATTTTCAGGATTATGTATCTTAGTTATCTTTTGAAAACCTTCTATGTTGTCTTGGTTTTGAAAATCATCCTTGATCTGTTCTTGTTTTGGAACAATACCCAAGCTAATCTCTTCGCCTTCATTTAATTGATTGGCGTTTTTCAAATTATTTTGTGAGTCTTGGTTGGGATGAATTGTTTTCATGTAATAATGGTTTTGCTTGAATTACTTCTATTATATATAATATGAACTACTTAATCATCTGCTTGTTTTAAATTTTAGCCAGAGTGGTGGAATTGGCAGACACGCACGACTCAAAATCGTGTGCTCGCAAGAGCGTGTGGGTTCGACTCCCACCTTTGGCACCAGTAATTATCAAAATTTGCTATCCAGATATTTTTTTACTGCTGCTAGGCCATCTGATTGTAAAAGTCTTAACAAAAACCCAGAGGCCTGACAATATTTTAGCCACTCGTTATCAACGGGTGTTTTTTTATCTGCCATCATACCGGCCATAATACCTACAAATTCATTTCGATCAATTACTTTTTTTGTATTTATAACGCACGCCGTATCTAGATTTTTATTATTGATGCAAATTATTTGATTCTTGCCAAAATAAACTATTGGACACTCCACTTCCAAAGAATAGCTCTGAATCAAAGCAGATAAATGATTCAGTCCTTCTTGATATCTGCTAGAAATCTGCTTGTCATTTACAGTCAGTACCTTATCGCCCTTGAAGTCATATTCATTAAAAACCGAATATGAGTCTGTTATGACGGTTCCGGAGTAAACTTTTAACAGCTGGTTCATGAAAAGTTCCATATCAGAATTAAGTTCTGTTTCAGCTAAAAAAATAATTATCTTGCAATTGCGCAAGCTCTCTATGCCCTCATCGGAATTTGTGTAGCCAGGTGTTTTTTTGGGCTTCAGGACAACATCGGCAGGAAGGGTTGCATGCATTTGTCTCTGGTCGGCAACAAGGGTTACGTTTTGACCCAACAAGTCAAGAATTTGATATATGCTACTTATAGATTTAAGACTGGTATTTTTTGAGCTTACTACGCCAACCCAAGAGGCTTGCAGCCTGCTGACTGGCCTATTAAAAAATACCTCATCAAATTCATTTGTCGAAGTATCAAGCTTGAATTTTATATTTCCCACCTACGCCTCCACGTACAAATCAAACAGGCGCCTATCCAGTAGCTTAGAATAAGCAAATTTCTGCTCTGGCGAGGAAATTACTTTTAAGCTCTTCATTAGTCCCATTATAATATATTTTGTTTCATCTTCTGCCGACCTTCCAAGATCCATAGTTAGACGAGAGAAAAATATTTCAGATTGATTACCCTTAAAATCCAGTTTTCTTTTGAATCCAAAGGTCTTTTTTTTAGGCTTCAAGTAGTCAGGCAAGATTTTAATTAGCTGAGTTTGGCTTTCGGTTGGCAATGTAAAATACCACGCATCAATGAATGAACGCGCGTAATTTTCAGCCTGGGCAGTATTAACCGCTCCACAGTACTGGCTAACAAGGGCTGTGAAATAATCTGGCATAATCGCAATACTATAACACTTTTGCAGTTAAAAGTCTATGTATTTGACTTGATAGTCTTGATCTTGTTTTCGGCTATCTTTAAGTGCTCTTCGATTTCAGCGGCCAGTTTGCTACCTCTATCAAATTTGTCTATAGCCTCATCAAGATCAACGTCTGCACTTTCAAGATACTCAGTTATTTCTTGAAGCTCTTTAATTGCTTCTGAATATTTAAAATTCGATTCTGCTTTGCTGTTCTTCTTCATTTTTTGAATCCTTAATTGTTATCTGTCCTTGATGTAATTGTATCATAAGCTCATCTCCCGCCTTGTATTCTTCGGCAGACTTTATAACAGTGCCATTAAGTCTTACTATGCTGTAGCCCCTCGAAAGTATGGCCGATGGGTCTAGGCCATACAGCAATTTCTTTTGAAGGTTAATTTGTGAGGAATATTGTTCTAAAGCCCTTTGAATGGCACCTGTGGTCCTCGCGTAGAGTTCTGCCGAATCGAATCTAAGATTATTAATTCTCACCTATAGGCTATGATAAAAGCCGTTCAGATGCTGTCTAGTTTTAAGTAAGATACTCTCAATTGCAGAGTAATTTCTTAACTGATCGGACTTAATCTTAGATATTAGCTCTAATTTGTCGGGGACCAATCTTCTGGCTGCATCAGTTGGTGTGGCGCCCCTAATGTCGGCGGCCAACTCAGCAAGACTTACATCGTCTTCGTGACCAATAGCCACCAAGGTTGGCACGCGGCTTCCATATACTGCCCTCACCACCTCTTCAGTATTGAATGCCTGCAAATCCTCGGCACTACCACCACCTCTAATTATCACAAGAGCGTCGTAGCCTTTAAGCTCATTTATATACCCTATTGCTTCAGCTATTTGCAGCGGTGCGCTTGGTCCCTGGACCTGAACCTGTATGTGTTCAATTTCTAGCCCAGCCCAGCGGTCGTTAATGATTGTTAAAAAATCATTATAAGCGGCTGCTTGATTGGATGTTATGAGTGCAATTTTCTGCGGGTATTGAGGGAGTTGCCTTTTTCGATCTTGCTCAAAAAGACCTTCTTTTTCAAATTTGGCTTTAAGCATTTCAAATGCTCGCTTAACTGAACCTTCACCCGCCAGCTCTACTTCTTTAACTGTCAGACTAAATTTGCCCCATTTGGTCAGCTGGGGAGTTGCCTTAACCCTGATGAGCATACCATCTTCTAATTCGGTTTTGAGCTGATAGATTGTTATGAAGCACCCGACCAGGCTGTCCTCGTCTTTTAGGTCAAAAAACACCCACTTACCCTGATTAACTTTAAAACTCGACACTTCGCCTTCAACAATTACTTCTGGATAAGCGAAAGATAGAGTTTGATTTAGAAGAGAATTAAATTCAGATACTGTGATTGCTTCATTTCCCATCAAGCATCGTCCTTTTGTAGAAATACAAGCCGACCGGCAAGAATAACCACAGCGCAATAATTCTAAATACAATTGACGCAGAGAAGCTCAAATCAAAACTTAGGCCCAAACCAACCAATATACTTACCATTCCAATTTCAAATACACCAATTCCAGAAGTAAATACAGACAAGACCGATAACCCTAGAGCTATTAGGTAGGCGGCAATAATTACTCCAGGGTTGGGGTAAACTCCAAATGCAATAAAGACCATATAAAGTGAGAGCAAATCAAATCCCATCGATACAAAACACCATAAAAATGGTTTTACCAACATTCTCCAATTATTTTTAAATTCATAAAGTGTTTCATAAAATTTGCTATTTAGCTCATGTAACTGTTCTTTTTCTAAACTATTGCGCTTAAACTTTTTTAAAACCCAATTGGTTGGTCGAGTGAGGTAATAAGTTACTTTCTCAGCGATTCTCCTATTCAGAAGAAGGCCTACGACTATAATTGAGCCAATCAAAACAAAAACCAGTATTATCATAATTAATCTGAAGCTTACCATCTCGATTTTTTGAGACAAGAAAAGCATTAAAAGAGCCAACAAAAGATAAGCTATATAAGAAACCGCGGTAAATCCCATCCAAAATGCCTGGGCTACCGTCGTAGTATGAGCCGAGACCTTATGTTTTCTAAATTGGCCTCGTAACAATGCTATGCCGCTAATTCCTCCACTAGGAAAAACGGTGTTTGCGAAATTCATAGTTAAGACATCTTTATAGATAGCCCTTAAAGGAATTGGATGATTAAAGTTCTTTAGATAAGCCTGAAAGTATTTCGCGTTAAAAAAGTATGCTAAGTACCTAAATACAAAAACAATTAACAGCAAAAAGATATTTATATTTTTGATAATATCCATAAAGTTTTGCAATTCTCCGAACTGGACAATTGCAAAAACAGTTATCAAAACCAGGGCAATAAAAAAGAAAACGTGCCTTAATCTCATAAAGCTATTGTACATCAGCTCGAGCAATAGTGGTATGAGGTATAATAGAGTTATGTATATTTACTTATTAGGTCGCGAAGCGGAGCTTTGTCTGGCAGAATTGGAAAGCAAGAACATCGAAACGAAGATGCTTCTTCCAAATATTGTCATGTCTCCAAAATTAGTCGATATAAAAAACTTAGGCGGAACAATAAAAATCGGTGAAATAATTTCTGACGATATATCAAACGCAGCCGATCTGCAGACCGAGATATTAAATTATTGCAAAAACCTAAATTTAGACACTAAATTTTCTTATGGTATAAGCAGCTATGGTAGCTCTAAGATAAATGTTAATCAGTTTGGGATTAAACTCAAAAAGAAATTAAAAGAAATTGGAATAAAACCACGCTATGTTGCAGCAAATGAAGGAAGTACTCTAAATGCCGCGTCTATAAAGCACAACAAGCTCACGACATCAAACGGGCGTGAATTCATAGTTGTTAATACGCAAAACTCAATAAAACTAGCGGTTTGCTTATCTTTCCAAGATGTAGATTCATATTCTAAGAGAGACTATGAAAAGCCATGCAGAGATAGAAAGGTCGGAATGCTACCGCCAAAGTTATCTCAAATTATGATTAATCTTGCTCAAATACCAGAAAATGCAAAGGTAGTTGACCCTTTTTGCGGATCTGGTGGGCTCTTAATGGAGGCGTCGCTGATGGGCTATTCGTCCATTGGGAGTGATATTTCCAAGGGCATGATAGACTGCAGCAAAAAAAACACTGCCTGGCTTAAACAAAATTTTGATAACTGCAAGCCAATAGAAATTTTGCCTCCTACCGATGCCACAAATATAAACTTTCCTAGTTCGGATTATTCGATAGTAACGGAAGGATTTCTGGGGACAAATTTTTTATCAAAGCCAACTTTACAGCTAATTAATGAACAAAAACCTGAATTAAGAGATTTGTATCTAAAATTTTTCGAAAATATCAATCTCCAAGACAACATGCCACAATCCATTTGCATCTCATTACCCTTCTGGGTGCTTAACGAAAAGGTTATAGAGCTAAATCTTATTGACGAAATCGCTGATCTGGGATATACTATATCCGAGTTTAAATCTGTTCGACGTAGCACTCTCAGCTATCACCGAGAGGGGCAATTTACAGGTCGGCAGATTGTTGTATTTAAACCGAATAAGGAGAAATAGTATGTCAAAGACTAAAGCTGGCGGCTCTACAAAAAACGGTAGAGATTCGCAATCAAAAAGACTAGGTGTTAAAAAATCTGGAGGACAAGTAGTTCAGGCCGGAGATATTATTATTCGCCAAAGAGGCACCAAATTTATTGCCGGATCGCATGTTGGAATCGGAAAAGATCACACTCTATTCGCCTTAAAGGCCGGATCGGTTGAATTTAAGACAGTTCGAAAACAAGCCTTCACTGGAAATAAAGAACGCAAATCACTTGTAAGTGTTGTAGCCGGATCTGCTGAATAAATAGACCTTTGCTTCTCAAAGCCGCATTAAAGCGGCTTTTTTTGTAGTTTAAGATTACTACCCAACTTTTCAGATGAAGCCTTAGAGTTGAGGTGTTTTATAGCTCCAATGAAGTCTCTAAAGAGAGGGTGTGGCCTATTTGGTCTGGATTTATATTCTGGGTGAAATTGGCTGGCAATAAAAAATGGATGCTCTTTATGCTCAATTATTTCGACCAGTTTACCGTCTGGTGAAGTAGCCGCAATTACAAGCCCAGCTGCCTCCAGTTCTTTTCGATAATCATTATTAAATTCATAGCGATGACGATGACGCTCCAAAACAGTTGATTTTCCATAAGCCAAAAAAGCTCGAGATTTTTTATTTATTTTGGCCTTGTAGTCTCCAAGCCGCATACTTCCCCCAAGGTCGACGCCGATCTGATCTGGCATTATGTAAATTACTTTGTTTTTTGCCCGCGGATCCATCTCGCTACTATTGGCTTTTTCGTCGTGCAAAACTTCTCTTGCAAAATCAATTACAGCAACTTGCATACCAAGACAGAGCCCTAAATAAGGAACCTTATTTTTGCGGGCATACCTAGATGCCATTATTTTACCCTCTAAGCCCCTAGAACCAAATCCGCCAGGGACTAGAATCCCATCTAATCCCTCAAGTAGCCCGGCGTCTGTCTCAAGCTTTTCAGAATCCACCCATACAATGTCAATGTTTAGGCTATGGTACCAGCCGGCAGCATTAAGTGCCTCAAAAACACTCAAGTAGGTGTCTTCATTGCTCATATATTTTGCAATAACACCTACCTTTACGCTTGGTTTGTCAGAATTAATTTTAGACACCAACTTATTCCAATCCTTAAGGTCGGGCTTACGACAGACTATACCCAACTTACTGCAGACATAATTACCAATGCCGGATTCCTCCATTCTCAGAGGCACCTCATAGACGCTTTTGGCGTTAGGAAGAGCGACAATAGCATCTTTATCGACATCGCAGTACATACTCATTTTATCAAAAGCATCAGCATTGATAGGGCTATCTGAACGAACAAACAGCACATCTGGTTGTATTCCAGCTTCTCTCAAATCTCTAACGCTATTTTGTGCTGGCTTTGTCTTAAATTCTTTACTAACACCAAGATATGGTATATAGACAACATGAGAGTATAAAACATTTTCTTCGCCGACTCTTCTTTTCATCTGCCTTATAGCTTCAATCCAGGCCATTGCTTCATAGTCCCCAACCGTTCCACCAACTTCTGCGATATGCACATCACTACCGTCGCCAGAAGCAATAATTTGGTTCATAATCTCATTGGTTATGTGAGGGATTATTTGTATGGTTTTGCCCAGAAATAATCCTTTTCTTTCGTCTGATAGTACTTTGGAAAATATTTTTCCGCTCATTGTAGAGGATTTTTTAGTCAATTCTCTGTCTATAAATCTTTCGTAGTGACCAAGATCTAGATCGGTTTCACCCCCATCGCAGGTTACAAAAACTTCTCCGTGCTCGGCTGGGTTAAGGGTTCCTGCATCCATATTCAAATAAGGATCACACTTTTGCATTGTGACCTTAAGACCGCGGGCCGAGAGTATCTTGCCCAATGAAGCCGCAGATATACCTTTTCCCAGACCAGAAATTACACCACCGGTAACAAAAATATATTTTGTATTTGATTTTTTTCTCATAACCCCCTCCACACTTATTTGTTAATACTATCATAACGCCTAAGTTTATTTGGGGTCAATATTTAATTGATGGCTTGTTTTGCTAACTCGATCGCTTTATCTAGCTGAGGGTCTCGGTTGTTATTAGCATCATCTTCCGTTAACTTTACTTCAAACTCTGGCCTTATACCCTCTTTACTAATATTTACACCATTCGGGGTAAACCAATTTGCAATTGTAACTTTCAGAGATGGTCCTTTGCAGTTATTGCTAAATAGTATATTGTTTAGGCAAATTACTTCCTGGACACTGCCCTTTCCGTACGATTTTTCTCCTACTAAGATTGCCTCGTCTTTATCGTTTAGAGCTCCTGCCAGAATTTCTGAAGCAGAGGCACTTCCTTCATTTATTAGAACAATTACTGGGATATCAGTTAGAGCTCCGCCTGGCTTGGCATTGTCGACTTTTGTCTTAGAATTTCTAGAACGCTCTTCGACTACAACTCCTTCGCTATAAAATTCCGAAGCAACATCCACCGCAGACTGTAAGTAGCCTCCCGGGTTATCTCTCACATCAAGTACAAGTACCCTAGCTCCTTGTAATTTAAGTTCAAGCCCTGCCTTTCGAACCTCTTGAGCAGTATCCTCTCCAAATCTGCGGATCTTTATATATCCAATATTATCAGCCTTTAATTCGCTAGTAACACTAGGAACATTTATTAAATCCCTTGTTATCTCAATCTCTTTGGGCGACTCACTTCCTCTTACGATCGTAAGCTTAACTTTAGTCCCCTTCTCGCCACGTATTTTCTTTACTGCTTCATCAATAGTGAGAGATCTGGAGTCAACACCGTCAATCGCAGCTATGTAGTCTCCGGCACGAATACCCGCATTATCTGCAGGTGTACCATCGATTGGAGCAATAACGGTTAGGCGGTCGTTTTTCTGACCGACCTCAATACCAATTCCTGATAACTCTCCAGCCAAATCATCATTAAGTTCCTTGTTTGATGCTTCATCTAAGAATGTCGTGTATGGATCTCCAAGCGCGGCCACCGCTCCAGCAGCAGCGCCTTCTGACATTTTTTGATAATCAAGCTCACCATTATACTTGTTTTGTAAAATCGATTGCACCTTATCAAGAAGAGTGGTGTCAATTTTATTTTTGCTAAGACTTGGACTATTGATAATTCCAATAAGCCAGAAGCTAAAAATTCCAATCATAAAACCAAGACCTACCAGCAGTAGATTTTTTTTAATATTTGAAGAGTCTTTCTTGTCTGAATCTTTTTTCATTATATTTTCTTAGAAGTGTATGAACTGCAGCCCAGCAATAGAAACATCACTGATTGAGTATCGGCCGTCCCATCCGGCGTTGTACTGACTGACTCGTACCTTACCATTACCCAAAATGGCTTCTACGTACATTACGTGGCCGAAATAGCCTGAATTATTAACTGCGACATCTCCAACTCTAGGGTTGCCATCGACTGGTATACCGGCAGCTCTGGCATTGTCATCCCACTGGTTAGCATTACCACGTCCTCCCCAGTATGGCATATACCTTCCCGACGAAGCAACCTTCCAGGCTGTATAGCTAACACACTGCCTTTGATACATTCCCCATGGATCTGGAATGCTGTTTGGAAAAGGAGCATTAGCCCAAGGATAGCCGCCCGATCCGCCATATTGAACATTGCTTGAATAAGAGCTAATTATTGCTGCCTGTTGACGTTTTAGCTCGGCTATTTTAGCATTGTCTTCTTTAATGACATTTCTGTAGTTAGCTTCTTCCCCCTGGGTTCTGGCAAGTATTGAGGCCTGCTCAGCTTTCTTAGCGGCTATACCATCAACAACTTCCTTTTGCTGTTGCGATTGAGCATTCAATTGGCCCTTCTTTTGATCTAGTTCTTTTTTGAGCTGTTCGATTTTGTCGAGGTTATCATCGACTTTTTTCTTAATGGCGCTTAAATACTGCTGCTGAGCAACAAAGTCGCTTAGATTTTTGCTGGAAGCGACAACTTCAAGAGGACTGATACTACCCTGCTTATAAATCATTCTAAGATTCTCTTTGAGAATTTCTTTTTGGCGCTCCATCTCTTGATTATTTTTTTCAATGGTAGCTTGGGTTTTTCTGATTTCTAAATTTGTTAAATCTAGCTGATTTTGTGCAGCTGATATTTCTGCTTCAATGCTTGCAATTTTGCCTTTTAAGGTATTAACTTCCGATTTCTTAGCATCAGCAAGCGCTGTTGCATCACGCACCTTCTTATTTAATGCAGCTATTTGCTGATCTAGCTGATCGGCTTTGGCGGGCTTAGGTATAGTAAATAATAGCGAAACCACGAGTGCAAAGATTACGCTGATAATTAGAGTTGTTTTTGTTTTATTTATAATCAATTCAATACCCTCCGTAACATAACTATTATACCACAATTTTATTTTAAATGCGATAGCCTCAAAGCTTAAGGTGCCTTGAAATTGCTAGCCAGCTAGAAAGCGCGCCAATTAAAATTCCTAAGCCGTATATACACAGGACTACTATCCAGAAATTTGTACCAAAATATGCCATCGCCTGGCCTGCATTAAATTTTTCAACCAAAAATTGGCCTGCTACTCTGCCAATTGGTATAAGCGCTATAGTTGCAATTGTTGCACCAATTACACCATACATTGAGCCTTCTACAATAAATGGGCCCCTAATAAACCACTTGGTGGCACCAACTAATTTCATAATTTCAATTTCTTCTCGGCGGGTAAAAATAGCCATTCTGATAGTATTAAATATTATCAGTAAGGCAATAATTAAAAAGACAGCGCTCAATATACCGCCGACACGGGTCACGCCATTGCTAATTTTAATAACATTTTCAATTACGCCTTTGCGATTATCGTCCCTGCTGTCATAGCTTGTTTCGGTAATTATCACGGCCTCTGGCAAATCTCTGATTTGCTTATTAATTCCACCAATATCGTCTAATTCTTTTAATTTGACTTCTAGAGATGCCGGAAGTGGGTTTCCGATTTCGGTTGCTGATTTTGCAAGCTTTTTACCTTCTTCACTGCTATTTTCCAGGCGCTTAAGGGCATCGGCTTTTGAAACAAATTCCACCGAATCAACCCCACCCGTCTGCAGTACTTTGCTCTGCAGGGCTTTTATTTGTTCGTCTTTTGCATCGTCAGAAATAAAAACTGTCAAATCAATCTTTTGCTGGACTTCATTAAGCTGAGATCTAACAAAAAATATTGAAAAGGCAAAAAATGTCATGATCAGTAAAGTCACAGCCATAATAACTGTAGCTGCAGTACTTAACCACGCATTCCTAAAAGTATTGCGAAAACCACTCTTAAATACCCTCCAGAGCGTAATCATAAGCTGTATTTTCCTACCTTTTCGTCTTTGACTACTCGGCCACGGTTAATAGTAATAACGCGCTTCTTTAACGCATCCACAATCTCTTTATTGTGAGTTGTAAGCACTACTGTTGTGCCAAAGCGATTAATCTTTAAAAGCAGCTCGATAATATCCCACGAATTTTTAGGGTCGAGATTACCCGTTGGCTCGTCGGCGATTAGGATTTTAGGATTTCTTACAAGTGCCCTTGCAATAGCGGTTCTCTGCCTTTCCCCCCCCGAAATTTCTCCTGGATAATGATGGGCTTTTTCGCTAAGTCCGACTAGTTGTAAAATTTTTGGCACGGCTCTTTTGATTTCGGCATTTTTAACACCGGATACTTCTAGGGCAAAGGCTACATTTTCGTAAACTGTTAGATTTGGAAGTAATTTGAAATCCTGAAAAACCACTCCAATTTTACGTCTCAAATGAGGTATATTTGCCTTATCAATAGTGTCATAGTCTATACTTCCAACTATAATTTTTCCAGAGGTAGGCACTTCTTCTTTGATCAAAAGTCTAATTAGGGTACTTTTGCCGGCCCCTGATGCACCAACGACAGTAACAAATTCCTTGGGCTGAATGTGCAGTGAGGCGCCTGAAAGCGCCACCGTTTTGTTTGGATAGATAACGGTAACTCGGTCGAGTAAAATCATATACTTAATATCTTAACAAAGATTACTAAAAATATAAAGCTAATCCTTACCTACTTGTGAGCTTAAATAAGCCTCGATAAGCGGCTCTAAATTGCCATCTAGTACACCCTGGGTATCGCTAGTTTCGTAGCCACTCCTATTATCCTTAACCTTCTGATAGGGGTGAAGAACATAAGATCGAATCTGGCTTCCCCAATCG
>JBIIIT010000046.1:0-3506 GCA_044234435.1 Candidatus Saccharimonadia bacterium | reverse complement strand
TTCAAATCAAGAATCTGCTTATTATCTACGTTTACTCTGCGTAATTTTCCAGAGTCCAGATTGTAAATTTCTTTAGAATTCCTTTGGTTGAATTTTAAGTCAGACAACTTCTGGTTAAATAACTGATCTAAATTTACAAATTGACTATTGCCAGAGTCCACCCAAAAAGTACTTGCAGCACCTTCGGGATAGTTGGCTCTCGTAACGAATGATGAGCCATCTCTACTTAATAAAGTATCGCTCAATCTGCTAGGGGGCTGAATAGCGGGATTTAGTGGAAGCTCAATTATTTTTTTGGGGCTATTTGACCTGTCAAGCTCGTAAACACTGCCTGGGTTATTTACGGTAGCAAATACTCGATTTCGATCTTGGCTAGTGTAGAGATTATCAAATTTTGTTTTAGTAAAATTATCACTTTGGCTAATATTATTGGGTATCAACAATGCATAATCTGCAAATGTAACTTGCCCGGGTCTTACCACGTAGCTAGAGCTCCAGTTTAAATAGTCATTTCTAGTGTATTCAACATTTAGCTGCCCGGTTTTAAAATTTTCGAGCCTGTGAGGTGTTTTTTGGGCTATCGGTCGACCATTTATCTTTATGGAGGCTCCCGATGGGTTGGTGCCCAATAGCACTAGGCCAGTCGAAAATATCTCTCCTCTAAAAATATCAATATTGTAGCCAGAAGAGAGGGCAACTATAACCAAAGTGCCAATTGCTACCAAAATTGTGCCAATAGTGAGCTTGAGCGAAGATCTAGTCTTTTGTGATATCATATTTTTATACTGAGTTGATTATAAACCAGTTTTAATGCTATCTAAATACTAACAAAGGAAAATTCTTGCAAAAACTTATAATTGAAGGCCCAACAAAGCTTGAGGGTACTGTAAAAACAGCTGGAAGTAAAAACCACGTTCTGCCAATGCTGGCCGCAATGATACTAACCACTAAGGACGTACAGATTCATAATATCCCAGACATCGCCGATGTAGACGTTATGATTGAAATATTAGAATCGTTCGGTGTGCGGGTAGAAAGGACGCGAAATAGCGTTATTTGTAATGGCGCTGACGCTCAGCCCAACCCTCTGGCCCCAGAACTTACTCATAAGTTAAGAGCCTCTCTTTTGGTGTTGGGTCCAGCAATGGCCAGATTTGGAGAGGTAAAAATGGGCTTCCCTGGTGGAGATTTGATTGGCGCTAGGCCACTTGACTCTCACCTTAATGGCCTCAGTTCTATGGGCGCAAAAATACTAAATGACAAAGACGAAATAGAGCTCAAAGGAAGACTTAAGTCGGCAAGGGTATTGCTTGACGAAATTAGTGTAACTGCCACCGAAAATCTCATACTTGCAGCTGTAATAACATCTGGCCTAACAGAAATAAGAATGGCCGCCACCGAGCCGCATATTGTGGCGCTTTGTGAATTTTTAAATAATTTAGGAGCAAAAATAAGCGGCATCGGAAGTAATGTGCTATTTATAGAGGGAGTTGAGAGTTTACAAGGCGGAGAAGGTACAATAATTCCCGACTATCTGGAATCTGGGACTTTTGCGATTGCAGCTGCAGCCTCAAAAGGCAACTTGATTATTGAAGACTTTATAATTAATGATCATGACGCACTCTTGAATACTTTCTCACGAATGGGTGTAAATTATAAAATATTGGCAAGTGATAAGCTGCAGATCCTTCCCTCAAAAAAACTACGAGCCACAAGAATTAGAACTGACATTTTCCCGGGTTTTAGTAGTGATTTGCAGGCTCCTATGGCAGTATTGTGCACTCAAGCCGAAGGAGTTTCAGAGCTTTTTGAGACTATGTATGAAGGCAGGCTTCAATACCTTTTTGAATTACAAAGAATGGGTGCGCATGTTAATGTTCGTGACAGTCATGTCGGACTTGTTGAGGGCCCTAGCGTACTTCACGGCACAGATTTGATTTCATTTGACATCAGGGCCGGTGCAACTGTGCTGCTGGCTGCAATTATAGCTCACGGCAAAACCACAATTGATCGTATAGATCACATCGATAGGGGTTATGAGCATTTCGATGGCCGCTTGAGGTCTTTGGGGGTTAAGATATCAAGAATTGGCTCTAAGTGATAGAATAAAACCATGTTTAGTAAAAGAATAGCAATTGATTTAGGTACAGCAAATACTCGAGTGTATATTCCCAAAAAGGGCTTAGTCGCCAATGAGCCATCCGTTGTGGCTATTAGTGTTGAAGATAATCGTATAGTAGCGATAGGCAGTGATGCCAAAGAAATGTTAGGTAGGACCCCAGATATTATTGCTGCCTCAAAACCTCTTCGTAACGGGGTAATTGCAAACTACCGTATAACTGAGGCCTTATTGAAGTATTTTTTAAACAAGATAACAGGCCACATCAGGCTTTTTAGACCCGAACTAATGATAACGGTTCCAACGGGCGTCACTTCTACCGAAAGAAGGGCCGTTATTGATGCGTCTATCGCGGCCGGCGCAAAAAAAGTTTACATAATTCGCGCTCCAATCGCAGCGGCAATTGGAGCTAATGTACCGATTTCTGCTCCAGCAGGAAATTTAATTGTCGATATAGGAGAGGGCACGACGGAGGTGGCTATAATTTCTTTGGGAGGCATTGTGGCACAGAATTCAGTTCGTGTCGGTGGAGCTAGGATCAGCTCAGCTATAGCCGAACATATCAGAAAAAAACATGGCTTAGTTATAGGAACACAGACGTCCGAAGAGATAAAGAAAAAAATTGGCTCTGCAACAGCTTTAGACAAGCCTAAGAAAATGCAGGTGAGAGGAAGAGATGTAGTGGGGGGACTTCCAAAAACTATTGAAGTCAGCAGTACAGAAGTCACAGCCGCGATTAAAGATCGTTTAGAGGATATAATCATGGCCGTTAAGTCAGTACTTGAGCAGACCCCACCGGAATTATCAAGCGACATAATTGACAGAGGAATGATAATTACTGGCGGCGGCGCACTACTTAAAAATATCGATAAGCTAATGACAAAAGTTACAGGGGTGCCTGCATATATTGCAGAGGAGCCCATGCTATGCGTAATTAAAGGAGCAGGAACAGCACTTGAGCATCTTGATGAATATGTCAGGAGCGTTGTAACGAATAAATGATAGAACTAAAAAAAATCTCAGAACAATTTACTCAGAAGTTTATTATTTATGGTTTAGTAATTATTCTAGTTTTGATGCCCTTTCATGCCTTTTTGGCAATATCATTAGGGTCCTTAGGGATCGACAGAACTTTAGTCCAATCTTGGAAAGAAATATTAATACTCATAATGTCTTTTATATGGGTAATCTATCAAATTTCTAAAAAGAAGCTAGCCTTCAAGACTGATGCGATTAATCTACTGTTCCTATCAATCATATTTTTGAGTATTCTTGTCTCGGCCTTCATACGGCCTGGATCCGAGGCGCTGCTATTTGGCATTAAGACCAATCTAGTGGCATTAGCTCTGTTTTTTATCGCACAAATTCCAATTTCTAATAAATCATT
>JBIIIT010000047.1:0-3506 GCA_044234435.1 Candidatus Saccharimonadia bacterium | reverse complement strand
TTTAATAGCTCCAACCGCCTCATCAACTCGATCATTATTTACTCCGGCATAAATTTCAAATTTGCCACTATCTACAAAATTATTAAAGCTCATAAAAATTGTGTATGCCAGAGCCTTTCGTTCGCGAACATTTAAAAACAAACGCGAGCTCATACCCGAGCCAAGCATGGTGGATAATATCTTAAATGAAGGTTCGTCTTTAGCGTCTATTTCGGGCGCCCTACCGGCAACTATCATATGGGTCTGATTAGTATCTTGGGCTATGACATTT
This sequence comes from Candidatus Saccharimonadia bacterium, assembly GCA_044234435.1. Classification (GTDB taxonomy): domain Bacteria; phylum Patescibacteriota; class Saccharimonadia; order CAILAD01; family BJGX01; genus BJGX01. The sequence continues at coordinate 3,235 of JBIIIT010000047.1, read as the reverse complement.
GTAATTTTATTAGACTCACCACCCTTAACTTTTTCAAATCCTCTGCGAGCTTTAGTGGCAAAGCCACCAAGTAGCTCTTCTGCGAGCTCTACGGCTCTGGCATGGCTGATATTGCCAGCCACAGAAATCACCAAATTATCCATAGTATAAAGACTTTTGAAATAATCCATAATCACCTGGCGAGGCATTTTGCTGATAATTTCTGGGGTTCCAATTACATTTGTTCGTAGAGTATCCTTAGGCCAGAGCAAATCTCCAGTTAAATCAAACACATATCGGCCTGGGTCATCCTTATACACATTCATTTCCTCAAGTATCACGCCTCTTTCTCGCTCAACCTCATCTGGATTAAATAGTGGGTCTGTTAAGATGTCTGCCAAAATATTAAAGGCTAAGCCGGCGTAATTTTTGGGAAGCTTTATGTAGTAAGCGGTGTGGTCTTCTGCTGTGTAGGCATTCATATAGCCACCAACCGAATCCACTTCTTCAGCGATAATTTTAGCTTCAGGTCGCTTGGTAGTCCCCTTAAATAGCAGGTGTTCCAAAAAGTGCGCGGCTCCATATTCGGTTTTCATATCCTCATACCTACCACCAGCACCTACAAAAAAAGCCACCGTTACGCTTTCGGTGTCGTCCATTGTTCTGGTGACTATCTTCACCCCATTACTGAGGGTGCTAATTTTATGCAGATTATTTTTCATTATTATTAGATTTGGATTTTCGGTTTTTAACTTTGTGATAAGTCTTTTTGGCGTGCGATAAATACATTGCGCGCTTTTCTTGATCTTTTAGTAAGTGCCAAAGTCCTGGAAGGATTGTAATTATTATTATCAAGGCAGCAATTGGAAGTAAGTATTTATCGACGTCGGGAATTACATTTCCTAGGAAGTAGCCCAGCAAAGTCACGCCAACAGCCCAAATGAAACCACCAAAAACGTTAAAAAATAAGAATCTTTTGTATTCCATCTTGCCAATACCGGCAATGACAGGGACGAAGGTTCTTCCCAGAGGCACAAAGCGGGCCAGAATAATCGACTTTCCGCCGTGCTTTTCGAAAAATGCTTGGGACTTTTCAACATTTTGCTTACTAAATACCAAGGAATCTTCTTTGTTAAAAGCTCTTGGCCCTACTCTTTTACCGAAATGATAGCCGACGCTATCACCAACTACTGCTGCAATAAAGGTTCCAACGCAAAGTATGACTATACTGAATACCCCCTGAGAAGCTAGAAATCCGGCAGTGAACAAAAGACTATCTCCTGGCAAGAAAAAGCCAGCCAAAAGTCCCGATTCTGCAAAAACTATTGCGAAGATTCCAGCGTATCCGACAGTTCTGAGTAAGCTATCTAGTTCAAACATGCTTAAAATTATAACAGATTATTTTGAGGTCTGTGTGATTTTATGAACTGCAATCAATATGATTGTCAGGTCGGCCGGAGTCACTCCCTGAATCAAACTAGCCTGGGCAATGTTCGTTGGTTGCACCTCCTGAAGTCGAAGCCTAGCTTCATTGCGAAGCCCAGGTATCATGGAATAGTCCATATCATTTGGCAGCTCTTGGTTTTGCCTATCTTTGAGCTTTCTGGCTTCTCTAATTTGTTTTTCAAAATAGCCACTGTATTTAACCTCAGATATTACCTGCTCGGCAATCTCGCCGGTTAGTTCAATTCCGAAATCTTTTTTAAGGCTTGCTAGATTATTTTCAGGTCGTGCCAAATACTCGTAGGCCGAGATGGTTTTGCCATTTACTTTTTGCTTACGGTTTTTCAAAAGCTCTAACGCCGTAGAAATTGCAATCCGTTTTTGTTCGACTCTAGCCATTTCTTTATCAGAAACTAATCCTATTTCGTGGCCCTTATTGGTTAGGCGCAAATCAGCGTTGTCGTTTCTTAGTAGCAATCGGTACTCGGCGCGGCTTGTGAAAATTCTATAAGGCTCTACGTGTACTTTAGTAACTAAGTCTTCAATTAACACACCAATGTAAGCCTCAGTGCGGTCTAAGATAAATGGTTTTTTGCCCTGAGCTTTTCTTGCGGCATTAATACCGGCAATAAGGCCTTGAGCGGCGGCTTCTTCATACCCAGTCGTACCATTCATCTGGCCTGCCAAAAACAGTCCGCTAGCTTTTTTGGTCTCTAGGCTTAGCTGAAGCTGATGAGGCAAAAAGTAATCATAAACAACTGCGTAGCCGTATTTAATGAATTCAGCATTTTCTAATCCAGGAATACTGCGGATGATTTTTTCTTGCAATTCTGCTGGGAATGCCAAAGATGCACCCTGCAAATACATCCAGTCACCAAATGGTCCGTCCTCGCGACCAACAGGCTCGATGAACATTGGGTGCCTCTCTCGTTCTGGGAAATTATAAACTTTTCTATCTAGGCTTGGACAGCTTCGCGGCGAGCGCTCGTTAATTCGACCCGAAAATACCGGCGATTCGGTTAAATTATCTAAGATAATTTTGTGTGTTTCTGGGGTTGTGTAGGTCAAATAACAATCAGCCTGTTTGCTTTCGGCAAATAAATTCTTGCTCGGGTGACTGAAGCTTACATTTCCGTCGCTGCCAGGAGCAACAGTCATTTTGTCAAAATCAATACTCGATCTTTTAACTCTTGGCGGGGTTCCAGTCTTTAAGCGTCCCCTCTCAAGCCCTAGCTCAATTAATGAGTCACTAAGCCCAATTGAAGAATCCTCATCGTCTCTTCCGCCCTTGCGAACCACCTCATCACCTATCAATATCTCGCCGTTTAAAAATGTGCCGCTACAGATTACAACTGCCTTAGTTTGAACAACACCGTTGTTCTTTGTAATAACACCCGTCATTACCTTTTTGGCCGATTCTACGCCAATTGCTTCATCCTCTAAAAATTCAAGATTTTTAGTTTTTGATAGAACCTCAATCATATTTTGGTTGTACAAGTCCATATCAACCTGGGCGCGGTATGCCCGCACTGCCGGACCCTTGCCAGTGTTTAGCTCTTTTATCTGAATGCTGCTAGCATCCGAAACTTTAGCCATAGTTCCGCCCAAAGCGTCAATTTCTCGAACCAAATGCCCCTTGCCCGGACCACCAATCGATGGGTTACATGGCAAAGCAGCCACCTTGTCTAAGCTGGTTGTAATTAGTAGTGTTTTGGCACCGAGCTTGGCTGAAGCAATCGCTGCTTCACAGCCAGCATGCCCCGCTCCAACCACCACAACATCATATTTAGTTAGCTTTTTAGTTGATGTTAAC
>JBIIIT010000045.1:0-3584 GCA_044234435.1 Candidatus Saccharimonadia bacterium | reverse complement strand
AGATCTCTATCGTTAGCAATTAAGCTTGTGGAAATTGATTTTATCGATCTTAAAAACCCTACCCCACCCATATTGATGCTTGATGATGTGCTAAGCGAGCTCGATAGCGATAGGCAAAAGCACCTTATAGAACAAGCCAAGAAGCAACAAACAATTATTACATCTACCGACGTAGATAAAAGTATAAGTGGTTATAAATTGGTGGAGCTGTAATGGATCATATTTCTAAAAGCCTCAATAAATATTCAAAAATCCAAGACAAATCGGATGAACTCACAGAAATAAAAAATAAAATCATCAAAGCCACTGGAATTGAGCCTGAATCGGTAAGAATTAAAAATAATATATTATATATCAAAGCAAAAAATAACTATGAGGCAGTAGAGCTAAGGATGAATAGTGAAAAAATATTTAGCTTATTAAATAATATAAAAATTAAGGTTATTTGATATCAATAAAATTAATTATTCCCTGGTCTCCCGTAGGGTTTGGTAGGACTACACTATAATATAAATTCTGGCTACCTGTATCGATATAAAAAGATTGTAGATATGTTATATCGGCGCTACCGACTACCTTATCTGCTCTTAGCTTTTCAATATCCATAATCCAGATACCTTCTATATCTGTATATACAATTTTGTTTTCGTCTATCCAGTTGATGAGATTAGGTTTAGGAATTTGTTTAGTGTAAAGTAGGACATTTTTATTGCTTGAAATGTCATATATGTGAAGCCCTTCTGCATTAACATAAGCTACTTTATTAGATGTTGCATTGAATATTATTGAGTTTACGCTCGAAGTTGATTCAACTTTTGTTAAGTAGTCTGGGTCGCTTAACTTCTTAATAAATATACTTCGGTCTGTATCATCGGTGTTATTTGTAGTCTCTCCTTCATCGCTAATATCTTGGGTCGTAGAAAATGCATACAAGTCGTTTTCAGATAAAGCTATGTTTACGAATTGACCTTCGATATTGTTTTCGAGTAATTTTGTCTTAGCTTGTGGCGTGCTTTTATAGGCTAAGCTACTGCCAATCATAGCTAATATTTGATTTTTTGAGTTAGCAGTAAAATTATTCACCGAAGTATTACTTGATTCACTAAATTCAAATTGTTCAGGTTCTTCAAAGTTGTAGAAGTTTAATTCAGATATTTTGCTATTGTTTAAGTATCCAATACCCAAGTTAGTATCAATAATTCCCTCGTTTTGCTTTGTCCAAACTATTGATTTAACATTTTCAGGGGTTGGATTTATTGGGAAATTTGACGGAATATTTTTGCCATTAGTTACTCTCTCTAGTAAATTGTATGTACTATTTAGATAGCTTATAGAGTTACCAGTAAGCTGCATGCTTGTTGCAGTGACTTTAGAGAAACTTTTTACATCCTTTAAGTCGCTAGGAAATATTTCAAAGGTATAATTTTTACCAGAAATTACATTTACAGTCTGAATTGAGGCTTTTTGATTATCTTCTACTAAATATGTGTATTCACCGCCTTTAGTGGAAAATGATACACTAGTTCTGCCTAATAGCTTTTTAGTATAGCCTAAAGCCTTGGTCTCAATAAGATATATACCAGCATCTTTAGGTGCTTTTATTGTTACCCTGCCTCTGAGCAGAAAATTATTTACTAAGTATATTACTCCAATAATAATTATGAACAAAATAACACCTGTAATTATGTAATTTCTTATTCGGTTCGCATTATTTGGATTCATTTTTTACTCCGGTAAGTTATTAAATGCCGCTGTTAGTGGGGGCTGTGGATCTAGCATATCACCTTGTGTAGGACATCCATTTTCTCTAGAGCAAGCTGGATGCCTGTCGTAGTTTTTATTATATATATCAAAATGCAAATGAGGTGAAGTATTTTCAGCATCTGCGGCTGTACCAACTTTTCCTAGAACTTGACCGGCCTTGACGGTGTCACCTATCTTTACAGTAGTTCCTGCACTCATATGGGTATAATAATAAAGATATTGATCGTCACCCTTTATTGTTACAGAGCAGTTTCTATTACAACTTGGGTTTGTATTGACAACCTTGCCGCCGACCGAAGCAACAACTTCGGTACCAGCTGGCACACCGATGTCTGCAGCTGGATAGCTTCCATGACACTCCTTTCCTCCTGTAGGTTTGTTATAACACCAAATGAGACCCGCGCCATTGCCTTTCTTTATTTGTGATTTAGTGGTTTTCAGTGGGAATATAAAGCCATTAGGACCCTGGCCTAAACCTCCAGCACTGTTACTGCAATCGGTCGGAGTGCTGTTAGCACTGGAAATTGCTCCACTAGGAGAATTTTGACCATAAAGCTGAAAAACTTTTTCTGAATTGTTTATTCTTTGAGGAATACCGGCTCCCCCAGACCTTTCAAAATTAACTTCCCACGCAACAGCAGCATCTTTTACAGTAGTTGTTTTTAAAAACTTTTGGAAACCGGCCTTTTCACCAGTTTGTGTTACCTCGAAAATTGTGTACTCAAGCTGAATCTGCAGATCGTTTGGTGGCTTGCCTCTATCTCTTGCAAATTGAATTAAGCGGGTCTTTCTGCCGCCCAGCCATTGAGCTATACCGAAAGCACCTATACTATTGGTGATGTTAGGATCTATGGTGGTGTTACCACCAGATTCGAGCATATAATTTCCAACAATTGCGGCAGCATGAATTGCATCTATTCCCTCTCTGCCATTAAAGAAATTAAATGCTATTTCTACATTGTTATTGCCAGAAAATCCATTATTGGTCACCCCAGTCGGACATGAGCAGGTAGAATTCCCGGTTTGAGAATTCGCATTGCCACCTAGACTTTTAGAAATAGTATCTACGTAAGCTTTTCTTCCTTCTTCGGTATAGGGGTGAACACCAAGACCGTCATTAAATATATAATTAGGGTTTTGTTTGGCAATTGTATTCCAATCTATTACTTTATATCCCAATGATGAATTTTCTTTAAGGGTTCGGTCGATTGAGTCTGTGTCGATATTCCCCCCTTGGCTTCTTGTCGAATTATTTGCACCAACATTTACCCAGTAGATATCTGCATTTGGCGCACCCGCCTTTATAATATCAACAGTTTTTCTAATATTGGCTGCATTAATTCCTCCGTTAGTTCCAAGCTCTACAACAATAGTATTGGCATTAGACCATTGTGCTTGGTCTCTTTGAAGGACTCCAATACCATCCAGATTTCCACCTCCCTCTCTGAGAGACCTGGATGCCTTTGAATTTATTACTACATCTGTGTAGCCATCAGCTTTTAGCTTATCCTTCAAACCCTTATTTATACCAGCATCTTCTGTTATCGAATCACCAATCAAGTAAAGTTTTCCAGTTTTTGCACCACTTCCGGCTGTGGATGTAGTTGGGCCTGGCTTAGCTTTTTGGTCTTGAGTCCAGGCGAATTTAAGCTTAGACCCACTTCCTCCAGCATCTGGGCCTCCGCTAGTCCATGTTTTTGCTCCCAAAGCTTCCATTGCTTTTGGAGGTAGTCCGCCAACCCTTCCTTGATAGCCTGCAGGCGTGTCTCTTCTAGGAGATCCCCAAAGATTTCTCTGCTGTTCATCATTTATGCCGCCTT
>JBIIIT010000044.1:0-3591 GCA_044234435.1 Candidatus Saccharimonadia bacterium | reverse complement strand
TAATGTCGCCCTGATTGGCTTTTACGCCCAATAGGTCCTCGAAATATTTTATAGTGTTTGGCTTTTTGCCATTAGTGTAGTCAATAATTTGCGAGGTAGTGTAGTCTTTCGTTTTGGCATTTGTTATTGATAGAACCTCGATTGGAAGCCCCGAATTAGCTAATTTAATATCAAGCTTTCCTGCAAGGCCAACTGTTGTGGTACCGTTTTGAATAACAATCCTTGGCTCTTCCGACCAAATTGGCCCCACCTTAAATATGTTCTCGACAAATTTCTTAATATCATCAAAATTTCCGGCTGCAGGTAGAAGATCGCTACTACTTGGATCTGATTTTAAGAATCCATTTGGTTTGATTGAAAACACTACATCGAAGATGTTATCTTGCGGGATATTCTTGCTAAGCTCATAGGCTCTTTGGATTTCTGAAAGACTCATATCGGTTTTGATGTTATTAGAAAATGCATTAATCAAGTCATTGAGTTTTTTAGGATTAGATAATGTTTCCATACTCATTGCTTTAGTGCGTATTGCCTGCAATACTTCTTGCTGTCTTAGAGCACGCCCAAAGTCATCGCCACATGTTCCTTTACGACATCGCGCATATTTAAGGGCGGTTGTACCATCCATTTTGGTAGGACCAGCAGCTATTTTGAAGCCGCAGCTTTTATATTGGTTTTTATCACATGGGTATTCAGGGTCATTTAGAGGCTCCTTGACGTCTATATCGATTCCTCCGACGGCATCAACAGCTTCTTTGAGCCCTGTGAAGTTGGCCTTTACATAATAATCAATCGGCACACCAAAGTTTTCCTCAATTGTCTTCTCGGTTACTTCAACACCGCTACCTTTCCTCTCGGCTTCACCGGCAGCATTGGCATAGTTCATCTTGGCATAGCCCTTATCGGGTATGTACACACGAGTATCACGAGGAATACTTATCATTGCTACTTTATTGTTGGCCGTATCCAAGCTAACAATCATATTGGTATCAGCTAGGGTTTCGCCATCATGGCCTGGATCACCCACACCCATAAGCAGAACATTAACTCTTCCGCGGTCTTCACCTTTGAGCTTGGTATTAAACTTGAATGGGTTAGTACTTATTTTTCCTGCTTTTAGGAATAAATAAGCAAAAATGCCGCCGCCAACAAGAATTATAAACAGAAATGTGAATAGAATTGTCTTTTTAATTCTTTTCTTGCGCTTGGCTTTCTTGTCTTGATCGGATTTCTTGGCGGGTTTATCTAATAAATTTGAATTATTCATAGGGTCTAGTTCGCTAGCCAGGTCTTTTTCTGAATCATCGCCCATGTGTTTTTCTGGGTCATATACAAAATCAGGTTCAGTTTCTTTTTGTTTGGCCTTTTTTGGGGCCTTGTCTGATTTATCTGGCATACAGACTATTATAACGCCTTTGAACAAATAATGTGACTAGTATTTTAAGCATAAATATGTTATTATATGTGCTCTTGCTACGGAAGGAGCAAAATGGATATCCGAAAAAGGATTCCTATCTCACCAACCTGCCCAGCCCACATGAAAACCTGTCAGGACTGTGCATGGGGATTTGTAACACCGGATGGCCGTGGCCAGGGTGAACCGATTGACGAACAGATTGTCGAAAGCGCAAATAAGATTGGTGGTTACACAAGTTCTTGTGGCGAGGTAGATATTTACCAGCTTGCAGATGGCAAGATTGGTGCTATCAAGTCAAATCTTTTTTGGCCAGCAAGACGCGAGATTGAAGCTTACTCAAGGTACATGAAGGCAAACAGCCTCATTCATCTAGACCCTGAGCTTGCCATCTGAAATACTTAAAGGGCCGATGTTATTCATATCGGCCCTAATTATATGAACTAATTATGAATATCTGGAAAAAATTACAGTCTAATAAAAAACCTTTTTACGTACTCGCACCCATGGATGATGTGACCGATACGGTGTTTCGGCAGATTGTCGCCAAGCATTCACCGGCCGATTTAATGATGACCGAGTTCGCAAATGCCGACGGATATTGTAGCGAGGGCAAGCATGCAATAATGAATCGGCTTAAATATAATCTTATTGAAGGCCCGGTGGTGGCACAAATTTGGGGGATTGATCCGAAAAACTATTACACTATGGCCAAAGATATGAAGGATATGGGCTTTGTTGGAGTTGATATCAATATGGGCTGCCCAATTAAAGATATGATAAAAAAGGGTGCCTGTAGCGCTATGATTCAAAACCCAACCTTAGCCGCGGAAGTAATAGCTGCCACCAAGGAAGGTGCGGGGGATTTGCCAGTAAGTGTTAAGACTAGGGTGGGGTTTGATAAAATCGACACTGAAAATTGGATCGGATTTTTGCTAGAACAAAAATTGGATGCATTAATTGTTCATGGCAGAACCCGTAAAGAAATGAGCAAAGTTCCTGCTCATTGGGAAGAAGTCGCAAAGTCGGTAGAGCTACGCAACGAAATAGCACCAGACACAGTTATTGTAGGCAATGGCGACGTCTTGAGTCGAGAAGATGGCGACAGTAAAGCCGAACAAACCGGCGTGGATGGCGTAATGATAGGTCGCGGAATATTCCAAAACTTATTTGTGTTTGAAAAAGAAGCTAAAAAACACACCCAAAAAGAGATGTTATCCATAATGGCTGAGCATATAAAATTGTATGAAAAGACCTGGGGCGAACATAAGTCTTATGAACCACTTAAGAAGTTTTATAAGGTGTACATCAATAATTTTGACGGTGCTGCAAAGCTCCGCGCACAATTTATGGAAACAAAAAACGCAAAAGAAGCACTTAATTTAATCGAAAACGCTTCGAGTAGTGTAGAATAAATTTATCGAGATACAAAAGGAGGGTTGAGTGAGCAAAAAAAGCCACGCGAAACATGAACATAAGAATAAGGCTAAGCATCAAGCTGAGTCTTACGAGAAGCCGCATGAAGATTATCAGGCGGGACCACTTGGCGACGTTATAATCGGCGTCTTGATTTTGGGTCTTGGCCTGTTTTTTATAATCCCTTTCTACTCATTGATACCTGCAGCAGGACAGATTTTCGTATTATCTGCATTCTTTGTTGTTATATTAGTCTTTGCGGCATTTGTATGGCGAAAACGCCGACGCAATAAATAATTCAAATAAATAAAAAGAGTCGCCTATGGAATAATCCCATAAGCGACTTTTTAATTACATGATAATTGTGCCCTTTTGCGGGTAGAGCAGGATCTCTTCGAGACCACCGATCTTGCCGCCGTCGTAAACAACAATTTTCATGTCATTATCGCCAGCCATGGTTGCGGCCGTTGAGTCCATCACCTTCAAGTCTTGCTCGATGATGTCCTTGTGGCTGAGGTAGCTAAAGCGCGTGGCCTTCGGGTTGGTCTTAGGATCTGAATCATAGACACCATCGACGCCGTTCTTGGCCATAAGTACCGCATCGGCCTCGAGCTCGGTGGCGCGAAGCACTGCAGCAGTGTCGGTGGTGAAGTACGGATTGCCCGTGCCACCAGCCAGAATCACAACTCGGCCTTTCTGCATGTGCCGTGTTGCCCTGCGACGAATGTATGGCTCTGCGACCTTGTTGGTCTCAATCGCAG
>JBIIIT010000043.1:0-3752 GCA_044234435.1 Candidatus Saccharimonadia bacterium | reverse complement strand
GTCAATAGAAAATAATAAGACCGTGGCATTAAAGGGAGTAATCTGCTCGCGAGATCTAAAAGGAGGGTGAGTTTTAGATTAAGCCTCGCGGAGCAGGTTACTCCCTTGAAAAAGCTTTGAAATATGTGCTGATGTAAAGAACGTGTAGTATATTATCACATAAGCGGTATATTGTCAATACTTTTTACCTCTTATGTTTTAATGTAATTTTTAGCTCCAGATAGAGACAGAATATGAATATACAATATATTAAACATAATGACAATAGTTTTCCTCAGCTTTTACGAGAAATCTCAAGCCCGCCCAAAGGACTACACTTGGCTGGAAACATCCCGGATCTACCAATGGTTGCAATCGTTGGCACACGTAGGCCCACTAGATATGGCGAAGAAATCACCTATAAGATAGCATATGAGCTCGCTAGGGCTGGCTTTTGCATAATTAGCGGACTAGCTTTAGGAATTGATACAATTGTGCACAAGGCCGTCCTAGAGGCAGACGGAAAGACTATAGCTGTACTGGGCTGTGGATTGGATAGACCCTATCCCAGAAGCAACTATGGATTGTTTAATAAAATTATAGAATCAGGTGGAGGGGCTATAAGCGAGTATCCTGAAGGTACCGAAGCCTTTAAATCACACTTTCCAGCACGCAATAGAATTATCGCAGGGCTCAGCTTGGCCACGATTGTGACCGAAGCCGATGCCAAATCTGGCAGCTTGATAACTGCGAACTTCGCCATACAAGCCAACCGAACTCTGATGGCAATACCTGGAAATATAACAAGTCCACGTTCAGCTGGACCAAATAATTTGATTAAGAATGGTGCTCAGCTAGTAACAAATGCCACCGATGTTTTAGCAATTTTGGGCCTAGAAAGTCCTCAGCTTGTAAAAGTTAAGCCTAAGGCTGACAGTAAAGAAGAGGCTCTGATAATGGATTTACTCTCAGAAAAATCTCTAACTACTCAGCAGATTATTGATGAAACTAAAATCGATGCCGTGAGTATTGCGAGCATCATCAGTCTAATGGAAATTACTGGTAAAATACGCAACCTTGGTGCGGGAAGTTGGATCTTAACTTAAACGAAAAACCGCCCCAAGCGGAGCGATTTCTCGCCGCTTAGAGCGGGGGGGTAAAACTACTAGGCCTTCAGAGACTTGCCGTGCTTTTTGAGCACCGTAGCAATCTCCTTGACTGAACCGGCGCCGATGCGCGGAAGTTTGCGAAGCTGAGCAGGAGACATCTCAGTCAGCTGCTTGACCTTCGTAATTCCAGCACCGACAAGTGCGTTAGTGGTCTTGGTCGAAAGCCCGAGAGCCTTCACAGAAACCAGACGCTTCTTGCGCGGCTTGGGAACCACCGATTCAGTATCGATGATCTCAAATCCATAAGCTTCTTTGATGGGAGCCGGTTCAGCGGCATGCCCCATATCCTTCGGCACTTCATCCACGAAAGCCTCGGGCTTTGCAGGCTCAATCACACGAAGCTTGGCACGGATCTGATTAAGAGCGGCGCTGAATCCTGCCTCGTAACCAACGTGGTAGCCATCTTCAAAGCCTGCAAGGCGACTCTGGTCGCGCAGGTCTTCGATCGATTCGATAATTGCCTGAGTAATGGGCAGGGGCTGTGGCATTACTGCCTCACTTCCTTCCGTCATGACGGAATAGTAGGTACTAGAGAAGTATTCTAAACTATTTTAAAAATTTGTCAATATTAATAATTTGAATAAGATAGTTGCTTTTTTTATAAAAATATACTATAATTTGGGCCGTAAGTTCCTTGATTAATCAGTTTGCAGGCTACGGCTGCCTCCTTGCCTTAAGGAGAGCCAGCTCTGCGGTGCAGAGTTAGTGCGTTCTCCATGACGCCCATGGCTCTTCGCCCGCATACTGATCTAAAAAACGCATGCTGACCCCTGAGCACCTGCTGCCATTCGATATGGCAATAGTAGAGGGAAGTCGGTTGTGGCTGGGGCTGTGCTCGCCCTTATCCGTGTCGCGCGTTTTTTAGGGCTGACCACCATAAGGTCTATCGTTGGCGACGGTAACTCTCAGGGAACTTGGGCCCCGGTGCAGCATTAATTTGCTAGCGCCGGGGCCCGAACTCTTTTAAGGACATATTTGACAAAGTTTGAAGCTATACTATATAGTCTTTTTTCTGTGTTATTTGCAAAATATTCAATTAAACATTAGCATAATCAAATAGCGATAAAATAAATGCCAAAAAATTTAGTAATAGTCGAATCACCAGCCAAAGCCAAAACCATCGAGAAATATCTCGGCGGTGACTTTAAGGTGCTAAGCAGTATGGGGCATGTACGTGATTTACCACAAAAAGGTGGCGGGTTGGCTATAGATATTGATAATAAATTTTCCCCAACCTACGAGATATCAGCTGACAAAACAAAGCTTGTAAGTGAGCTGAAACGGGCCGCAAAGGGTAAAGAAGTATGGCTTGCGACCGACGAAGACCGCGAAGGTGAAGCTATAAGTTGGCATCTTTGCAATGTTTTAAAGCTTGACCCCAAGACGACTAAACGCATTACATTCCATGAAATTACCAAGCCTGCAATTGAAGAGGCCATAAAAAAACCAAGACATCTAGATCTTGATTTAGTTGATGCCCAGCAAGCCCGCCGAATCTTAGACAGACTGGTTGGCTATGAACTAAGTCCGGTTTTATGGAAAAAAATTCAGGCAGGCCTTAGTGCCGGTAGGGTGCAATCAGTTGCGGTTCGTCTAATCGTAGACAAAGAACGAGAAATTGAAAAGTTTGAACAAAAATCAGACTACAAAGTTGTGGGGATATTTAAAACCCAAAAAGGCGCCGAGGTAAGAGCAGAGCTAAATACTAGACTTAAAGACGTAAAGTCTGCAGAAAAATTCCTAGAAAGTATCAAAGCGAAAAAATTTAATGTTGATGCTGTAGCTAAAAAGCCAGCCAAAAAAAGCCCAGCTCCACCATTTACGACTTCGACGCTTCAGCAGGCTGCCTCCAGCAGGCTTGGCTATTCAGTTAAACAAACCATGGTGCTAGCTCAAAAACTCTATGAAGAGGGACATATCAGCTATATGCGTACCGACTCATTTAATCTATCAAAAACTGCGCTTACTCAGATCAAAAAACAGGTAAGCAGTGATTTTGGTGATAAATACTTTAATGAACGCCACTACAAGGCTAAATCGGCAGGTGCTCAAGAAGCCCATGAGGCAATTAGGCCAACCGACTTTTCTAAAAAAGAAGCTGGCAACGATCCAAAACAAGTCAAGCTTTATAAGTTAATATGGGCACGTGCCATGGCATCTCAGATGTCTGAAGCACAGATTGAAAAAACCGAAATTAATATCAAAACCGAAGGAATTGCGGGAGAATTTATAGCCAAGGGCGAAGTAGTAGTATTTGAAGGCTTCTTGAAAGCTTACCAGTCCGCAAAGCAGGCCGACCCTAACATACTGCCCGATATGACAAAGGGCGATGATCTCAAAACCGAAGAAGTTACTGCCACCGAAACTTATTCCAGACCACCAGCTAGATACTCTGAAGCATCTCTAGTTAAGAAGCTAGAAGCCGAAGGAATTGGACGTCCAAGTACTTATGCGCCTACAATTTCGGTAATTCAAGCTCGCGGATATGTCGAAAAGTCAGATGGGGAAGGTAAGGTCCGAACAATCAATGTGCTCGATCTGAAAAATAGTAAGTTAACAAAAACCGAACAGGAAGAACGCTACGATACCGATCGCAGTAGATTG
>JBIIIT010000072.1:0-14496 GCA_044234435.1 Candidatus Saccharimonadia bacterium | reverse complement strand
AAAAAGCCAATTGCTAATGGCGACGAAGTTCGTTTTGATTTCGAAGGTAAGCGTGAAGGCAAGCCAGTAGAGGGTGCAGCCGCCCAAAACCATGTAATGATTGTTGGAAGCAAAACCTTCATACCAGGTTTTGAAGAAGAGTTGGTGGGCCTTAAAAAAGACGAAGAAAAGACTTTTGAAGTAACCTTCCCTAAGGATTATCATTCCAAAGACTTGCAAGGCGCCAAAGTTGAATTTAGTGTAAAAATTAATGAAATTACTAAAGTAGAACTTCCAAAAGTTGATGATGAATTCGCTAAAAAAGTTGGCAACAAAAAGACTGTCAAAGAACTCCGAGAAGACATCGAAGGCGTGCTAAAACAGCAAGAAGAAGAACAAAACAAGAAAGATTATGAGAACAAAATACTTGATGAAGTCTTGAAGAAAGCAAAATTTGATGTCCCTACCCAGCTTATTGATAGCCAGGTAATGCAGCTTGAAAGCGAAATGGACAAAAACCTGCAGAACGCTGGCTTAGACCGCAAAAAATATCAGGAAATGCAGAAAATCACTGAAGATGATATGAAAAAAGAAGTTCGGGAAGAAGCCGACAAGCGCGTTCGTGCGGCCTTAATACTTCGTGATGTAATCAAGAAAAACAAGATTGAAGTTAGCGATGTAGAATTACAGCAAGAACTAGCTAAGATGGCCGAGCAGTACAAAAGCGACCCTAAGATTCAAGAAGAATTGACACATGGTCATTTCCAGGACGATCTAAGAAATCATTTGCTTACACAAAAGGCAATTGCCAAGCTTATTGAATTCGCCTCAAAATAATCGTGTTAAAATAGGTATATGAATAATTCAATACTTGTACCAACAGTTATAGAAAAAACCAATATGGGCGAGCGAGCTTATGATATTTATTCTCGCCTTTTAAAAGAGCGCATTATATTTTTAGGAACCGAAGTAAACGATGATATTGCTAATTTAATAATTGCTCAGCTTTTGTTTTTAGAAAGTGAAGACAAGCATGCCGATATTAAGCTATACATCAATTCTCCGGGCGGAAGCGTAACTGCCGGAATGGCTATATTTGACACCATGGAGCTTATCAAACCAGACGTAAGCACAATTTGCGTAGGAATGGCAGCAAGCATGGGTGCGTTCCTGTTGGCATGCGGGCAAAATGGCAAGCGTTTTGCACTTCCTAATTCCAGGGTGATGATTCACCAGCCATCGGGCGGATTTCAGGGCACTGCTTCTGATATCGAAATTACAGCAAAAGAAATCCTAAAAATACGTGAAAAGCTTAATAAAATACTAGCCGAGAAAACTGGTCAAAAAGTCGATAAAATAGCCAATGATAGCGACCGTGATTATTGGATGGATGCTACCGAAGCCAAGAGCTATGGCATAGTCGATAAAGTGGTCGAGAAATCTAAGTAACTTTATCTGAAAAACCCTTGACTAAGGACGAATTATAGTCTAATGTATATCTCATAGAGGACGCTTAAACTATATTCGGAGTTTTCCAGTGGGATCTGGAAAGTGCCGAATTTTTATCAGTTTAGAAAAACCTCTTCTTCATCTTATTAAATAATTAAAGTATGAAAGAGGAGAAAACTCGTACATGCCAAAATCCGCCAGCTTAACACGGAAGTATCTTAACAACGAAAACACACCATTAAAACTACCTGATCTTATCAAGATTCAGATGGACTCATATCATTGGTTTATCGAAGAAGGTTTGAAAGAGCTATTCGAAGAAATTTCACCAATTGAAGATTTTACAGGTAAAAAATACGAACTAAATTTCAAAAGCTATCAATTCGATAAAGAAAAAATTACCGAAGAAATGGCTAAGGAAAAGAACTTAAGTTATGAAGCGTCACTTAAGGCAACTATTGAACTGCTTATAAAAGAAACTGGCGAAGTTAAAACTCAAGAAATTTTCTTGGGTGATTATCCTATCATGACCGATCGCGGTACTTTTATTATTAATGGTGTAGAAAGAGTTGTTGTATCTCAGCTACACAGAACTCCTGGTGTATTCTTTACAAAAGATACAAACGCCGATTATTTCTCTGCGAAAATTATCCCAAATCGCGGAGCTTGGCTTGAAATTGAAA
The DNA here is from genome assembly GCA_044234435.1 of Candidatus Saccharimonadia bacterium. Classification (GTDB taxonomy): domain Bacteria; phylum Patescibacteriota; class Saccharimonadia; order CAILAD01; family BJGX01; genus BJGX01. The sequence goes on along the minus strand of JBIIIT010000072.1, from coordinate 12,385 downwards.
CAGCCCAAAACGGCGTAATGAGCGTTAAGATTGATCGCAAACGAAAGCTTCCAGTAACCACCTTGCTTCGTGCTTTTGGATTTGGCACGGACACTGAAATTAAGGAGCTTTTCAAGGATGTAGATAAGGGCGAAGTTAAACTTATTGAAGAAACTCTATCAAAGGATTCAACCAGCTCAACTGCAGAAGCCTTGATGGAAGTTTACCGACGTATCCGACCTGGTGATTTGGCAACCGTTGAAAACTCAAAAGCGCTACTTGATAGTATGTTCTTTGACTTTAAGCGCTACGATCTAAGCAAAGTTGGTCGCTATAAACTAAACAAACGTTTAGGAATGAACGCCAAGAACGATCAAGAAGGTCGTGTACTCAGAAAAGAAGATATCGTGGCGATTATTTCTGAAGTTATAAGTATGAGCAATAGCAACATGCCTTCAGAAGATATTGATCACCTAGGCAACCGCCGTCTTAAGATGGTAGGAGAACTTATCCAGATTAGATTCCGAGTTGGACTTCTAAGAATGGAAAGAATTGTAAAAGACAGAATGAGCATCGCTGAGCCGGATACTATTATGCCAGGTCAGCTTATTAACGTTCGCCCAATAGTTGCAAGCGTTAAGGAATTCTTTGCTTCTCACCAGCTGAGTCAGTTCATGGATCAAATTAATCCACTTGCAGAAATTGTTCACAAGCGCAGATTGAATGCTATGGGCCCAGGCGGATTGAGCCGTGAGCGTGCAGGATTTGAAGTACGTGACGTTCACCGAACTCACTACGGACGTATTTGCCCTATCGAAACCCCTGAAGGACCAAACATTGGTCTTGTAAGTACACTTGCAACTTACGCCAGAGTAAATGAATACGGATTTATCGAAACCCCTTACTTCAAGGTGGTAAACGAACTTGCTCCTTCGAAGGCTGTTGGAGAAATCGCAACTAAGCAGATTAAAGACGCCAACGGTAAGGTTTTAGCTAAGGCTGGAGATAAAATTACCGCTACTCAAGCTAAGGCTATTGAGAAGGCCGGTGTTGAAATGGTCGACGTTAAGGCTCGAGCAACTTCTGAAATTGTTTATTTGGACGCATCAGAAGAAGAAAGAGCAGTTATTGCCCAGGCTAGAACCCCAATTGATAATGACGGCTACTTTGTTCAGAACCGTGTTGCCGTTCGTGGTATTGGCGGTGAAGCTGACGAAGAAGATGCTAACAATGTGGATTATATGGACATTAGCTCTAACCAAGTAGTTGGTGTTTCAGCAGCACTAATTCCATTCCTGGAACACGACAATGCTAAGCGTGCCTTGATGGGTGCAAACATGCAACGACAGGCAGTAGCTTTGGTTCGTCCAGAAGCTCCGGTTGTTGGTACTGGTGTAGAAGGCCGAGTTGCTGAAGATTCAGGCCAGGTAATAGTTGCTTTTGAAGATGGCGAAATTGTATCAGCCGATGCATCAGAAATTGTTGTTAAGTACAACAAAGCCGGAAAGCGAACTTATAACCTAATTAATTTTGAAAGATCTAACCAAGGATCATCAATGCACCAAAAGGCTCTTGTGTCTGCTGGTCAGAAAGTAAAGCGTGGTGATATCTTGGCCGACGGAATGAGTACCAAAGACGGTGAGCTTGCACTTGGTCAAAACGTGCTTGTAGCATTCATGCCATTTGACGGATTGAACTACGAAGATGCCGTAATCATTTCACAGCGATTAGTTCAAGACGATCGTTATACTTCGATTCATATCGAAACCCACCAGATTGACGTGCGCGATACTAAATTAGGTCCAGAAGTAGTAACTCGCGATATTCCAAACGTATCAGAAGAAAGTCTTAAAGACCTGGACGATGAAGGTATCGTAAGAATCGGTGCTGAAGTAGAAGCTGGCGATATCTTGGTAGGAAAGATTACTCCTAAAGGGGAAACTGATCTATCTAGTGAAGAAAGATTGCTACGCGCTATCTTTGGTGAAAAGGCACGCGACGTTAAAGATACCAGCCTAAGGCTTCCAAACGGTGCTGGTGGAAAAGTTGTGGATGTAAAAATCCTAAGTCGAGATGAGGGCGATGATCTTCCTGCGGGTGTTATCTCTCAGATTTATGTTGCTGTCGCTCAGCTTAGAAAGATTTCGGTTGGTGATAAAATGGCCGGACGTCACGGAAATAAAGGTGTAATTAGTAAGATTCTACCCGTTGAGGATATGCCATATCTTGAAGACGGAACCCCAGTTGATATGATCCTAAACCCACTTGGTGTAGGTGCTCGTATGAATATTGGTCAGATCTTAGAAACCCACCTTGGTTGGGCAGCCCAAGCTCTAGGGTATAGAGTAGCATCACCAGTATTTGACGGAGTTAAATTAGACCAAATCAAGGCCGAACTCAAAAAAGCCGGTTTGTCAGAAGACGGAAAAGCACAGCTTTATCATGGTTACACCGGTGAGCCATTTGCTGAAACCACAACTATTGGATATAAATACATGTTGAAATTACAACACATGGTCGACGACAAAATACATGCTCGATCAACCGGGCCATACGCAATGGTTACTCAGCAGCCATTGGGCGGTAAAGCTCAAATGGGTGGACAAAGATTTGGTGAAATGGAAGTGTGGGCACTTGAAGCATACGGTGCTGCCAATACACTGCAAGAAATTTTGACCATTAAGTCAGACGACGTGATCGGACGAAGTAAAGCCTATGAATCAATTATTAAAAACGATGAAATTCGTGGTCCAAGAATTCCTGAATCTTTCAATGTGCTTGTGAAAGAATTGCAAAGCTTAGGTATGGCAGTTGAGCTCGAAAAGCCTAAAATTTCAGCTAGCATCGACGCAGAAGATTTGCTTGAACAAAATATTGAAGCCGAAGCCAATGAGCTAGGATCAGAAGCCTTACTAGAAGGTGAAGCTGCAGCCGAAGGTGAAGCAATTGTTGATTTGAGCTCAAGCGGTGGAGAAGACGATTTTGAAGCTCTTGCTGAGAACGATAAAAAACTAACGGAGCAGGAAGGATAGACCAATGAATAACACTAACGAAAACATGATTTTAGACTTCGATGCAATTCGACTTTCTGTTGCATCACCAGAAAACATATTAGATTGGTCTCATGGTGAAATAACCAAGCCAGAAACAATTAACTATCGTACTCAAAAACCAGAAAAAGACGGATTATTCTGCGAAAAGATCTTTGGTCCTACTAAAGACTGGCAGTGTTACTGTGGTAAATACAAGGGAATTCGATATAAAGGAATAGTTTGTGACAAATGTGGTGTTTTAGTTACTCGCAGTATCGTTCGTCGTGAACGAATGGGCCATATTACTCTAGCAGTTCCTGTGACTCACATCTGGTTCTTAAGAGGTACTCCAAGCCCAATTAGTTTGATTCTAAATATGGGTGTTCGTGATCTTGAAAGGGTTGTATATTTTGCAAACTTCGTAGTAACCGAAGTCGATGAAAAGGCAAAGGCCGAAGCACTTAAAGAACTAGAATCTGAATTCAAGACCCGACGCAAAGAAATGCTCAAAAAGCACAAAGTTAAGAATCCAGATGAAGACGTATTGAGCGACGAAGCAATTAATGAGCTAGCCGAGCTAGATAATTCTTACTCAACAGCAAAAACTGACCTTGCCAACCTGGCCAAGTACGAACTCTTGCCGGAAGGTCGCTATAGAGAATTGAACCTTAAGTTTGGGCATATCTTTAAAGCAGGTATCGGTGCCGAAGCTGTTCAGCAATTGCTATCTGAAATTGACCTTAAAAAGCTCATTAAGAGCCTAAGAGAAGAGTCTGAAACAAGCATTGGTCAAAAGAAGAAAAAGGCTCTAAAGCGCCTCAAGGTAGCTGAAGGAATGCAAAAGGCAGGAATTCGCCCAGAGTGGATGATTACCAGTGAGCTTCCTGTAATTCCACCAGACCTAAGACCTATGGTGCAGCTAGACGGTGGCCGTTTTGCCGCCTCAGATCTAAACGATTTGTACCGAAGAGTTATCAACCGTAATAATCGTTTGAAGAAGCTTTATCGATTGCAGGCACCTGAAGTTATTTGCCGCAACGAAAAGCGTATGCTTCAAGAAGCCGTAGATGCTCTAATTGATAACAACGCTCGACGTGATCGTGCAGTTTCCGCTGCTGGTAGCAGAAAGAAACTCAAGAGCTTAACTGACCTGCTTAAGGGTAAGCAGGGTCGATTCCGACAAAACCTACTCGGTAAGCGTGTAGACTATTCTGGACGTTCAGTAATCGTTATTGGTCCACACCTAAAACTCGACCAATGTGGTATTCCAAAGAAAATGGCGCTAGAGCTATTTAAGCCATTTGTTATTGGTAAATTAATCGATCAAGGTTTGGCACACAATGTTAAGAGCGCTTCAAGAATGATTGAGCGTGCCAAATCAGAAGTTTGGGACACCCTAGATGAAGTTATTGCCGATAAGTATGTTCTACTTAACCGCGCACCTACCCTTCACCGATTAGGAATCCAGGCTTTCAAGCCGGTACTAATTGAAGGTAAGGCGATTCAATTGCACCCAATGGTTTGTGCTGCATTTAACGCCGACTTCGACGGAGACCAAATGGCTGTTCACGTTCCACTTGGAGAAGCAGCTCAGGCTGAAGCAAAAAATATTATGCTTTCACGCCACAACCTACTTAAGCCATCTTCTGGCGAGCCAGTAGTAAATCCAAGCAAAGACATCGTTCTAGGATGCTTCTTTATGACTTCTGTTAAGGAAGGAGCCAAGGGTGAAGGTAAAATTTTTGAAGACAAAAATGCAGCCGTTATGGCCCTTCAAGAAGATGTCATTGACCTGCGCGCACAAATTAAAGTTCGTATTGATGGTGAAATTATGGACACAACCGCCGGTAGAATTCTATTTAACGAAGTACTTCCGGAAGGTATGAAATTCCAAAATGATCCAATGACCAAATCAAAACTTAAGAAAGTAATGGCTATGGCCTTTGTAGATTTCGGTGTTGATGCAACTGCTGAATTGTCTGACGAAATTAAAGAACTAGGTTTCAAATATGCAACCCTTTCTGGTATTTCAATCGGAATGGACGATTTAGTAACACCTAAAGACAGAAGTGACTTAATTGACGCCGGTGAAGACAAAGTAATTTCATACGATAAGCAGTACGAACAGGGTCTGATTACAGACGATGAGCGCTACCATAAGACAATTGACGCTTGGAAAGAAGTTGGTGAAGCTGTTGAAAAATCACTAGTTGATACTCTCGGAGAAAGTGAATCTACTCTTACTATGGACATTGAATCTGGAGCCCGTGCGACTATGGCGCAGGTAAACCAGATGGCCGGTATGCTTGGTTTGATGCTTAACCCTTCTGGGAGAACTATTGAACTTCCAATCCGATCAAACTATAAGGACGGATTATCGGTTCTGGAATACTTTATTAGTACTCACGGTGCCCGTAAGGGTCTAACAGATACCGCCCTAAGAACCGCCGAATCAGGATATCTAACACGTAAGATGGTAGATGTCAGCCAAGACTTGGTAGTTTCAGAAGAAAATTGTGGCGACAAAGAAGGTTACCTAATAACCCGTGCCGAAGCAGAAGCTGCTGGTGAAGAAGGAATTAGCGCTTGGCTTGTCGGACGTACTGCTAATGAGCAAATTACCGATCCAAAAACCAAGAAGGTCGTTGTTAAGAAGGGTGAGCTTATCTTAGACACCACTGCAAAACAGATCGATGAGCTAGGTCTTGAATCGGTTAATATCCGCTCAATCCTTAAATGTAAGAGCCTTTGGGGTGTATGTCAGAAATGTTATGGCCTAGATTTAGGTACTGGTAAGCCAGTTAGACAGGGTGAAGCCATTGGAATCATCGCTGCTCAGAGTATTGGTGAACCAGGAACTCAGCTAACCATGCGTACTATGCACGCTGGTGGTATTGCTACTGAGGACATCACTCAGGGTCTTCCTAGGGTTCAGGAAATTTTCGAAGTGCGAAATCCTCGTGGTCAGGCAATTTTGGCCGACATCGATGGAAGTATCCAAATCCGTAAGAGCGGTAACAAGCAGCTAATTATGATTATCCCTGAAGATCAGAAAGTTACCGAATACAAGCTCGGAACAATGAAACCAAAGGTTAAGAGTGGAGACATCGTAGAGCGTAGTCAGGTGCTTGCCGAAAGTAAAGACGGCAAAAAGACTGTTAAGGCCGGTGGTAGTGGTGAAGTAAAAGTAACAAAAGACAAGATTTCACTTACCCATATGGGTGCTGGGGTTCGCGAATACACCGTAGGTGAATACGCAGCTCTCGAAGTTAAGAATGGTGATAGCGTTGAAGCTGGACAAAGACTAACTGAGGGCCCAATCAATCTTCAAGACATGCTAAGGCTACGTGGCGAAGAAGCCGTTCAGAGATATGTAATTGACGAAGTTCAGGCGATTTATCTAAGTCAGGGTCAAACAATTGCTGCAAAACACATCGAAGTGATAATCAAACAGATGTTTAGTCGCGTACAAATTGAAGATCCGGGCGATACAGAGTTCATCTCTGGCGATATCGTATCTAAGACTTCGCTAACAATTGAAAACCAAAAAGCTGTTGATAAAGGCAAAAAACCTGCAACTCACGAGCTTCTATTGATGCCAATCACTAAGATTTCGACTGGTGCAGATAGCTGGCTGTCAGCCGCTTCATTCCAGGAAACAACTCGCGTACTTATTGGTGCTGCGATGCGTGGTAAATCAGATTACCTACGAGGCCTTAAAGAGAACGTGATAATTGGTCGATTGATTCCGGTTGGAACTGGATTTAGAGATGAGGAAGGAGACAATGCTTGACCAGATAAGCCATATCTGGTAAAGTATTCAAGTTATAAATTATGCCAACAATTAACCAACTCATTCGAAAACCAAGATCGCGAAAAATGCGAAAGACCAAGTCCCCAGCACTAGGGAAGACCTTTAATGCACTCAAAAACCAGTCTGCATTAAACAACTCTCCATTTAAGCGTGGCGTGTGTGTAAAGGTTTATACTCAAACACCTCGTAAGCCTAACTCGGCCCTTCGTAAGGTTGCTCGTGTTCGCTTAACTAATGGTATGGAAGTTACTGCCTATATTCCTGGTGAAGGCCACAACCTACAAGAGCACTCTGTTGTTCTTGTGCGCGGCGGACGCGTAAAGGACCTTGGTGGTGTTCGCTATCACATCGTTCGTGGACATTTGGACACAGGTGGAGTAAGCGACCGCAAACAGGCACGTAGTAAGTATGGTGCTAAAAAAGAATCAAAGGGTAAGGAATAAGCTATGCCAAGAAAAGTAACCAAATCTCTAAAACGTGTACTACCTGCAGATCGCAAGTATGACAGTGTTTTGGTAACAAAGATGATCAACAAAGTTATGTGGGACGGTAAAAAGCGTCTAGCTGAAAACTTAGTTTACAGCGCCCTAGAACAGGCTGCCGCTAAAACTAAGAAAGATGCGCTAGAAGTATTTGAAGAAGCCATCAAAAATGTTAGCCCACAAGTTCAGGTAAGATCAAAGCGTATTGGCGGTGCAAACTATCAGGTTCCAATGGAAGTAAAAGGTGATCGCAAAGTTCACTATGCCATGATCTGGATGCTTGATTCGGCCCGAAGTAAAAAGGGCAAGAGCTTCGATAAGAAGCTAGCTGCCGAGCTAATTGCTGCTTACAATAACGAAGGCGATGCCATCAAGAAGAAGCAAGATACTCATCAAATGGCCGAAGCCAACAAGGCTTTTGCACACTTCGCAAGATACTAATCAAAACAAAACGAATAAAAATAGCCCCACAGTGGGCTATTTTTATCTTGTAAATAAGCAATAAATAGGGTAGAATTATATCCGATATAGCCGAAAAGTCGGCGTTATTTAATTATGAATTAGAAAGGAAATTATTCCATATTATGGCTCGCGAATATACATTAGAAAACACTAGAAATGTCGGTACAATTGCCCATATTGATGCAGGTAAGACAACCGTCACCGAAGGTATACTTTACCGAACGGGTGTAACTCACAAAATCGGTGAAGTGCACGAAGGTGAAGCAACTATGGACTGGATGGAGCAGGAACGAGAACGAGGCATCACAATTACTTCGGCTGCAACAACTTGCTTCTGGAAAGACAAGCGTATCAACATTATCGATACTCCAGGACACATCGACTTTACTGTAGAAGTAGAGCGCTCACTGCGTGTTCTTGACGGAGCTTGCGTGATTTTTGATGGAAAGATGGGAGTAGAACCACAGTCGGAAACCGTATGGAGACAGGCCGACAAATACGGCGTTCCAAGAATCTGCTTTATTAACAAAATCAACCAAACTGGCGGCGACTTCTACAAGAGTCTTGAATCTATTCACGAGCGTCTAAGTAAGCATGCATACCCAGTGCATCTACCAATTGGTTTTGAGCAGCAAATCAATGGAATTATCGATGTTATCGAAATGAAGGCTTATCAGTATGAAGACTACAAAGATAAGGAACTTAAAGAAATTGAAATTCCTGAAGACATGAAGGAAAAGGCTACAAACTACCGCAACCACCTTATCGAAGCAGCCGTTGAAGCCGATGATGCCATTATGGAAAAATACCTTGAAGGTACTGAGCTAACTGAAGAAGAAATCAAGACCGTTATTCGTAAGTCCGTTCTTCGTGGTGACTTCTTCTTAGTTTCTGGTGGTGACGGACGCGGTGTAATCGTAGAAAAGCTACTTGATCTTGTGGTTGATTATCTACCAAGCCCACTAGATATCTCAGCTCCATTAGCTACAGATAACAAAACTGGTGAAGACAAAGTCCTAGAAGTTAAAGACGACGCTCCATTTGCTGGGCTTGCCTTTAAAATCGCAACCGACCCATTCGTTGGTAAGCTTTGCTTCTTCCGTGTTTATACCGGAACCATCAAGTCTGGTAGCTACGTTTATAATGCCAGCACCGGTGAGAAAGAGCGTATAGGACGAATTGTGCGAATGCACGCCAATAACCGTGAAGAAGTTTCTGAAGTGAATGCTGGTGATATTGCAGCAGCCGTTGGGCTTAAAAATACCGTTACTGGTAACACTCTTTGTGATGAATCAAATCAAGTACTATTGGAATCAATCGAATTCCCTGAGCCAGTAATCAACATCGCAATCGAGCCAAAGACCAAAGCCGACCAAGAAAAGATGAGTATCGCACTTGGGCGCTTGGCTGAAGAAGACCCAACCTTCCGAGTCAGTACCGACGAAGAATCTGGGCAGACCATTATTGCCGGTATGGGCGAGTTGCACCTGGAAGTATTGGTAGATCGTATGAAGCGTGAATTTAAAGTAGAAGCTAATGTTGGCCGACCACAAGTAGCCTTCCGTGAAACCATCAAGGGTACAACCCAAATCGAACATAAGTTCGTTCGCCAGTCGGGTGGTCGTGGTCAGTATGGACATGTGTATCTAGAACTAAGTCCATTGGTACACACCGAGGACTCTGATAAGACTAAGACTTTTGAATTCGAAAATGCAATTGTTGGTGGTGCTATTCCTCGTGAATACATCGCCCCTGTTGAAGCCGGTATCAAAGAAGCCATGCAGAACGGTGTAATCGCAGGATATCCGGTAGTAGATCTTCATTGTAAGCTTTACGACGGCAGCTACCACGAAGTGGACTCATCTGAAATTGCCTTTAAAATCGCAGCCTCCATGGCCCTTCAAGAAGGTGTTAAAAAGGCCACTCCAGTTATTATGGAGCCGATGATGAAAGTAGAAGTCACTACTCCAGAAGACTTCATGGGTGACGTAATTGGAGATATCAACTCAAAGCGTGGCCGTGTAGATACCATGGAAGACCGCAGTGGCGCTAAAGTAATCCGAGCCTTTGTACCACTAGCCGAAATGTTTGGATATGCCACCAGCCTTCGAAGTATGACTCAGGGTCGTGCAGCTTACGCTATGGAATTCGATCACTATGCCGAAGTGCCTTCTAATGTAGCTGAAGAACTTAAGAGCAAATACACTGCTTCTCGCGAAGCCGGTGAAGCAAGATAATTTAGATTTACCTCTTTACAAAATTGTAATTTCCACCTATAATTGAGGGGTCTAATAAATGGCGATTTTTATATTGTCAAAAAATAAATGACTAATGTAATTAATTTATAATAAGGAGTATTAATGTCAGACACATTTAAGCGCGATAAACCGCACGTAAACGTAGGTACCATGGGACACGTTGACCACGGTAAAACTACTCTAACTGCTGCTATTACTGCAGTACTAGCTAAGAAGCTTCCAAGCGAAATCAACAAGCCGATCGCTTACGATCAGATTGATAACGCCCCAGAAGAAAGAGAACGTGGTATTACCATTGCTACTTCTCACCAAGAATATGAAAGTGAAAAGCGTCACTACGCACACGTAGATATGCCAGGACACGCTGACTATGTTAAAAACATGATCACCGGTGCTGCCCAGATCGACGGAGCTATCCTAGTGGTTTCAGCTGCTGACGGCCCTATGCCTCAGACTCGCGAACACGTATTGCTTGCTCGCCAGGTTGGTGTTCCTAAAATCATTGTATTCATGAACAAAATGGATATGGCTGACCCAGAACTAGCTGAGCTAGTTGAAGTTGAAATTCGCGAACTTCTTGAAAAGTACGAATTCGACAAAGACGCTCCAATCATTAAGGGTTCTGCTCTTAAGGCCCTAGAAGGTGATGCAGCTAACGAAGATGCAATCATGGAACTAGTGAAGGCTATGGATGAATACATTCCAGAACCAACTCGCGAACTAGATAAGCCGTTCTTGATGCCAATCGAAGACGTATTCTCAATTAAAGGTCGTGGTACTGTTGCTACTGGTCGTATCGAGCAGGGTAAAGTAAACATCAACGACGAAGTTGAAATCGTAGGTATCAAAGACACTACTAAGACTGTAGTAACTGGTGTTGAAATGTTCAAAAAGATGCTAGACGAAGGTCAAGCTGGTGATAACGTAGGTATTTTGCTACGTGGTGTAGAGCGCGATGACATCGAACGTGGCCAGGTTCTTGCCAAGCCAGGTTCAATTACTCCACACACCGAATTCGAATGTGAAGTATACGTACTTAAGAAGGACGAAGGCGGACGCCACACTCCATTCTTCAAGGGCTACAAGCCACAGTTCTACTTCCGAACTACTGACGTTACAGGTGAAGTACACCTACCAGAAGGTACCGAAATGGTAATGCCTGGTGATAACATCAGCGTAACTGTTAAATTGCTTGCTCCAATCGCCATGGATGATGGTCTACGATTCGCTATCCGTGAAGGTGGTAAGACCGTTGGTGCAGGTGTTGTAACCAAGATCATTAAGTAAACTCGATAGAGAATAGAAAGTACCTTATACAATGCCAGAAAAACAAGAAAAGCAACGAATACGAATAAAACTAAAAGCTTATGACAATAAGATAATCGATCAGTCTGCTAAGCAGATTATCGATACCGCCATTCGTACTGGCGCTCATGTGGCTGGGCCAATTCCTTTGCCAACTAAAAAGGAAAAGTACACCGTACTTGCCAGCCCACATGTGTATAAGGACGCTCGCGAGCAGTTCGAAATGAGAACCCACAAGCGTCTAATCGAAATTTACGATCATAGTGCAAAGACTATCGATAGCTTGACTAACCTTAGCTTGCCAAACGGCGTAAATATCGAAATTAAGATGTAATAAAGCCCCCTTAGCAGCAAAAGGCCCCATACTCTGGGGCCTTTTGTATTAAACATAATTACTTTGTATAATAATCGCATAAGCAATAAAACAAATGCCAGAAAAACATCCACTCGAAGCCAAATACCCAGACCTCCAAAAGTCCGCACCAGTCGAACTGTCTGCAGAACAACGCAGAAGAAGGGGCGAGCGCATACCAAACGAACCAGGTCCCAAAATCGAAGCCTGGCTTGGGGATTTGGAACGTATTTACACGGGCCGTGGTGCCAGCCCCGAACGGCAAGAGGCTCAGCCTCAGGTAATAGAACGAATCAAAAAGATATATCATCAAGAACACATCACTGGCACCGATGACGATTCAGTAATGCGAAAGCTCCGCCATGATGCTCAAATTGCTGAGAACCAAGGCCACGGCATGGCTGAAGACATCATGCAAAGAGTAAATGAAAAGGTAATAGAGCAAACCCGTGAAGCAATACAGCAAGACCAAGAACAAAGCTTAGATGCTTGGGTGGATTATCTAGCTAGTGATGACGCCACATACCCAATGTGGTTTAAGTATTATGTATTTCGTAACATTACCAAGCTTGCTGCCTTTGATAAAGAAAAAGGAGAATTCCCCAAACGCTCCAAAAGCACCACGGCTCCATTTCCAGAGATTAACCGTGAAGCCTTGGCATATATGGAAGATAGCCTTGCCAAGCACTATGGCTTAAAAA
>JBIIIT010000009.1:0-14597 GCA_044234435.1 Candidatus Saccharimonadia bacterium | reverse complement strand
GACAACTGCCCCTGAGGTGTCCTTGTCTAGCCTGTGCACAATCCCTCCCCTAATAGCGTCATTCTGCGCCAACTTTGATCTAAAAATAGAATGAATAGTTTCAGACTTATCATTTATGTTTTTGGCGTGCATAGAAATGCCTGCAGGCTTATTTATGACAATAGCCTGATCATTTTCAAAAATAATATCTACTTTAAATCTATCCCCCGGATTACTTAAATTATCCATAGGTATATTATACTAGTTTCTCTAGAGAATTTAGCTGATTTTTAGTGCCCATTACAATCAGACTGTCTCCGGGATATACTACTTCTCTTCCGGTGGGGTGAACTTGACTTGAACCACTTGCAGTATTGAGAGCTAAGATAGTTAATCCGTCGGCATGCTTTAGAATATTCTCTAGTCTATGCCCACTAACTCTGGAGCTCTTGGGAACCTGCACTTCTTTCACCTGAAGATCAGAGCTTTTGTTAGTAGATAGTGAATCTAGTATGTCTATAACATGCGGTCTCATTAAAAGCGTAGCCATATGAAATCCGCCGATTTGATTTGGCATCGACACCTTGTCAGCTCCAGCCCTTGCGATTCTTTGAACATTTTCTTCACGGTTAGCTCTTGAAACAATAAATAAATCAGGATTAAGCTGTCTGGCAGTAAGGGTCAAGAATAAATTATTTGAATCATCGCCTAATGATGCTACAAGCCCCTTGGCTTTTTCTATTTTTGCCTTGTGGAGGTCTTTTTCCTTCGTGGAATCACCAACAAAAGCCGTATAGCCCATTGCTACAGCATCTTTTACTCTGTTCTCATCTTTATCTATTGCTACGAAATGCTGTCCTTCAGAAGCTAGCTCTCGAGCCACTTGGCTGCCGACTCTTCCAAGACCGCATACTACATAATGATCTTTCATACTTATTAATTTTGCCTTTACTTTACGGCGCTTTAATCCATCGCCTAATCCTATAATATACTCCCCAAAAAGCTTAAGCAAATATGCCAGAAGAATCAGGCTAGCCAGAACTAAACCAATAACAATCCCTCGGGCAGGCCAGGAATCCATGTGGAAATTGTCATGATGTGTAAGGCTGATATAGGCTGATCTGTATAAAGACTCAGAAAACGATACATCTTCAACTAGCATTATTCCCAAAGATGCTAACAGTAAAAAGGATAAAATAAATAATATCAAAAAGATGATTTGCTTTTTACGCATATAGTTATTATAAATCTTATGCTTACAGATGTCAGCACTATATGCAACAAAAATCCCACCGAAGTGGGATGTTTTGATTAACGTTTTGAGAACTGTGGAGATTTTCGGGCTTTTCTAAGACCTGGCTTTTTACGCTCTTTTTTGCGCGGATCTCTGGTTAGGTAACCATGCTTTTTTAAGCTGGTTCTGAAATCTTCACTCATTTCAACTAGTGCTCGGGCAATTCCTAGGCGAATTGCGTCTGATTGACCGCGAAGACCACCACCATCAACTTTTACAACAACATTCATTTCAGAAGCCTTAGAAAGTAGCTCTAGTGGCGCTTTAATGTTATGCACATAAGCCTCATTGCCCAAAAAATACTGCTCGGCTGGCTTTTCATTAACGATAATTTCGCCCTTACCCTTCATTAGCTTAACAACGGCAACAGATTGCTTGCGTCGTCCAACAGCTCTGTAGTAATTATTCTTGGAAGTAGTTTTTTCTGGCATATTAGGCCTCCACCTTAATTAATTCTGGTTTTTGAGCTTCATGTTTGTGCTCTTCGGTTGCGTAAACTTTCAGATTCTTTAGCATTTCTGCCTTTAGCTTATTTTTAGGGAGCATTCCTGCTACAGAGTGTTCAATAACTCTATTAGGATGCTTTTCTAGCATTTCCTTAAGGCTAGTTTCGGTTAGCCCTCCAGGATATCCACTGTGGCGGTAGTAAAACTTGTCAGTAAGCTTATTGCCGGTCACTTTGATCTTTGCGCAGTTAATAACCACAACAATATCACCAGTTATAACATTAGGGCTATAAGTAGGCTTATGCTTACCCATCAAAATTTCGGCAATCTTTGTGCTTAGACGTCCAAGGTTCATGCCTTTAGCATCAATTAGATACCATTTCTGAGTAACTTCGGTTGGTTTTGCTGAATATGTCTTCATTTCTTAGCTTCCTTTTTTTCGGGTTTGGTCTTTGCGGATTCTTTTTTGGCTGTTGGCTTCTTAACTTCTTTTTTAGCTTCTGGCTTATTTTCAGCCTTTTTAGGTTCTGCAGTATACCCTTCATCCAAAATAAGTTCGATTACAGCCATTTCTGCGCCATCTCCAAGCCTTTTTCCGGTTTTGATTACTCTGGTATAGCCACTATTTCTGCTTTGAAAGCCATTCACAAGCTCAGTATTTAGCTTTTCTGCTGCTACTGGATTAATGGTGTAGCTTAGAATTTGCCTGTAGTTATGTAAATCTTGCTTTTTTGCCTTGGTAACTAGCTTATCAAAGACTCGTGAAAGCTCTTTGGCCTTGATTTCGGTTGTTTCAATTCTTTCATACAAAATCAGTGCATCAACTAAACCACGCATCATTGCCCTTCGAGGGCCGGCAGTTCTTGAGAATTTCTTTCCTATGTAGCTATGTCTATGCATGGTCTTACCTTATAATCCTTATTTATTCGCCTGCTGGCTCCTGATTAACTCCAAGTTCAGCAAGCTTTTCAATTACTTCTTCTTGGGCCTTAGCACCAAAACCTTTAAGTTCTTTAAGATCGGCTGGGCTTAGATCAATCAGATCTTTAATAGTTTGAATATCGTTGTTCATTAGAGCGTTTGCGGTTCTTGGGCTAAAATTAACTTCATCAACGCCGATTTGAGCCATATCAGCTTCGGCTTTTTCTGCAGCAGTCATAATTCCGCCAGTACCAACAGACACTACATCGTGTCCTGCAAGCACTTGAAAATGCCCTACTAGGATTTCAGAGGCTTGCATAACAGCTTCTTTAGGAGAAATAGTGCCATCAGTTTCAACTTCCAAGATAAGCTTATCTAGATCAGTCATTTGACCTACACGGGTGTTAGCAACATTGTATCGTACACGTCTAATTGGTGTGTAAATTGCATCAATTGCAATCATTCCTACTGGAAGTTTTTCGCCGCCTCGGTTTTCTACAGGAGCATAACCTCTACCCTGCTCAACACGCATTTCCATTTCAAACTTTACTTTTGAATTGTCTAAGTTGGCAATTACTAGGTCTGGGTTTACGACTTCAACATCATTAGAGCTTACAATATCAGAGGCCTTAACAACGCCACCGGTCTTTTTAAGAGTTAGAGTTACAGGCTCTTCGTTTGGATTGCGGAATCGGATCTGCTTAAGATTGAGGATAATTTCAATAACATCTTCTTTAACGCCCTTGATGGTTGAAAATTCATGGCTTACACCTTCGATTTTAACTGCACTTATGGCGCTGCCAGCAAGACTCGATAGAAGAACTCTGCGCATAGAGTTTCCTAAAGTCATTCCGTAGCCCGGATAAAGTGGCTCTACTGTGAATTGAGCAGCGTTTTCAGCTGTCTTTTCTTCTTTTAATTCTGGTAAGTTGATGTCGTATAACATGGCTCTCCTTATTATTTTTTAACGTGAATAATATTCAATAATTAATTGTTCTTCAATCTCTTGATCCTGCTCCTCGCGAAGTGGCAATCCGGTAACTTTGGCGCTAAACTTCTTCTGGTCGAAGCTAAGCCAGCTAGGCAAAGTTTGGTTAGGATCCATACTATCTTTGAGGGCAACAAAATAAGCTGATTTGAGACTTGCTTCACGAACGGTAATTTCGTCATTTGGTCTTACTATAATTGAAGGGATATCTACTCTTTTACCGTTTAGAAGGATGTGTCCGTGAGTTACAATCTGCCGAGCTGCTGGTCTTGAAGGGGCAATGCCCAATCGGTAAATAACGTTATCAAGTCTTCGCTCTAGAAGCTGTAGAAGGTTCTCACCTGCTACGCCTTCCATTTTTTCAGCTTTTCCAACGTACTTACGGAATTGCTTTTCTAAAATTCCATAAAAGCGCTTTACCTTCTGTTTTTCACGTAGCTGCAGTGCATAATCGCTTGGTTTACTGCGTCTGGCTTGACCGTGCTGGCCAGGTGCATAATTGCGTCTTGTTAAAGCCTTAACAGCCTTAGGGTGTGTGTGGGCACCTTCTCTACGGGCTATTTTAGCAGCTGGGGCTAGATTTCTTGCCATCTTATACTCTCCTTGCCTTTCTAGGTCGGCAGCCATTATGCGGAATTCCGGTTTCGTCTTTGATTGATGTGACGCTAATTCCAGAGCCCTGAAGAGCACGAATAGCTGACTCACGTCCTCCGCCGATACCCTTTATTACAACATCTACACTGCTCATACCAACGTCTTTACAGGCTCCTACAGCTTTTTCAGCTGCGATTTGAGCAGCGTATGGGGTACTCTTACGAGAGCCTTTGAATCCAGCAGATCCAGATGAAGCCCAACTTACAACAGCACCCTTATCGTCAGTAATTGAGATAATAGTATTATTGAAGCTTGAATGAATATGCACTACACCTTTTGGTATATTACGTTTTTGCTTCTTTTTTCTGGTTTTGGTTGCTGGTTTACTCATAATTTATCCTTAAGTCTTAGCTGCTGCCTTTTTCTTACCACTTCCCATGGTTACTTTTTTACCACGCTTGGTACGGGCGTTTGTCTTGGTGCGCTGTCCTCTACTTGGAAGACCAGCACTATGGCGTAGCCCGCGGTAAGCTTTAATTTCTTTAAGTCTTTTGATATTTCCGCTAACAACCCTAGAAAGATCAGCTTCTACTGTAATGTTTTTGTCGATGTATTCGCGGATCTTAGTTAAGTCTGATTCTGGAACATTCTTTACTCTTTGGTTACCATCGATATTAAGATTTTCGAGCATTTTTTGGCTGGTTTTAAGTCCAATACCATAAATATAAGTCAAAGCCACTTCTAGACGCTTTTCAGTAGGAATGTTTGTACCTGCAATACGTGCCATGACTAACCTTGCCTCTGCTTATGCTTAGGGTTTTCACAAATAACTCGTACTACTCTCTTTCGTACGACTACTTTGCATTTTGCACACATTTTTTTAACACCGGCTCTAACCTTCAAAACTATATCTCCTATTTATGTCGGAATGTTATCCGACCCTTAGACAAATCGTAAGGGGTCATCTCTACAGTCACCTTATCGCCCGGCAATATCTTGATATAATGCATACGCATCTTCCCAGATATATGGGCTAAGATTTCGTGCCCATTTTCAAGTTCTACTTTGAACTGAGCATTAGGCAGCGCCTCAATGACGCTACCCTCGACTTCGATTACTTCCTTTGTATTTGCCATAGATTAAAGTTACAAGAAGTAATTATAGACGAGTTTTACTAATCTGTAAAGAGTTTTTCAGAATAAAATCACCTTATTTGTTAATATTTTTCATAGGTCGCCATTAAGGCAAGAGACTGGACCTGCTTGACTGTTTCTATAATTACAGCAACTATGATCAATATGCTTGTTCCACCTATTGTAACGGCCTGTGAGGTCTTAAATACCGTCTGCATAACAAATGGTAGCAATGCTACAATGCCGAGCCCTAGAGAGCCTGTAAATGTTATTCGATTAATGATGTTTTTGAGGTATTTTGAAGTCTCCTCTCCAGGTCTGACGCCTGGTATAAAACCGCCTTGTTTTTGAAGATTTTCGGCTATTTCATCTGGCTTGAAAATAATTGCGGTATAGAAATAGGTAAAACCAACCACCAAAACAAAGTAGCTAATTGCATAAATCCAGCTAGTTGGCGAAAACCAGTTAGTTAGCTTGGTCGCAAAAGACGCCAACCAGGCAGTTTGTGCATTGGTAAATAATTGCCCAATAAAAGTAGGTACAGATAAAAATGCCAAAGCAAATATTATTGGAATCACACCTGCAGTAATTACCCTTAACGGCAAATGGCTATCTACGCCGCTGTATGCTTGAGCATTAGAAAGCCTTTTTGCATACGAAATAGGTATATTTCTTTGACCTTCATTTAAGTAAACAATAAATATTACAGATGCTATAGCAGCAATTAAAATAAATATTAAGCTAGTGAGCTTGCTGGGGTCGCTCTGCACTAAAGCGAATTGAGAAGCAAAGCTAGAAGGCAGTGTGGCAACTATACCAAACAAAATAATCATTGATATTCCGTTACCAATGCCTTTTTCGGTAATTAGCTCTCCTAGCCACATTAAAAGCATAGATCCAGCAACAATACTTGATATTAAGATAGTCCATTCAAATATTGTTGGTGTTCCTATCAGATCAATACCTGTTGATTGGGTTGAGAGGTTTCTTACTAAAAAGACCGTAGCGACAGCTTGAATTATGGAAAGCGGCAACGTCAATAGCCTTGTATAGTAGTTGATTTTCTTTCTGCCCTGCTCACCTTCTTTAGATAGGGCCTGCAGTTTTGGTACAACTTGAGTTAAAAGCTGAATAATAATTGAGGCATTAATATATGGCCCGAGCCCCATCAGCAAAATTGAGAAGTTGGCTAAAGCGCCGCCCGAGAAAATATTAACAAAGCCCAATAATGAACTGGACTGAAATAGACTTTTTAAAAAAGTCTGTAACTTTTGAGTGTCGGCTACAGGAACAGGAATTTGTGATAGCAAACTATAAACAACCATCACAGCAAGAACAACAAGCACACGTTTTCTTAGTGCAGGGTTTTTATACAGTTGCTGTAATACTTCTTTGTTCATCTACCCCCGATTCTTAAAATTATTTTTCAGCTTTTTCAGATTTAGGCTTAGCTGTTACTGTAACTTTGCCGCCAGCATTTTCAACTGCCTTGATAGCTGATTGAGAGGCCTTATCTACAGTAATATTGGCTGATACCTTAATTGTACCATTGCCTAGTAATTTTACTGGTGCATTAGCCTTACGGATTAATCCCGCCTCCTTTAGCACTTCCTGATTAACAGTCTTTTTACCTAGGTCTTCGATATCATTTAGATTTACTACCTGGTATTCAACGCGTGCTAAAGGCTTAAATCCGCGAGCCTTAGGAAGACGCATTGCAAGCTTAGTCTGACCGCCTTCGAAACCTGGCTTAAATTTACTACCAGTTCTAGAGTTTTGGCCTTTTGTGCCTCGACCAGCAGTTTTGCCTTGGCCAGCACTAATACCACGACCCAAGCGTCGAATTTTGGTTGATTTAGATGTATCTAATTCGTGAATTTTCATTACTTAGACTCCTTTGCTTTCTTGGCTGGAGCTGCCTTTAGTTGTGATAGGGCTTCAACCGTAGCGTATGAGTTGTTGATTTTATTGGTTGATCCAAGCGATTTAGTAAGAACGTCTTTTACGCCTGCTGCTTCCAAAACGGCACGAACAGCACCACCAGCAATTACTCCAGTACCCTGTGAGGCCGGCTTTAGAAAAACTTCTGCTCCACCTGATCTTACTTGAATTTCATGAGGAATGGTTGTGCCATTTAGACTAAACTGGATCATATCTTTTTTAGCCTTAGCGATGGCTTTTTGGATTGAAGTTGGAGCATCGGTACCTTTACCAACGCCAATTCCTACTTTACCCTTGTTGTCGCCAACTACTGCGGTTGCACGGAATCTGAAACGTCGACCACCCTTTACTACACGAGTAACGCGGTCTAGAGCTATAATTCGCTCATCAAATTCTGGGGCTTCTTGATTCATTCTGTTGTTCATATTGTCTCTATTCATTTTAGAACTCCAATCCTGATTTACGGGCGGCTTCGGCAAATGCCTTCACTCTTCCGTGGTAAATTTTACCACCACGGTCAAATACCACTGTCTTGACTTTGGCTTTTTTGCCTAATTCAGCTATCTGAACTCCCAACCATTGGGCTTTTTCGGTCATTGATTTTTTTGCCAATTCCTTATTAGATTCGGTTGAAATTCCAGCAATAGTTTTGCCGTTAACATCATCGATTAGTTGTGCTCTCATATGCTTTAGTGATACTGAAACACATAGTCGTGGTCGAGCTTGGGTGCCAGATACTTTAGCACGAATTCTACGAACTGCTTTAATATTTCTCATTCTGAACCTCCCTTGGCTGCAGCCTTACCGGCCTTACGTCTGACATGCTCACCAACGTACTTAATTCCTTTGCCCTTATATGGCTCTGGTTTTTTGAAAGCACGAATGTTTGCTGCTGCTGCACCAACCAACTGCTTGTCATAGCCAGTAACTTTGATAATATTTTGATCTACTGCGATACTAACGCCTTCAGGGGCTGTGTATTCAATAGGGTGCGAAAAGCCTAGGCTCATCTCTAAAACACTACCCTTCATGGCGGCTCTAAAACCTACGCCATTGATTTCTAACTCCTTAGTAAATCCTTCAGAAACACCAATTACCATATTAGAAATTAGGGTACGTAGCAATCCAAATTGCTTTTGGGTGATTGCATTTTCAACTTTTTGAGAAACAATAATTTGATTCTCTTTTTGCTCAACGCCAAGACCTTTGAGGATTTTTACTTTTAGTTCACCTTTTGGTCCTTTGGCAGTTACCATTTTTTCGTCAATAGAAACTTCTACGCCGGCAGGAATATTGATAGGTTGTCGTCCAATTCTACTCATCTTAGTACACCTTACAAATTAATTCACCACCAACACCTTTGGTGCGAGCTTCTCGACCAGTCATAATTCCAGCTGGAGTCGACATAATAACTAAGCCACGTCCTGTTCTGACAGTTGGAATTTCAGAAGCTTTAGCATAGATTCTTCGGCCAGGCTTGCTTACACGAACCAGACTCTCTGGTTGATTTGTACCATTAAGGCTGATTGTTAACTGTTTAAAGCCATTCTCTTCCTTAACCGAAACCTTGCCTACATAGCCATTGGCTTGCAAAATTTCAGCAATCGAAGCCTTAAGCTTTGAGTGCGGGATAACTACTTCCGATTTTTTGGACATAATTCCGTTTCGGATTCGAGTTAGCATATCTGCGATTGGATCTGTTGTCATCATAATCTTATCTCCTACCAGCTCGACTTAGTTACACCAGGAATTTGCCCTTTTGAAGCATATTCTCGGAATGTTATTCTACTTAAACCAAACTTACCAACATAACCTCTTGGTCGTCCGGTAATCTCACAGCGATTTCGCTGACGGTTTGGATTGGAATTGCGTGGCAATTTAGCCAATCCTTCCAGGTCGCCTGCCGCTCGAAGCTGAGCGCGCTTATTGGCATACTTGGCTGCTAATTTTTGTCTTTTTAATTCTCGTTGGATCATTGCTTTACGAGCCATTATTTCGCTCCTTTCTCGAACGGCATACCTAGCTTTTCAAGTAATAACTTGCTAGCTTCAGGGTTTCCGCCACTAATTACTATTGTTATCTGCAATCCATGAATTGCCTGGGCATCTTCATAAGATATTTCTGGAAATACAGTCTGGTCTGAAAAACCTAAGCTGTAATTACCACTCTTATCAAAGGCCTTGGCACTAACACCATGGAAGTCTCTAACGCGCGGCAATACAACCGAAATTAATCTATCCAAAAAGCTGTACATTTGTTCACCGCGGATAGTAACCTTGGTGCCAATTGTCATGCCTTCACGAAGTTTAAAGCTTGCGATACTGTGCTGGGCTTTAGTTGTGATTGGTTTTTGGCCAGAAATCTTAGTCAATGTTGCGACAGCCATATCCAAATGCTTACTATCTGCAACGGCCTTACCTACACCACTATTGATAACGATCTTATCAATCTTTGGAATTTGGTGCACGTTGGCGATACCAAGCTCGTTTTTAAGCTCTTCTCGTACTTTTTCGTTGTATTGTTTAAGCAATCTGTTCATGACTATTTCTTCCCGCCTTTAGTTTCGGCTTTTTTGGTTTCCTTCTTTACCTTTGTATTTTTGAATTTTGATACTTTGTACACACGCTCTTTCTTTCCTTTAGCACCAAGCTTGTAACCAACGCGTGCTGGCTTACCTGAGCTTGGATCAACAACCATTACTTTTGAAGCATCAATTGGCTTGGTAACTTCGATGATTCCGCCCTTAGGGTTAATCTGACTTGGCTTAGTGTGTCTTTTGGCTACATTAACACCTTCAACAACAACTTGATTCTTTTCAGGTAGTACAGCGATAACTTCACCTGTTTTGCCTTTGTCGCGTCCGGTAATTACCATTACCTTGTCTTTCTTAATAATCTTCATTAGAGCACCTCCGGAGCTAGTGAGATAATTTTCATAAAACCACGTTCTCGCAATTCACGCGTTACTGGACCGAAAATACGAGTACCTCGAGGCTGATTGTTTGCATCGATAATTACTGCTGCGTTTTCATCAAATCGCACGTTGCTTCCGTCTTTTCTGGTAACTTCGCGTTTTGAACGAACCACTACGGCACGTACAACTTCTTTTTTCTTGACAGTACCATTAGGAGTTGCAACCTTTACGCTAGCAACAATAACATCGCCAACACGCGCATAGCGTCTTTTGCTTCCGCCCAATACCTTGATGCACATAATTTCTTTTGCGCCAGTGTTATCGGCTATTCTTAATCTGGACTCGGGCTGAATCATTCGGCCACCTCCGTTTTAGAAACAGCTTTCTCCAACACTTTAGATAGGCTAAAGTGTTTATGTTTGCTGATTGGTCTGGTTTCGATAATTTCAACCAAATCACCCATTCCGGCTTTTCCTTCTTCGTCGTGAGCCTGGAATTTGGTTGTTACCAAATAAGACTTTTTGTATAGTGGGTGAGATTGGCGTCGCTCAACTGCAACCACAATTGTCTTATTCATTTTAGTTGATACAACCCTGCCCTGTAATGTTCTGCTCATGATTGTTCTCCTTGTTGTGCTTTATCTTGTTCAGACATAATAGTTAAGATTCTTGCGATTGTACGCTTCAGGCTGCGGATTTCTCGAACATTTTTAACTTCTTTGGTTCGATAATCAACACTAAGCTGAGCCAATTTGCTTCTT
The DNA here is from genome assembly GCA_044234435.1 of Candidatus Saccharimonadia bacterium. Lineage (GTDB taxonomy): Bacteria > Patescibacteriota > Saccharimonadia > CAILAD01 > BJGX01 > BJGX01. Next base: position 3,628 of record JBIIIT010000009.1, on the reverse strand, counting down.
GAGTCTGCTAGCTTCTTTTGTAATTCCTTATTAGACTGGTTTCGTAATTCTTTAGCTTTCATCTTTTTCTCCGGAATGAGCCTTAACTATAAACTTGGTCTTTACGGGTAATTTGTAGGCTGCCAAGCGCATAGCTTCTTTTGCGATATCTTCTGTTACTCCGTCCATTTCAAACATAATCTTACCTGCCTGGACTTTAGCAACATAGTGATCTAATGCACCCTTACCAGAACCCATTCGTACTTCAGCAGGCTTGCGGGTTACTGGTGTGTGTGGGAATATTCGAATCCAAATTTTTCCACCACGCTTAATGTAGCGGGTCATTGCACGACGGGCTGATTCAATCTGTCGAGAAGTAATTCGCTCATTCTCTAGCGCTTTCAAGCCATAGCTACCAAAATTAATTTCGGTACCACGGGTGGCAGCGCCGGCGTTACGGCCTTTTTGAGCTTTTCGATATTTAGTTTTTCTAGGCATTAACATATCGTCTTCTCCTTAACCTTTATAAATCCATACTTTTACGCCTATCACACCAAAGGTTGTTTTAGCTTCGGCGGTTGCATAATCAATATCGGCTTTAATAGTATGAAGCGGAATGCTACCTACGGCTGCAGTTTCTCGGCGAGCCATTTCAGCACCGTTTAGACGACCTGAAACACTAACTTTTGCGCCCAAGGCACCTGCGCGAACAGCAGCTTCAGTGGTACTCTTAATAACTCTTCGGAAAGGCAATCGTCGCTCTAGCTGTGAAGCTACGTTTTCAGCTACCAATTTTGCGTTCATTTCAGGATTTTTTACTTCTTCAATATTAACCTTGAAGTTACCGTCGATTAGTTTAGCCAGATCTTTCTTAAGAGCCTCAACTCCGGCACCACTACGGCCAATTACTACACCTGGCTTTGCAGTGTGGATTGATACGATCAATTCATTGTTTGAACGTTCAATTTCAACCTTAGCTACAGCAGCCCGGAAACCTAGCTTAACTTCAATTAGTTTTCGAATTCTAATATCCTGAGCGACTGACTTGGCAAAGCTTCGGCTATCAAACCATTTAGACTGCCAGTTTTTGGTATAACCTAGTCTGAATCCAGTTGGATTAATCTTTTGTCCCATTATTTTAGTCCTCGCTTCTTATTAGTGATTTTGGTCGTTACCTTTGGTTTGGTTTCAGACTTAGTAGGCTGCTTAACTTCGTTTTTTGGCTGATCTTTGCCACTGTCCAAAACAATTCTCAAGTGCGCCATAGGGTGCTCAATCTTTCCATAAGCTCCTCTCGCTCTTGGTCGGCCACGCTTAAGCTTTGGTCCTTGGTCAACTCTGATTTCATCTATCTGAAGAGTTGTGCTGTTTAAGCTGTAATTGTTTTCGGCATTAGCAATTGCACTCTTTAGTCCTGCAGCAATCATTCGGGCAGATTTTTGAGGCATATTCAATAGTAGCTCTTGAGCATCAAGAGCTCGCTTGCCACGTACCATATCAGCACCAATTCTAAGTTTTTGGGCAGATATTTTTAGATATTTAATGTTTGCTGCTACTTTCATACTACTTTCCTTCAGCCTTTGCTAATTTACCACCATGTCCACGGAACTTTCGGGTTGGTGAAAATTCACCAAGCTTATGTCCAACCATATTTTCAGTGATAAGAACTGGATTATGAACTTTACCATTGTGAACTGCGATGGTTTTTCCAACCATTTCAGGGCTAATCGTGCTAGATCGTGACCAAGTCTTAATAATAGTCTTGTCATTAACTTCCAAGGCCATAATTTTTCTAAGTAATTTAGGATCAATGAATGGTCCTTTTTTGCTTGATCTACTCATTATTTTCTACCCTTTCCGCGACCACGAATGATCATTGCGTTTGTTGATTTACGGCGTCTGGTCTTAAGACCCATAGCAACTTTACCCCAAGGAGTTCTTGGAATACGACCAGGTCCGCTTAGACCCTCACCACCACCCATTGGGTGATCTGATGGGTTCATGGCCTTACCACGAACTGATGGGCGGCGACCCATTTTACGCTTACGTCCGGCGCTACCAATTTTGATGTTTTGATGATCGGCATTGCTGATTTGTCCAACAGTAGCCATACATTCAACATGAATCAATCTAACTTCGCCAGATGGAAGCTTAATCTGAGCCCAATCACCTTCTTTAGCGGCTAGCTGAGCTCTTGCTCCAGCGCTTCGCACTAGCTGACCACCTTTTCCGGGGTGCATTTCGATATTACAAATAACTGAACCGGCAGGGATATCTTTAAGCTTTAGTCTGTTTCCAGCTTTAATTTCAGCTTTTTCACCTGCACTAATTTTCTTACCAACCTTCATATTTGAGGTTGCAAGAACGTAAGCCTTAGCTCCGTCTTCAAATCTTACTAGGGCAATATATGCAGTTCGGTTTGGATCGTATTCTAATGCAATAATTTCAGCGTTTTTGCTAGCTGCAAATTTGAAATCAACCATTCGGTAAGCACGCTTAGCACCACCACCGCGGTGTCGAGTAGTAATTCTACCTTGGTTGTTGCGTCCAGCTTTTTTGGTAATTGTCTTAGTTAGTGACTTTTCTGGTTTTTTCTTAGTTAAAACTGAAAAATCAGCAACGCTCATATTGCGTCGGGCGGCTGTATTTGGTTTTAGTGTTCTAACTGCCATTACTTAGCCTCCTCATTAATATCAAAAACGGCAATTTTTTGGCCTTTTTTGACTGTTACATAAGCGCGCTTCTTGTCTTTGCGCTGACCTTCAACACCCTTAAATTTCTTAACTTTACCCTTAATAATAAGGATTCTTACCTGGGTAGCATCAACTTTGAACTGATCTTTTACGGCAGAAGCGATAAGTGGCTTATTAGCTCGAGGGTTAACATCAAACATATAAACGCCCTTAGCTGCCATGGTCATGCTCTTTTCAGTAATAACTGGCTTAAGTACTACGGTTGTCATTTCTTATCTCCTGATTTTTCAGCAGCTTTTCTAGAAGCGCTCTTGGTAGACCCAAGCCATACTTCTAGCTCTTTTAATCCTTCTGCATCGATTAGAATTGCATCAGCATCCAAGATTGCAGCAACGTTTAGCTGCTTAATTGAAAGCATCTGAACTCCTGCAATATTGCGGGCTGAGGCAATGAATTTAGCATCTAGCTTAGGGGCAGTAATAAGTACTGAACCTTCAGCACCCAATTTATCAATCATTTCAACAATCTTCTTAGTTTTGTATTCGCTAGCCGAAAAAGCTTCAACTACTTTAATTTCTTTGGCCTTTAAGCTAAGGGCTTGCTTTAAGCTTGAGCGAATCATGCTCTTTGGCATGTCTTTTGAATAGTTTTCGTTACCAGTTGGACCGAAAGCTACACCACCGTGTCTCCATATAGGGTTACGGCTTGATCCGAATCGAGCACGACCAGTACCTTTTTGTCTCCAAGGCTTTTTACCACCACCAGAAACATCACCACGGTTTAGAACCTTGGCGTTGTTGGTTCGGATATTATCAAAGAAGCGGTTGTAAGCAACCTTAAGCTGATCGGCATTGGCTTCCACTCCAAAAATGGCCTTAGGAAGTTCTACTTCGCCCTTTTTAACACCAACTTTGGAATAGCTAACTGCTTTCATTATTTCATCCCCTTAATCATTA
>JBIIIT010000042.1:0-3773 GCA_044234435.1 Candidatus Saccharimonadia bacterium | reverse complement strand
GGTGACATTCTCAATTGTATTTATAACCTACACCTCGGCTTCTATTATGCGGGTATTTTTCATTACCGCTTCGATGTTTGCGATAATGGCGTTTATTGGATACACAACTAAGAAAGACTTAAGCAAGCTTGGCATGATACTTTTGATGGGCTTAATTGGCATAATAATTGCAAGCATAGTTAATATCTTCCTAAATTCAACCGGGCTAGAGCTAATAATTTCTTACATAGGTGTTGTGATATTCCTGGGCCTTACTGCCTATGATATTCAAAAGATTAAAAAGATTTATGCCCAATTCGGAAACGCCGGAAATCTTGCCGTTCTTGGCGCCCTGAGTCTTTATCTAGACTTTCTCAACCTCTTCTTGTTCCTACTACGAATTTTTGGTGCCGGCAGAGATTAAAAAAGACTCACACCTACTGGCGTAAGTCTTTAGGAATAATTTAAAAACTCGTGGATCAGTAATTCTTCTTATATGCTCCGCGGGTTTTTTGCTTGTTAATTTGAAAGGCCCTAGCCGCCACGACAATTGCCACCAAGGCTCCGGCCCAAACAAGGTACTTCTTCATTAGTCACCTCCTGAGGTGAAGAACTGAAAAATATTACCATAATTAGTTCACAAAACAAACCAAAAGCATTACAATTATATTATAAATAAGGAGGAGTAAATGGAACTCGCTGTTTTACCATCGAGAAACGCAATATTATTAAGGGCGCTTTTGAATATGTTTTTAGGTGCAATTCTGTTGATTTGGCCAGGACTTACTTTGTATGTAGTGGTCATACTATTTGCACTAAATATTCTAATCTTAGGCTTCGCTACACTTTTTGAGCCAGCCTTTGAAAAATCTAGCAAGAGTGCTGTTCTAACAGTTATTTTGGGGTTACTTGGGGTGGCTGCAGGTATCTTCTTGCTAGTTAAGCCAGGTGTTACTGCAACAATTATTGCTCTATTAATTGCAATCTGGGCATTGGTATTTGGTATCTCAGATATTTATGTAGGCTTTGCTGCAAAAATTGAAGCAGGTGCTAGAATTTTGTTTGTACTTGTAGGAATTATTGCCCTACTATTCGGAATCTATATACTTAACAATCCACTTGAAGGCATCCTAGATATAATCTGGGCTGTAGGCTTCTACTCAATTATTGTTGGTGTAGTTCTTGGAATAACCGGACTATTCTTCTACCCTAAAAATAGCAAATAATTATGACAGAAAAAAATACTCCTAAAGCCCATAATGGCTGGAACAGAGTACTGCTTTCAATACTAACCATCGTGTTAGTATTGGGCAGTATTTTTACTGTTTTTAGAAACAACTTTGCTACGGGTGCAAAAGCATATTTATTCTTAAAAGAATCATCGGCAATTGAAAATATTACTGAACTCACCAAGGTTGAGCTTAGAAATAACCTACCTGAAAGCATTAAGAGTAATTTCTTGAAAACTGCTTTAGTTAATAAGGTTATAGATATTGTAGTAACGCCAGAAAATGTGGCAAAAATTACTGAACCTGGGCTTGTTAATTTGTACAAGCTGAGCAGTAAAGCCGCTGATCTTGCGACAAAAAAGATAGAATTTGACACGACTACTTTTAAATCAGAGGCCGAGCAGTATTTGCCAAAGCTTGGTCTATCCGAGTCGCTAACATCTACTACGCTTGATTTTATTAAGTCGGTGCCGGACGATGTGATAATTGTTAATGTAGAAAAACAGCCTAACTCGCCAATTGCTGTATTTCTTAAAATTAGAAATGCCTACAAAGGCATAAACGCTACAACTAACATTTTATGGGTAATTGCACTATTAAGTATTATTGGAATCGTTCTTTTAAACAGAAAGAGCTTAAGCAAGATCCTAAGTTCCATTTATTGGTCCGTAGGAGTTGCTGGAGCAGTTGTTTTGTTAATTACCTATGTTGTGCCGCCTATAGCTAATTCGTTCTTGCCTAGCACTGGTAATGCGGCTGAAAGCACAGCAATCGACAACTTGGTAAATGGCATAATCAATAACTATCTTGGCTTAGTCAGGGGCTTTGCCTGGTTGTATATTGTTATAGCTGCAATTGCCCTACTAATACACTTCTTGATTAACTCTGAAAAAGTAAAAGAAACATACAGTACTGTTTCGAAAAGCATCACCAAAAAGCTAAAAGCTAAGAAGTAATCACAACCCTATTCTGGAAAAAAACGGAACGTAAATATTTAGATTATCAAAAAATGGCTCTAAGCTTTGAATGAAGTTATTATCGGCCACAGTTTTAAATGTTGAGCCATCATTTAATGTAACTTGAATGGTGTACTCTTTGCCGCCCAGTAGATCACTCTCACTATCTTTTTGATTCGCCAAGACTTTACCTACAAGATCATAAGTAGCTGCTTCTTTTTGAATCTCTTCAAACTTGCCAGCCAAGACCTTACATGGCTCGGTGGTGGTCTGCTGACTTTGGGTCCTTACGGTGGTAAATTCACAGCTATTCTTACTAATGCTAATGGTCTGGGTTTGCTGGAATTCTGGAGATACCGGCCCAGAGTTGGCAGTTACAGTAATGTTTTTTACTTTTGTAGAATAGTTGCTTTGTATGACTGCAAAAATTATTACTAGGACAGCAACAATTGCGACTATTGAAATAATTAATATATTTGTAGGGCTTAGTTTTTTGGATTTCATAATTTTTATAATATCACTTATGCTGTTTGTATAAAAACTTTCAAAGTATTATATTAGTATTACTATGAAGAAAAATAATTTTCTAAGCATTGGTCTAGCACTTATATTTTTATTAATCGCGGTTGTTGTACTTATTGATCTGCTTGGATTTTTAAGTAGTTATAATTTCCTAGGCCAGTATTGGCCGATACTTATTATACTAATTGGCATTATGGCATTTTCAGCAGGAAGCTCTAGAGAAAGCGGGTTTGCTTTTGGAATGATTATGTTTGGCTTATTAATGCTATTGTTTGAACTCAATGCGTTTCAATCACAGACTGGCAAGACTATATTTATTCTGTTGCTAGGACTTAGTGGGCTAGCAATGCTGATTTTTGCAATTTCTAAAAAGCCCGAGCAGCCAAAAAATAAAGACCGTTAAATTTTTATTATTGGCTGACGCAATATAGTCTTTAATCGGCCAGTTTTAGTTCTTGTTGGATCGCTCAAATAAATCTCATGATGTCGCGCTGAGGGCTTATAGCCGCGTCTTTTAATAGATTTGTGCAGTATTTCAATGTCTTTGGCTTCCGTTGCGTAGGACCCAACATGAAGTGTTTGAGCGCACTTCTTTTCTTGAAGCGAAGATATATGCAAGTCTTGATGCCTACTATTTTCTTTATGATCTTGAGCCTTAATAATTGCCATGTTTACAACCTTTTGGGTTACAAATCCTGGAACGACTATAAATATCTCCCATAGCAAGTCATCTTTTTTAGTTAAATCAAAAGCCTGCCCGCTTCGCATACTCCAAAGCGCCTCTAGTGGTGGAACCTTAAAATCACTAAAGCCCTCCACCTGAATACCGCTCTTTGGCATCGCCATTATTGCGTATGCTACAGAATAAATTGCATCTACCGACTCTTGGAATAAGGGCCCTTTCGGATCCCCCTCCCCCGAAACAGCTAAAATCCTAAGCATAGGTGCATCAATAACATCTACTTTGCCTTGGGTTGCCTTGTATAATTTAGGGTAAATCTGAGTAATATCGAATTTTTCTGAATCCATAAAATATATTTTACAGCAAAGAGCCTGCTACTTGGCGTATTTATTCAAATTCGACTGG
>JBIIIT010000008.1:0-15185 GCA_044234435.1 Candidatus Saccharimonadia bacterium | reverse complement strand
GAAGGCAACTATCGAGCCGAAACAGATACCTTCGACACTTGGTTCTCGTCTAGCCAATGGCCTTATGCTACTTTAATGACGACCGGCAAAGATGATTTCAGTACCTTCTACCCTACTACCCTAATGGGCACTGCCGTAGAGATACTTCACAAGTGGGTAACCCGCATGATTATGTTTGGGCTTTATGCCACGGACAAGGTTCCTTTTAAAAATGTGTACCTTTGGGGTACGGTAACCGATGAAAAGGGCCAAAAGCTTTCTAAGTCTAAGGGTAATTACGAAGACCCAATGAAGATCACTGCCGAATATGGAACCGATGCTTTACGTATGGCACTTTCGATAGGCATTACAGCCGGCAACAATGGTGCCTTATACGATGAAAAGGTTCAGGGATACCGAAACTTCTGCAATAAGCTATGGAATGTTGCTAGATTTGTTCTGGCTAAAATCCCAGAAGGTACCAGCCCAGAAAATGCAAAGGTACTCTCCCCTGCTGATAACTGGATAGTTGGCAAAATTAACGAAACTATCGAATCGGTCACCAAAAACATTGAAAGCTATCGGTTTTCTGATGCTGGCCAGGCCATCTACACCCTACTCTGGGAAGATATCGCCGATAAATATATCGAATATTCTAAGCACTCCCCCAATAACGAGCTTTTGGCCTACTGCCTTGATACCATTCTAAGGCTGGCTCACCCCTACGCCCCTTTCGTTACAGAGGCTATTTGGCAGAGACTAATGTGGACAAATTCCAATCTTATAACCGAACAATGGCCGAACGTTATCCACAAGTCTTCCACAGCCGAAGCCAATAAATTCGAAATCGAAATAATTAAGATTATTAGTGCCAAACAAAAAGATGCTAAAGAAGTAGAAATAAAAAAACTCACCAAGGAACTAAAAGCCAAAAAGAATATGGCAAGAATATCCGAATCAAAACTTTCTAACAAAAGCTTCGTATCTAATGCTCCTAAAGCCGTCGTAGAAGAAGAACGCGACAGATTGGATCAGGCAATACAAGAAGCAACTAAAATCGAGGGTCAAATTGAAAAACTTAAATCGACTCAATAACTTTTCTTTTGCAACGATTGCCACCGCTTTGATTGTTACGGCTGGCCTAGTAATTGGACTAAGCATGCCGGCTATAAAAACCTGGCAAATTAAAAATGTCGATATCCTATTAGAGCAGGGCAAGTCGAGTAGCGATGAGGCTTCCAAAAGCAGCCTTTATGCGCAGGCCGCTTTGCTTGGAAAAAATGATCCATTGGCTACATACACTTATGCGAATTATCTTTGGCAAAAAGGGGAGTACGAAAAAGCGATTGACACCTACAACTCAAGCTGGCTTGAGCTTGATTATAATTATCTTGGTGAGTTAGCTTTAAAATCCGGTAATGCCTCAAAAGCTAAAGAATTCTACTCCAAATCTAACGCAGAAGGGGAGAATGCCGAATCTTTGTCTGGCTTAGCAATAATTGAATTTATCAACAGTAACAATTCAAAGGGATGCGAATTGGCCCAAAAGGCAATTAAGCTTAATCTTAGCAGCCAAAATGCCGAACAGGCTTTGGCAATTTGCGATATCAAGAATTCCTCTTCAAGCCTTAACGACAGGCAGCAAGCCTACACGCTACTCAATTCCTTTTTATACATCGATGCGCTAGATAAACTTCAAAAACTGGAGACCAAAAATAGCTCAGACTGGATGGCGATAGCAGCCATATATGCAAACTCTGGAAAACTTGAGGACTCAAAAAGAGCATTAGAATCTGCACTTAAGCAAAGCCCCGCTGATAAGCTGATTCTTCAAAAACTTATAGATAATCTCAAAGCTCAAGGCAAGACAGGGGAGTCAGAAATCTACAAGCTGAGACTGGAAGACATCCAGTTTAAAAACTTTCCTGGCAACTAGCTTTCACACGAAAAAGGATTCTTTCACATAAACATAAGTAGTTTGCTTTTTGTTCGCTTTTATTACTTGACTAGCTTCAAATCACTCTTAATAAATATTGACTGGATAGACAAAATATTTTTTTGCTACTTTATTGGGCCTTAGCTCTGGAAATTTTTCTAGTTTTAACCTATAATTACCAGGTATCGCACATATACATTTGAGCTTTATGGAGAGGTACCCAAGTGGCTGAAGGGGCTGGTTTGCTAAACCGGTAGGGGGGCGTATGCTCCCGCGAGGGTTCGAATCCCTCCCTCTCCGCCATAGCTCAATTAAATACTTTATGGAGAGGTGCCCGAGTGGTTGAAGGGAACGGTCTTGAAAACCGTCAGGCTCGCAAGGGTCTCGTGGGTTCGAATCCCACCCTCTCCGCCATAAATAAGAATTCGAATTTCGGAAGTTTTATTTATGGAATCCCCCAAAATAATTATTAAAAAACCCAAACTTTGTAGCCAAGACGAGCTGCTTAAATTTAAAAATTTGGTTCTTGATGGCGGGCAGGTAAATGCCGTGGGCTTGGATGAGAAAATTAAAGATTGTGAACATTTAGGGTTTTGCTATGTAGGAAATGAGCTAGCAAGTATTGCAGCCATTAAAAACAAAGAGAGCTCCTACTTTATAGGGTTGTGCGCCAAAGCCTCAGCAGAAGCACCAAAAGAAATTCCCCGCTACGAACTAGGTTACTGTTTTACTAATCATCACCACAGAGGGAAAAAGTACAATAGCCGACTCAATGATGCTCTTCTTGATAAAATAAAAGGTAAGAGCATATTTGCAACCACAGGAAGTCTAATTATGATTCGTTACTTTGAAAGCAGGGGCTTCAAACTCATCGGTGATCCTTACAAGGGCAACTATAATCCCTTAATATATTTATATCTGAAAAGCTGATGGTGTATGTATGGACATGTCTATACATTTAGACCATAATAAATCTTAAGTATTATGGACAATAACTCAAAAGAAGACCAGAATCAGACAGCATTCAAGCCAGCAAGCAACCCTTTCCTTACTGGCCAACTTGGCAGCCAACAAAATCAGAATGAGGATCAACAAGACAGCAAGCTGGTTGGCAGCAGAGCTGAAGAAAAAAAAGATCACACTCCAGAGGAAGGGCCTAAAGTGCCAGAACAAATTATTTTTCAGTGGCAAGCCCCTGAATTCGCATACACACACAAACCTCTAGGTTGGTTTTTAGGAATTATTGCATTTTTTGCTGGGCTAATAGCCTTGGCTGTATGGTTTCAGCAATGGGTCACAATTGTTCTATTAGTCGTGATGGGAATAGCTTTATCGGTGTGGGCCACCAGAAAGCCTAAGGTTCTCGTTTACAGATTCACAAACTATGGAATTGAAATAGAGAACAAGAAATATCTATTTGACGACTTCAGATCTTATTATAAATATATGGACTATAATCAACCCACCTTAGATCTCATTCCTTCTAAACGATTTGGGACTTTGGTTAGTCTACCCTTAGCTACGCAGGATGCCAGCGAAATTGAAGCTGCGCTTGCCCAAATGGTACCGCTAATCGATCATAAAGAAGATATAGCCGACAAGATTTTCAGGCGCTTGCGTTTTTAGACTTTAAAAATAAGCTTTTTTCAGGTATAATACCTTCGTTCAAGCGCCCGTAGCTCAGCTGGATAGAGCGTCAGTTTGCGGTACTGGAGGTCGCAGGTTCGACTCCTGCCGGGCGCACCATAGGCTGTAATCTTTTTAAAATAAGATGCCAGCCTATTTATTTATCCGCATCCGGCAGTTTTCACAGTTCCATCGACAATATACAAATTAATCCTTTGTTCATTGAAATCTTGAGTTGCTGGCAAATACTCACCATCCCTGCCAACGACTCTGTAAATTTTATCTTTACTTTCAAGCTCATTTATAGCTTCATTTTCACTCTTTCCTACTAGTGTGGCGGTCAACTCTTCACAGCTTTTAAATGAGTTGTCTAAAGTGTTATTATTGTTTCTCCTTGCATTAATACCAAGAATCATAAAAATCGATACTACTATTAACACCGAGATAATCAAAGCTATTAAAAGATAAGTTTGATTATTTTTATTCATTCTTTAAACATAACATCTTTTAATTAAAAAGACACTTCACATTTTAAATAGGTATTTAGTAATTTTGTATAAATTCTTTAAGAACATTGCAAGTTGCCTTTAGACTTTTTTCGCTGCACTTATCAATAGTGTCTTTGGTGGTGTTGTGATACTGATAATCTAAGTCGATTAGCAAAATACTAGGTATGCCTATTTTGTTTAGGGGCGTGTGGTCATCTTTTATCTCTGTAGTGGTTTGGTCTAAAAATGATTTTGGAGCTATTTTCTGACCAATCTCCCATAGCTTATTAACTTCTTCTTTATTAGCTTTCAATGAAGAGCTCTCTTTTTTAAAATTCAAATTTTTATCGCATACCATATCTACTACTATTGCTTTGGTGGGTGGAGTTTTATAAAGACTATTTATATTTTCCGAAAAGTAAGTTGAGCCTTTTGGATTCCAGTTGGTAAAGTTACCTGGATCAAAATTTTCGGCGTCAAAAAACACCAAATCTACTCCTAAATCTTTTTTTATTGCCAATTCTTCAAAGTTTTTAGCAACTTCCAGAAGTACAGCCACCCCAGAGGCCCCATCGGAAGCGCCTGGCACAGGAAGAGTTTTATTATTTAAATCTTTCGTAGCTTTTGGGTCCGTATCGTAATGTGTCGCTACTATAAGCCGTTCTTTTGCCTCTGGATTGAATCTAGCAATAATATTTGTCAAACCAAATCCACTACTTGAATCTGTCCATTCTTGTTTTTCAATAACTGCTTCTGATAAGGCTAGTTCGTCGGCAATGTATTTTTTAACTTTAGTATGCCCTTCGGAGCCTACATATCTTGGACCAAAGCTGAGCTGCTTCTCTATGCTCTTTATAAAAACATTTTCTTTTTTACTTTTTAAAAAAAGTAAAGATGCTACTACTAAAACGATAAGTAGTGCGATCAATATTGATGCGAATGATTTACTATTAGTCTTTTTCATTTAATTATTAAGAAAAATTATCGATTATAATTAATACAATGATTGAAGCATTGAACAGTGTACTAATTTTTATTCTATCACTTATACTAATTGCTCTTGGCTTTAAGCTATATGATCTTTTGCATAAAAATGAGGCGCCATTTGTCTCCACCCCAGAAAAACTCTTTAATCAGATTGAAAAAGCTCTCGAAATAAAATCTGGTGAAGTAGTATACGATTTAGGCTGTGGTAATGCGAAATTTTTAAGACACTGTGCAGAAAATCATCCAGATTCTGAATTCATAGGCCTTGAAACAGGAACCATTCCGTATACGTTATCTAAAATAAATACAATTAGATATAAGAATGTACAGATTCAGTATAAAGATTTTAATGATATAAAAATAAAAAATAACTCTAAAATTTTTATTTATTTGTTTCCAAAGGCTGTCAGTAAAATTATTGATAAATTGCCAAATAAATACTTCTTGGCTAGCCTTAACTTTCGGGCTGAAAACAAAAAGCCCAATAAGATAATTGCGCTTAAAAATTCTACTTCAATTTCAAGAAAATTATATATTTATAAAAAGTAGCTATTGGCGGAGAAGGTGGGATGACGCAAGGCTAAATCGCTTCACTCTGTGCTCTAAGCAAGCTTATGCGCGCAGAGTATTGCTCACGAACCCACTGCTTTCGCAGTTTTGGATTCTCATTCTTTCAACAATTGTTTATGTCAGAGCTGAAGCTCTGCCACAAACAATGGCGGAGAGGGTGGGATTCGAACCCACGGTACCCGAAAGGGCACAACGCTTTTCGAGAGCGTCCAGTTCAACCACTCCTGCACCTCTCCAAGTTTTTATATTCTATATCAGAAAGATAATGTTTGCTATGATAATCTAATCAGAATAATATCAAATGAAAAAAATATTTTACTCATCACTAAGCTATCTCAGAAGAAACTATTTATATGCCCTTACTGCAGCGCTTTGCTTCACAATCATATTTTGTATCGCATATTATAATATAGATCCTGATTTTGGTTGGCACTTAAAAGCAGGGGAATATATCTCCAAAAACGGAATACCAAAATATGATGTTTTTACTTTTACGGCCAGCAATTTTTTATGGATAAATCACGAGTGGCTAAATGACGTTTTAATATATCTGCTCTACAATTCTGGAGGATATCTGGCTACTGCGATATTTTTCAGTTTTCTATGGATCTCTGGGCTTTTGATTGCAAAAAGAACATCTTTAAAATTCCCACTACTATTAGCAACCGTTGCTGTTGTTCCTTTTGCAGGAATAAGGCCAGTTGCGTGGACTGTTTTTTTCATAGCTATTCTTGAAAGAATAATTTGCTCTAAAAACAAAAGGCTTCAATATTTGCTACCAATAATTTTTATAATCTGGGCCAATCTTCATGGTAGTTTTGTGCTAGGCCTTCTTATCCTAATTTTGTATCAGCTTTTCAGCTCTAATAAGGTAAAATGGCACATTTTAGCTATTTCATGCTTATCAGTTCTAATTAACCCCTATGGTTTTGGAATTTTTGAAGAAATTTATCGAACCGGTGCCGATTCTCAGTTAAGATTTAGAATTAGCGAATGGCGCCCGGTCTTGCTACCTTATTCTTCGGTTGCTTTCGTGGTAATTTCCATATCTCTAGTGCTAGCACTTCGAAAAGAAGCCTGGAAAGCTATCTTTTCAATTCCTTCCTTGGCCCTTGCTATGACTTTATCGAGTATTAGGCATTTGCCAATTTATGTTATAACTAGCATAAGGTATCTGGAAATATATCAATTAGAGCTTATTTCTAAAGTTAATAAAATAAAAAGCTTCGCTGAACTGGATCGGATAAAGTATGTTTCAATAGCTATTTTGTATATTTTTATAGTACTATCATCTGTTCTTTCAGTGAGGTCGGCTATTTACGGAGCAGAAAAATATCCTATACTGGCGGTTAGGTATATCAAAGATGAGGGATGTAATGGAAATATTTTCAACTCTTATAATTATGGTGGTTTTTTAATTTGGAAATTACCAAATAATAAAGTTTATATCGACGGACGCATGCCAAGCTGGGAGAATTCTGGAAAAAATTATTTTAATGAATACATTGAATTCATAAATAATGAACAATCAAGAGAAGCCCAAATAAAAAAATACAATATTAGATGTGCTCTAATATCAAGCAATGACTTAAAAAGTAGTCGTAAATCAAAAAAATCAATCGAACAGTGGCTTAACGAAAAAGGTTGGAGCCTAATAAAATCCGGCAGTGATAAAAACCACTATCTCTTTGTGCTTAACCCTTAGCCAAGGCAACCACGTTTACAGATTTTGCCCCTGCTTCTTTCAATACTTTAGCGCATTCTTTGGCGGTTGAGCCCGTAGTTAGTACGTCGTCAATCAAAATCAAATCTGCTCCCTTAATGTCCTTAGCAACTATAAAATTACCAAGGGTGTTTTGCATTCTTTCTTTTCTGCTTTTACCGACCTGACTAATGTGCTTTTTGCGTATCAATACTTTTATGAAATACAAATTGTGTATTTTTGAATAGTGCCTAGCAAGCAATTCCGCTTGATCATAACCTCTACGTCTTCTTGTTTTACCATCGCTTGGCACAAAGCAAACCAAGCCCTTCTCAGGCTTCAGATATCGGGCTAATTCTTTGGCATAGCTTCTTTTATTATCATACTTCATTGCCCAAATTAGATCTTTTATAATTCCCTCATACCTAAAAGAAATAAATGCTTTTGAGACTTTCGTCTTAGTATAGCAAGTCTTACAGGTTCTAAAATCTTCATTTATTGTATTGCAAAATGCACAAGAAGCTTTCTTATAAACAAGCTGGTTTTTAGAACACTCAACGCATAGACAAGTGCCCTCTTTTTTACACACTATACACATATCGGGGCTGATTATTTCGAATATTTTTTCTATCATTATGCTTGCATTAGATTTGTAACCTGATTATAATAATGACAAATCAGTAAACTAAGCAAGAATAAGGAGTTTAGTTATGGCAAGAAAAAATGAAGTTGATGAAGAAATATTAGAAGATGAATTTTTAGACGAAGAGCAACCTCAGGCAGAGGAGTGGATGAGCGAAGAAGAGTTTGAAGGCCAGCTAGCAGTGGATGTGTATCAGACAAAGGACAAAATCGTAGTTAAGGCACCGATTGCGGGAGTTAAGCCAGAAGACATCGATGTAGCCATATCTGAAGATGTAGTAACTATTCGCGGTGATCGTAAAGATGAGTTTGCAGTCGAAAAAGACAACTACTATGTGCAGGAATGTTTCTGGGGGTCATTTAGCCGGTCAGTAATTCTACCTACCTCAACAGTTGCTGAAAAAGCTGAAGCTAGCTTAAAAGACGGTGTTCTAACAATTCAAATACCTAAAGTGGTGCAAGAGGACAAGATTAAAAAAATCAAGGTTAAACCCGCTGCTTAGAAGCATAATTAAAAAAAGAGCCCCTCACGGGGCTTTTTTTTAATACAAGACTACTTGTAGGGGTACTGCTGAATGGATTTAGTTACGCTATCACTAGCAGCTCTCACGGCAATTGCTGGGTCAAATCCAGAAAGAGAAGTATTTATCATCTGTAAAATTGTAGAGTCGGTTTGTAAATTATTCCCCTTGTAGTAGCTTTTAGCAGTAGGCACTTGAGCCGCAAAAGGCCCTAGAATGGTATCTTTTTCTTGGTCTCTAGCAAGATCGAGTCGGCTAGCAGGCCTTAGTGTTTTAGCAGTATAAATATTCATTATTTCGTAGCTGGTCATAAAATTGTAAAAATCCCAAGCCACTTCTGGGTACTTTGTATTTTTACTAACTCCTTCGGCCCAATATACTGTGTAGTTAGCTGGAGAATTAGGGTTTACCTGAGGGACTTTGGCAGTTTTGAAATTTAAATTTTTTGCTTCATTTTTTATTTGAGTATAGCGAAAAGGGTAGTCGATAATCATAGCTGTCTTTGAATTCTCAAAGGCTTTGATGTCATTTCCAAAACCGTCGCTCCACGAATAGCTAGATTTATTTGGCTTTGCAAAGCTAGTGTAAAAATCCAAAGCCCTGGGGCTACTTGGATAATTATCTGTACCTGGCTTCTCAAAGGTGGCCTTTGTGGGAGGGGAGTCGGTCATAGTTGCACCATTTTGAATCATTAATAATGGCATAATACTAGATGCAGAGGAGATGTTTGCAGTACCTAAAGCAATTCCTGAGCTTATTAAGCCGTTGCCTTCTTTTTTTACAAGTTTTGAATTGACATCCAAAAGCTCCTGCCAAGTTGCAGGTGGGTCTGTTATTCCTTGGCTAGAAAATTTGTCAGAATTATAGAAAAGTCCTAGGGTCGGTATACCATACGATACTGCATAAATTTCATTATTATAAATCAATTCTTCGCCAGTAACTGCTGCAAATGTTTTCTTATAGTCTTCTGGCTTAAACACCTCTTTGGGCGATGGCTTCATATAATCTCGGTAGCGAGGAACCCAGTCGCTTCTAAGCATAAATAAATCGGGCAAGCTATTATTTTTGGCGGCTTCAGAAAGCTTACTATCATACTCAGCCAAAGGAATATCTTTAACTTCAATTTTGACATTTGCGTAAAGTTTCTTATATTCCTCAAGAATTGGCGCAAAAACATCAACCCCTTCGATTGTCCTCCAATACGTGAGTGTTATTGGGCCGTTAGGGTATTTTACCTTGGGTCTATAGGTAGTCTTACCAGAAGAAGTGTTTGTCTTGGGGGCTAATATGAAGCTACCAATAAAAAAACCTATAAAGCCCATAACTAGAATAATGATTACAGTAATCAAAACAGTCATAAAGTTGTCTTTGTAAACTTTCATAGAGACATTTTATACCACTATCTAAAAATCTGCACTCTTATGAGTTTGTTAGGCTACTTTGGATTTTAAATATTACAAACTGTCTAAAACGAAGTTTACAATTGCAAAAGCTAAAACCGCAACAATAAGCCCAATAACGGCATAAAGTATGGTGTTTCTGGCGTCGGCCACTGCTTTTTCATTTCCGCCGCTCACAACCATTCTAAAACCCCCAACTATAATCATTATTACTGCAACAACCCCTACTATTGAAAGTAGGGTGTTTATAATTACCGTGACAATCCCTCCGCCGCCAGTAAGATTTTCTGGTAGGGTATTGCCTGCGCAGTCTATGCCCGAACCTACTGTATTGCCAGTATCACTACACTGGGCGGAAGCCTTTTGAATCATACGCTCAGCAAAAAACCCAGCTGTCAAAATAACTAAACTGGGCTTTTTAATAAGTTTCACTTAAAAATTATCCGCTTAAACCGCCAATAACAAAGTTCACAATTGCAAAGGCAAGAACCGCAACTACGATACCGATGATTGCAAAAAGGATGGTGTCTTTAGCTGCGCCGGTAGCTTTTTCGTTACCCGCACTAAGGACGTATCTGAATCCTCCGTAAATCAACATGATTACCGCAACCACGCCGATCAAACCTAGCAAAACATTAATAATGAGCGAAATATACGCCTCTAGACTTGTATCTCCCACATTAGCACCATCCTGAATATTTCTAACGGCATCGCCTGGCGCATCGGTCTGTGCAAAAGCTCTAGTTGCAATCATAGTAGAACCAAAGGCTACAGCACTGATAGATTTTTTAATAGTTTTTAATGACATTCTTATCTCCTTTAATTATTAAGAACAATTATATATAAAGCTTTTTGCTTATGCAATATTTATTTTTTAATTTCCACCCAGCTGGGTGTTTATAAAGTTAGTAATGGCAAATGCGGCAACCGAAATAATAATTCCCACTATCGCATATAGTATTGCGTCTTTAGCCTGTTTAGTGGTTTTTTCATTGCCAGCCGAAACCACAAACATTATTCCTGCCACAATCAGCACAATAACAGAAGCTGCTCCGACCACAAAAAATAAAATACCAACAACATTACTTACTAGTTCCGCAACAGTAGGGCCTTTAACCGTATCGGGAATTTGCCCTTCATTGATTATTTGAGCTAAAGCCATTCTCGGCAAAAGCAAACTAGAGGTTGCGATAGTTAGTGCACTTACAGCTTTTTTCATCTTGTTAATTGCTCCTGAATAAATACCAGTATACCATATGAACTTATCGATAATACCAGGCCTCCAATTGCATAAATTACAGTTTTTTGAGCCCCTTCTCTTGCTTTTGGGTTACCCGCCGAAGTTATATATCGAATACCCCCAACAATAACAAATATTACCGAAACAATTCCAGATATAAAGCTTGCGATCGATATTATATTGCCGAGTAGTCTTGGGATTCCTTCAGGATTAAGCTCATTACCGGTAGATCCGAAGAGGCTAGATGTATCAACTCCTTCGAATGCTGTGTTTATCAAACTCAATATAGCCCTAAAAGAAATCAAAAGGACCAATCCGGTAATTATTTTAAAGATATTTTCTTTTGCGGACTTAACCACACTTTCGCTGCCGGCAGAAGCTGAGATTTGTATTCCCGAAACTATTAATACCAAAACTGCAAAAATACCAAAAAGCCCAATAAGTATGTTCATAATAAATTCAATCAGTGGCTGCAGGCCGCCCAGAGGGTTGCTGCTATCTGCAGTTCCGTTCAAAACTTGATCACACAATTCCGCAGGTAAAACACCGCAAACATTTTCGCCGCTTGTTTCTTGGTTAAATTTCTGGTCGCCACCTGTTTCTTGATTATTTTGCTGATCCTGAGCAAAAGCAACCCCAGAAAAAGCTAGGCCAACAGCTATGGTCAAAAACAGTGACGCTAATATTTTATGAATGTTAATAGATTTAAGCTTATTCACAATTAAATAGTATCACAAAACTCCACTAGCTTCATTGCCTTAAAACCTATTGGAGTGTAATATTTACATAAAGACTATGAATGCAACAAAAAAGAGTTGGATTAAAAAAATTGTATTGATTATATCTGTATTTGTAATGATATTTAGTTTGAGTATGCCAATAGCATTAGCTCAGGATGACGCTCAACAAGAGAACAACACTGAAAACACAAATATAAATACTCAAATCGACGAAAAAAGCGAAAATAACGTCAACCAGGCTGTGGAAGCATGCGACGAAGATACCGGCGGCATAAGTATCGTGGTTTGTCCGGTAGTAAATCTTTTGATGCGTGGTATAACTAGACTTACCCTGGGTGGTGGTGGCCAAGAGGAAGGGCAAAGAAAAAGCCCCCTTATAAGCTTCTTAGCCGTTACTCCTCCTAGAGCTGTAGGTGACGACGGACAGCCAAGCCGTTTGGCAGTTGTGGTAAATAATGTAGTAACAATTGCTAACTCAATATATATTCTTGTTTTTCTGATTTTAATTTTTGGTAGCAGCTTGCCATTTTTTACAGCCCAAAACTACACTATCAAAAAGACACTGCCAAAACTTATTGCCGCAGTTATTCTTACACAATTCACCCTAGTAATAACAGGCGTAATAATAGACTTCTTTAATTTACTTGGCTATGCGATTCCTAATGTAATATTAGCTCTTGGGCAAGTCCCTCCAGACATAGTAGGTTCTGGAGGTGTAACCGAAAAAGTAGGGGCTGGCTTGGGCGCCACTATTACCGGGGCATTTGCAGTGGGGGCTGGAGTATCAATAGTTACGGCAGGGTTTGGATGGATATTTATTATTGGATTCTTAATAGCTGCAATTATTTCCGTCATAATTGGTTTTGTATATATGGTGCTGAGATATTTCTTAATATATGTAATGATATTGATTGCCCCACTAGCATTTGTCGCCTGGGTTATACCAGGTACCGAAAAGTTCTTTAAACAATGGTGGACAGACTTTATTAGGCTCAACGCTATGTTCGTAACAATTATGGCCCTTTTGTCTGCTTCAATAGTGATAGCGTCTGCGCTCACAGGGCAAGAAGATACTGGGCTGGGCTTTTTGCCGGCTCTTATGCCAATCATAGCTCTGTTTCTTATTCCTAAAACCTTAAAAGCCACCACCAAAGGGCTTAGTGCGCTCTCAGGGGCAGTGCTTGGGGCAGCCGGTGCCGCAACTGGCAAGGCTACTGGTGCTATAAAATCTAAAGGCAAAGAAGCTGCAAAGGGTCAATTCCAGGAAACTCGAAATGAAAGAGCCGCCGCAGCTTTTGGTAAAGGCAACAGAAGAGCCGCCGCAATTTTCCAAGGTAAATTGCCTACTTCTAAGGGACAAATGTACGCAGGACAGCAAGCAGCACAGTTTGAAGCAGAAAAACTCAAAAATAATAAAGCATCACTTGCTCAATCAAGTAACCTTTATCAGGGCCTTGACTTGACGCAGGGCAGAGACAAGATTAAAGCTCAATTAGAGCAGAGGGGCTTAAGGGGTCGCGCACTTGAAAATACTACAAACACCATTTTTTCATCACACCAGCAGGCAGGCGGTGTGGCAGCAGGCATTGAAAGTGGAAATGACCTTTTCAACTATGAGTTGGGGCAGGTAGCACAAGGTGGGACTTCTGCTTTACTGGGTGTATCTAGCGGTAGCGAAGATCTGCAAGTAGCCGCAGTCAGTCAGCTTGCCCAAACTGGTAATTATGACGTCATATCTAATGCACAATCGGCACCAGGCACCAAATTAACCCAAGATAAAGTAATGAAAGGAATAGAGCCCCATATTGGCGATGTATCCTCTAAAGCTCCGGACTTAATAAAAGGAAAAGAAGGTGCATTTAATAGCTTTAGCGGGGGCCAGTTGGCTGGCTGGGATAGAGACACTGTTAATAGGATGCTAACACATGCACAAACACAGGGAAGAAATTCAGTTGCAGGCAAATCTTTAAGAGCGGCGGTAGTTGAAATTAATAATGATAGTACCAAATCAATTGATCCTAAAGTAAAAGCAGCAATTAATAGCTCAGGTCTACTGGGCGGAACGATTCTTAAATAAGTGGGCCAATACAAAGTACCACAAGACGTAGAAGCAGAAGACAAGCTGATCGGGCCATTGAGCCTAAGGCAATTTATATATGTAGTAATTGGCGTAGTCTGGGCAGGCTTAATGTTTTTTATACTCCGCCCAACTGGCAATTCCGATACTGCAATAGTTAATTATGTAATTATGGCGGTAGTAATAATCCCTATTACTGGATTCTTTTTGCTTTTGGGGTTTGGCAAAAGACAAGAACAGAGCTTTGAAAAGTACTTCGTGGCTTTGGTTCGGTTTTATTTTGTACCAAGAGTAAGAATCTGGGACAAAGACCTCTCCACGGTCGAGCTGATAAAAGAAGAGGTCAAGGCGCCAGAAATTATTACCCAAAAAAACGTTTCCAGAAGCAGCCTTCAACAATTAGCGCTTGTGATGGACACACACGGATCTATTAAAGACCCAACTATTCAATTGCAAGATGAAGAAAACCAAGCCTCGGCTTATGGCCAAAGAGTTATAAATCCAACACAAATTGCAGGAAACGTTGCAGACAGGGCAAGAACCTTGCAGGTTACCCAACAAGACGACGTTCTTGATGCATCGAATCCGAGAAGCGCACAAGTTAATGAGCTATTACAAAATGAGGAAGCAACAATCCACCAGCAGGCGATTCAACAAATCAAGCAGAATATGGCTACTGCGCAAGCTCCGCAGCAAAATCAGCCTGCTCCAATTTCTCAACCACAGACCTCAAGTGCTATACTAAAAAAGGCTATGCTTCAAAGTAACAACTTAACAGTTCAGCAATTAGCCAACCAGGCCAACTCGCAAGAACTCAAGGAAGGCCAACAGATAAAATTAAGCCCTGGGAAATAATTAAAATATGCCTCCGCAGAATAATCCAAACCAGCAAGAATACATTAACAGCACAACCCCTCCTAAAAAAGGCAAGGGGAACATGCAAAGTACACAAGCTCATCTAAACTTCGCCGAAGTTAGAGATGGTATTGTAATTATGCGCGATGGAAGCTTAAGAATGATTGTAATGTGCTCGCCAACGAATTATGACCTTAAAAGTGCATCTGAAAAAGATGCTATAGAGTTTGCTTATCAGGGCTTTTTAAATGGCTTGCATTTTCCAATTCAAATCATTGTGCAATCACGAAAAATAGATCTTGACTCCTACCTAGATGATTTGGAACAAAAACTTGCCGATCAGACAAATCCTTTGCTTGCAGGGCTAATGGACGATTATATTTACAATATTCGAGACCTTTTAAACCAAGTAAATATTATGG
>JBIIIT010000040.1:0-4253 GCA_044234435.1 Candidatus Saccharimonadia bacterium | reverse complement strand
AAGTAAAACAGCTTTCTAAGGGGATGGATTTGAGTTTTACACACGTATACCGCAAAGACAATAAGCAAGCTGATGCTATTGTGAATGAAGTGCTAGATTCCAACAGATAGACAAATAAGCATAAATATATTATAATATGTATTGCTATGAGTTAGCGGATGGCTACCCCTCACCAAAGGTCTTGGTTATGAGACTTGTGGTGAGGGGAGGAAAGTCCGAACAGCATAGAGTAACGGTAGTTGCTAACTGCAACCAGGAGTGATCCTAGGGAAAGTGCCACAGAGACTAAACCGCCCCACACCATAGGGCTTTTCGAGAGTTATGGTGTGGGGTAAGGGTGAAAAGAGTGGGGTAAGAGCCCACAGCTCGGACAGGTGATTGTCGGGGCGAGGTAAACCCTACCGGCTGCAAGATTATGGGCCCTTCTGCTTAAATGCAGAGAGATTTCTCGTCTTTTTATGGGTATATCGCGCCATGCTTACGCAGGTTGTCAGCTTGTCTGACTAAGATAGATGGTCATCGTCCCTCACCAGAATGTTCTTATTGAACATTATGGTGAGGGATACAAAATTCGGCTTATAGCTAAGTCATAGCAGATTAGATAACATTCGCAATCATTTAGAGGGCGAATGTTATTTATTTAAGTGGTAAAATAATAGATATGCGAAAACGTAGCGAGCTACTAATATCAGTTATTCAGATACCAGTCGATTACTTGATGCTGGTGGTTAGCTTTGTTCTAGCTTATTTCTTAAGAGAGGGCAGCGGTAGACCCTTTTCTGTTGAGGTTGGAGGCTATGCTTATCTTAACTTGATGTTAATATTTTTACCTATCTGGCTGATTATATTTTTCTCGGTTGGGCTTTATAGGTTAAGATCAGATAGAACAAAATGGCTAGAGCTTGGCAAGATTATTGCAGCTTGTTCAGCAGGCGTAATGGCTTTAATTGTGATTGATTTTTTATACGTTAGGCCAATATTTCCAGCAAAAATTATTCCTATTTACGGCTTTTTGATTTCAATTCTCTTGGTAAGTCTAGGCAGAATTTTAATGGGCTTAATTCAAAGAATTCTGGCGAGATACGGAATCGGTGTTTACAGGGTGTTATTTATAGGCCAGGGGCCAAGTGCAGATCAGCTTAAAAGAACTCTGCGCAAGCTTAAAAGAAGATACAAAATTGTCTCAAGCATTTCCAGTCTGGAATCTGTTACC
Organism: Candidatus Saccharimonadia bacterium; assembly: GCA_044234435.1. GTDB lineage: Bacteria > Patescibacteriota > Saccharimonadia > CAILAD01 > BJGX01 > BJGX01. The sequence goes on along the minus strand of JBIIIT010000040.1, from coordinate 3,040 downwards.
TCTGATAAGCTAGAAAAACTAATAAAGCGTGAGCATATCGACAGTGTTATAGTAGCAAACGTAAGCTCAGATGACGAAAAGCTTACCGATATTTTGTCTTTCTGCCAGAATAATCATGTTGGTTATCAGTATGTACCGACAATGTCTGGCCTATATACTTCTAAAATACTCTCTACTCAAATTGGTTCAACTCCAGTGCTAGAAATGAAGCCGACCTCCATAGAAGGATGGGGAAGAGTAATAAAAAGATTATTCGATGTAATTATTACACTATTAATTACAATTATCACCTTGCCAGTGCAGTTAGTAATATTTTTATTAATCAAAATCACTGAACCTGGACCTGTGATATATCCGCACGAATGCTATGGCAGAAGAGGCAGAAAAATTAAAGTTTACAAATTTAGAACAATGAAATCCGAGTACAGTTTGGGTCCTAAGTTCGGTGGCCAAACTATCGAGGATGTTTTGAAGAAACTTCCAAAAGAAAAGGCAGACGAATTTCGAAAGCACGCTAAAATTAAAAACGACCCAAGGGTTAGTAAGGTGGGGCGCTTTTTAAGAAAGACCAGCCTGGACGAATTGCCACAGCTTTACAACGTATTAAAGGGAGACCTTAGCCTAGTAGGACCAAGACCTCTGCCTGAATCAGAGTTAGAATTATTAGGTGGAAATAAGAATTTGGCAAAGATAGTAACTATCCGGCCAGGCATTACTGGCTTATGGCAGGTCTCGGGAAGAAATGATTTGGAATATTCAGAAAGAGTCAGATTAAACATCTACTACATCGAGAATTGGTCTCTATGGCTTGATATAAAAATTCTGTTTAAAACATTTTGGCAGGCGGTGTTTGAGCGTAATGGATTATAGCAAAAAGTTATCAGATCTTAAGGTTGCAATTGTGCATGACTGGCTGATTGGCCTAGGTGGCGCCGAGAGGGTGGTTGAGAGTATGCTAAAGCTTTTCCCCCAAGCCGATCTGTACACTAGCGTTTATGACAACTCAAAAATTACTATTTTTAGAAATAGAAAAATCCATACCACTTTCCTGCAACACTGGCCACTTGCTAAGAAAAAGCACCAGCTTTTTGCTTCAGTTAGGCCTTTAGCTTTTGAGAGCTTAGATTTAAGTAGCTACGATTTGGTTTTATCTAGCTCGAGCGCCGAATCGAAGGGCGTCATTACTCCAACCGAAACGCTACATATCAGCTACATACACACCCCAGTAAGATATTATTGGAGCGGTTATGATGAATACCTCAAAAATCCTGGCTTTGGGCTTCTAGACCCATTTGTTAGGCTCGTAATGCCATCAATGGTAAAGAGGCTTAAGCTATGGGATTTTGCGGCAGCTCAGAGGCCTGATTATCTAATTGCTAACTCTGAAGAGGTCGTTTCTAGAATTAAAAGATACTATAAAAGAGATAGTCAGGTAATTAATCCACCGGTGGATATTGAAAGATTTTCAAACATTAAGCACAAATCCGACGACTACTATTTGGTTGTATCCAGGCTCGTTCCATACAAAAGAATCGACCTTGCAATAAAAGCCTGTAACGAACTCGGCAAAAAGCTAATTGTGGCCGGAAGGGGCCCCGAGCTTAAGAACCTAAAAAAGATAGCAAGTGATAATGTCGTTTTTATTGAAAGCCCATCTGACAAAAGGATTGATCAGCTTTACGAAAAAGCCAAGGCTTTTATATTTTCTGCTGAAGAAGATTTCGGAATTACACCAGTAGAAGCTATGGCAGCTGGTGTTCCAGTGATTTGTTTTGGTGAGGGCGGTGCATCCGAAACTGTGATAAATATGAAAACGGGAGTTTATCATGACAAGCAAACCGTTGATAGCTTGATTGAAGCCATAAAAACATTTGAAAGCTCTAAGTTTAGCAAATCTGATTTAAGAAGCCGAGCTGAATATTTTTCAGAGAGTAGATTCATTAAAGACCTTGGAGGGTTTGTAAGTGAAAAAATCGAAAAATAAATTACACAATGGAAACTTCATTTTTAGATTTATAATTGCATTGGTTTTGTCGGTATTTTTATTTTTGTCTCTGTTAATTATCCCTAAATATATAAATAAAGTAGTTAATAAAACAACAAAAATTAGCAGTTACAATATACTCGCCCAAAATTTTTTAGGAATCAACGGTAAAAAAGACATACTCGTGCTGTTTATGAATAATGCAGAACAAAGATTTGGAGGAGGATTTATCGGGAGTTTGGGTTATTTGTCTATTGATAAGGGGAAAATTAAATCAGACCCTGTAAGAGAAGTCTACTATTACGATTATTTATTCGATAGGGTTAACTATATTGAAAAATCGAATGACCCAACAGAAGGAGACGTGCTTTATTCGCTAAGGGATAGTGGACAAAGCTTAGATTGGCCCTACAATGCAAAGAGGGCAAAAAAAATTTTTGAGCTAGAATCAGGTAAAAATGTTGATAACGTTATAGGAGTTACTCCTGAGGTGCTGAAGTACTTATTAAGAGAAACTGGACCTGTTTATTTAAAAGACTACGAGCTTACTGTAAATGAGAACAATATTACAGAAACAATTCAGCAGGAGGTAGAATTTGGAGAAGATAAAAAAAGAGGTAAGGATCCAAAGACTATTCTTACAAGTTTGGTTAGAGTGTTAATGGATAGGGTTGCTAATAAGAATGTAAATGAACTTACTGAGCTTGCATCTGGTCTTGAAGAATTAATTATGAGCCGACAAATAATGGCCTATAGTTCAGATTATGATAGCTCAGAAGTTTTGAATAGATTAAAGCTGGATGGATCTTTGGTGAATTCATCTGCTGATTATTTTTTGATGAGCGAAAGAAACCAAAGTATAGATAAAAGCAATGCTTTCATAGACAGAAGCCTTATTCGAAATATTAAAGTTTCTGAGGATGGTTCGGTCGAAGTAGATGCTAAAATAATTCGTAACCAAACGGTGCCAGTTTCTCTGCCATACATAGATCCTAATGTTCCTGGTGTTTTAACAAACATTATTAGAAAAAATATTAGCTTAATAAAGATAGCAGT
>JBIIIT010000039.1:0-4272 GCA_044234435.1 Candidatus Saccharimonadia bacterium | reverse complement strand
AAGAATGTATTTTTGATTATGATTGGACTGATATCAAGTATCTTATTAACGCCGCCGCCTATACTAACGTTGACGGTGCCGAAACCGAAGAAGGCAGGGTAGCATCTTGGGCTGTAAACGCATCAGCTGTATCCTATTTAGCTCAGGCTGCAAACAAAAATAATATTACTTTAATACATATATCATCAGACTATGTATTTGATGGAAGCAAAAAAAGTCACAAAGAAGATGAATCATTTTCGCCCCTTTCAGTTTATGGTGCTAGTAAAGCAGCAGGCGACATAGCCTGTGGTTTAGCAAGGAAACACTACATACTAAGAACCTCTTGGGTAATTGGAGATGGTAATAATTTCGTAAGAACGATGCTTGATTTGGCTAAAAAAGGAATTGAGCCTGCAGTTGTCAATGATCAAATTGGCAGACTCACTTTTACTTCTGAACTAGTCAGGGGGATAGATCATTTATTAAAAAATAATTGCGAATATGGTACTTATAATTTAACTAATTCAGGAAATCCCGCTAGTTGGGCTGATATAGCTAGAGAAATATTTAAGTTGAGCGGTTTAGGCTATAAAGTTACAGATATAACTACCGCAGAGTATTATAGGGGTAAGGAAGGAATTGCATTAAGACCACTAAATAGCTTTTTAGATTTGAGTAAAATAGAGTCAACTGGCTTTACGCCTAACGACTGGAATATTAATCTTGAAAAATACGTTAAAAAGGAGATTTCAAAATGAAAGGGATTATATTAGCAGCAGGTTCGGGAACGCGCTTATACCCAATAACAAAAGGAATTAGTAAACAGTTAATGCCTATTTATGACAAGCCAATGATCTACTATCCATTAAGCACCTTAATGATGGCAGGAATTAAGGATATTTTAATTATAACAACCCCGCAAGACCAAGATCAGTTCCAAAGACTGCTTGGGGATGGCTCTGATTTGGGTATAAATTTAAATTATGAGGTCCAGCCCAAACCGGAGGGGTTAGCCCAGGCATTTATAATTGGGGAATATTTTATTGGCAACGATAAAGTTGCCTTAGTTCTGGGAGATAATATTTTTCATGGCCATGATTTTGGCCAAAGCCTCAAACAATGCACTGATCCGGAAGGGGGCATTGTTTTTGCATATCAAGTTTCTGACCCTGAAAGGTATGGTGTCGTTGAATTTGATTCAAACAACAAAGCTATTTCTATTGAGGAAAAACCCGTTAAACCAAAAAGTGATTTTGCGGTTGTCGGATTATATTTTTTCGATAATGATGTCATTGACATAGCTAAAAGCATAAAGCCAAGCGATAGGGGTGAGCTGGAAATTACAACGGTAAATGAAGAATATCTTAAAAGGGGAAAGCTTAAGGTTCAGATAATGGATCAAGGTTCAGCCTGGCTAGATACTGGAACTTTTGCGTCTATGATGGAGGCCGCGGAATATATTCATGTAATTGAAAAGCGAACTGGTCTAAAGATAGGCTGCATTGAAGAAATTGCATACAGAGAAGGATATATCGATAAGGATCAATTAATCAGGATCAGTGATGACTTAACAAAGAGCGGATATGGCGAGTATCTAAAAAAAGTATTATAAAGTCGAACTTTACAACCCAATAAAGTCACAATTAAACCTGAAAAGCGTTTAAAGTTATGTTAATATAATATTAATTATGAAAAGCAAGAATAAAACAAAAAAGAAAATAATTTTGGCAGTTTTAATTATTGCTCTATTGTCTCTAGGCGCTGCCTTTTGGTATGTAAATAGGCCAGGAGATAAATCTAAGATAGAAGTCAGCGAGGCTACAAAAAAGCAAACTGAACAAAATGATGCCCAACAGGCTAAAAGTTTGGATAATAAAAACTCAAACCAAAGCAGTTCAGGCACCAGCACAAGCTCTAGCTCTAGCGCTAAACCATCACTAGATATTACTACTGCAGAACAAGTAGACGATAGGCTTATTGTTAGTGCATTAGTCTCAAATACCAGTTCAGGTACCTGCAATCTGACTTTGAAAAATGGAAGCTCGGTAATATCCAAATCCGCACCAGTTGGCCAACAAGTTTCTTACTATGTCTGCCAAGGATTTATAATAAATTCATCTGAAATTAGTCCTAAAGGAGATTGGGATCTTACAATCAAGTTAGATTCACCAAATGGAAGTTTTGAAACACCATCAAGAAAGGTAACTATTAAATGAAAAACTTACTTAAATCACTAATTATCTTGCCAGCCCTGCTTTTAATGAGCTTATTTGTAAGCCCTGCTAAAGCAGAGGCATTTGATCCGGGCAGGATCATTGACGATTCTGTCTTTACTAATAAAAGCTCCATGTCAGTTGCAGATATCCAAAACTTTTTGAATTCTAAAGTTCCAGTTTGCGACACTTGGCACCCTGCAGGGCCGAGTGCCCAGGGCGCAACGCCACCCTGGATATGTCTCAAAAACTATACTGAAAATGGCAAAAGTGCTGCTCAAATAATTTGGGAGCAAGCACAAAATTTTAACCTAAACCCGCAGGTCCTAATAGTGACCCTCCAAAAAGAAAACGGACTCATTACCGATACTTGGCCTTACCCTTGGCAGTATCGCACAGCAATGGGCTTTGCATGTCCAGACAACGGAACCTGTGACCCGGCTTACTACGGATTTACTCAGCAAGTTTATCAGGCCGCTCGACACTTTCGTAATTTTTACGACCTAAACCCCGCTTGGTATATTCCTTATAGTCCGGGGGTAAGATATGTTCGTTGGAATCCTAATTCGGCTTGTGGTGGTAGCAATGTTAATATTCAAAACCGAGCTACAGCAGCTTTGTATTCATATACTCCTTACCAGCCAAATGCAGCAGCACTCAATAATTTATATGGAACAGGCGATGGTTGTAGTGCTTATGGTAATCGCAATTTCTGGAGAGATTTTACTAACTGGTTTGGCAGCACCATTGTTGCGCCCTATAGATGGGAAATAGTTTCTCAGGGCTGGGATAGAGATATTACCAATTTGCCTCAAGGCGAGAGGGCAATTCTGACCCTACAGGCGAGAAATACTGGAACCCAAACCTGGTATAACTCTGGAGCAAACCCTGTAAGATTAGCCACCAGCAACCCTCTAAACAGGGGTAGTGGTTTCTCTACCTCTTCTTGGATTAGTGGCAATAGAGCTGCAGTTATGCAGCAAGCTTCTGTGGCCCCAGGCCAGGTAGCCAGCTTTTCTTTCGAGATACAGGCAAATCCAAGTCCGGGCACCTATAATGAATACTTTAATTTAGTTGCAGAAAACCTAACTTGGTTAAATGACATTGGGCAATACTACCCAATAAGAGTTATTTCGCCAAATATTTCGGCACAGCTATTAGAGAACACATATCCCACTACAATGAACGCTGGAAGTGCAGGCACCGTAACTTTAAGGATTAAAAATACTGGCAACATCACTTGGTACAAGACAGGCTCATATACAGCCGACATATACACTGATCCCTTAAATAGAGTTAGTCCTTTTAAGGCCTCAACCTGGCCTAGCAGCAATATAAGCACCAAAATGCTCGAAAACTCTGTTGCTCCAGGTGCGACAGGAACATTTACTTTTGCTATACAGGCACCAGCTACCAATTCAACTTACCAAGAGAGCTTCAAGCTTGGAATTACTAATCTAGGCTGGTCAAATCTTGTTATAAACCAAACCATTAATGTAATTAATGGTGCCGAAATAACAAAAATCCCTGTATATAGACACTATAATCCAAACAGGGGGGCTCATTTCTTTACTACAGACCTAAACGAGTCTAACAGAATCAGAACTCAAGGCTGGAATTATGAAGGTATCGCTTGGGATGTTAGCTCAAGCACCAGCTCAAGGCCTGTCTATAGGCACTACAATCCAAGCCGAGGTAGGCACTTCTTTACCACCAGCCTTACAGAGTCTAATGCTATAAGAAACCAGGGCTGGAATTATGAAGGTATCGCTTGGTATGCCTCAAGCACAACAACCCCCATTCCGATTTACAGGCACTATAGCCCAAGCCGAGGCGCTCACTTCTACACTAAAGATTTAAATGAATCAAATACCATACGCTCTCAGGGCTGGAATTATGAGGGTATAGAGTATTACGCAATAAACTAAAACATCTAAATGAAGAAAATTATCTATCTATCTATTGCATTGCCATTACTGTTAATGCTAGGTATTTATATTTTCTATTTATCAAATAGCAATTCTACTGTGGCTTTTTTTGAAAAATATACAAAGCAAAACGTAAAACCAGAAAGCGC
>JBIIIT010000074.1:0-4433 GCA_044234435.1 Candidatus Saccharimonadia bacterium | reverse complement strand
ATTTAAACAAATAAGTAGTTAAAAAGTATTGACAAAAAATGTATTGTGTGATAAACTGTTTTCTCAGATAGAGCAAATATGTTTTATCTGCTTTTTGACAAAACGTTTGGTAATTAGGTCTTCGGACAGCTGACACTTTTTAAACATAAAAGGTTGCGGCTTTCCGAAGACCAACATTGGTATTTGGAAGTTAGCTTACCACCCTGGGAGCTAGCAGTGGTCGGGAGGCCACTTTACCATGTCCAACAACCCGAAGTCCATCCCCGTGCCCCCGCAGCAGCGGCTCGCCGCTGCCATCGAGAGCCGGGTCAAGCACCCGCTCTACCCCGCGGTCGTCGAGGCCATCGAGGCCCAGGATCTCCTGATCCTGGCCGAGGTCATCACCGACCGCAAGCCCCTGGGCTGGGTCATCGAGGCTCTGAACACTCCGGAGACGGAGATCGTCCAGAAGTCCAAGATGATCGACACCGCGTGCAAGGTGTTCGACGGCATCGTCAAGGCCATCGAGGCCGAGACGCGTGCCGCGTACGCCCTGCCGGAGATCGAGATGGCGAAGCGATTCGCACTCGAGATCCTGCGGTGGGCCGAGGGCGGCTGGCAGGTCGTGATCGAGGGCTTCGAGCGAGAGATGCGCGGGATCAACCCCGCCACTCTCACCGAGCACCTCGGCTTCACGGACCACCAGGTCGCCCTCTCGCAGAAGGTCGACGGCAAGCCCCAGTGGGGCGTGCTGTCCCTCTACGACGTGGCCTACCGGGTCACGTCCGACGAGGCGGTTCTCCAGAACCGAGCCTTCCGACGGGCTGCGCTGAGCGGCTTCGCCTCGTTCTTCCGGTTCGCCTTCGGGCAGACCGGTTCCGAGGACGAGGAGCTGCTCGACTGGGCGGACGAGATCGCGTCACTTCTCTACGGAGATGACGCCAAGCTCACCGACCGGTCGCGCCGGAACAACACGCCATCAGGCGCCCCGAAGCCGATCTCGGCTGAGGTGCGCGCCAAGAAGGCGGCACGTTCCGCGGCCTCCAAGGAGGTCCGCAAGGCGATGCAGCAGCCGAAGGGCGCCAAGCCTCAGGCCTACGGACGGAAGTCCTAGGCTTTTTCGCGGGAACCACCAGTAGGGTCGGGGGTTGGAGCTTCGGCTCCTTAAGCGCTTCGGCGCTGCCCCCGGCCCTCGGGCCCCACAACCAAACGTTTTGTCCTTTCCCAGAGAGTTTTACACGCTAGAACTTTGCGGGAGAGTAAAGGAAGTCCCTTTATTCTAGTACACATCAAGGAGGTTATTGAAGATGGTACACGACACTCGTGTCTTCAGCCGTCCGCGTCGAGTGACGTGGTACTCAAAGGAGCTCGGAAACGAGTTTCCACTTGAGACGCTTCACCATGTCGCGTGCAACGATTGTGGCCTCATCGAAGTCACCAACTCGGCCGACGAGGCCCTCAAGGTGGCTCGAAGCCACAAGAACCGTTACACCCGATACTGATCGCCGGTTCGCCGGCCTTACCCCCTGAGGAGGGAATCAACATGACCAAGGCCATCACCATCAGCCGCATCGCGGCGGATGACTTCTTCTCGACCCTCGAAGTGGAGCTCGCCGAGCCCATCCCGGGCGAGGAGTTCGACTTCCTCCCCGAGGACGAGAGGCTGTCGTGGGGTGAGGAGTTTGCGCTCCTCAACCGCCGCGACAAGCGGGAGTGGGGCAAGCCGAGTGGCAAGCCCCGCTCCAAGAAGTAGTACTAACCGGTTCGTAGGTCCGGTCCACCAAAACCTACAACCAAGCCCCCGTGTGGTCCAATTCCACCGGGGGCTACCCATTTATACAAAAAGTTGTCAGATATTGACAAAAATAGACAATAGTGTTATTATTTAGTTCGTTTTTACAGATGTAAAAGAGCACTTTTAAACCATTTTAATCCCGGAAATTTGTAGTTTTATAGCTTCAGATTCCCGGGATTAATAATATCCACTATCACCCCGGGAGGAGGGTAGATATGTCTACCAAGCTAGTAGTACCAGAGTTTACTCCTCGTTTCGAGAGTATTCGAAACGATAAGAGTAAGCACTTGACTATGAAGAAGCCCGACGGCAGCTACATGGTTGAGCAGGACGAGATCGACAAGCTGGCACGTGAGCTGCTTGGTGATCCTTTCTATGTTGAGCCGTGGCTGACTGGCTGTGATCTCACGACCGTGTTGTTTGCCGACGTGATTGCTGGACTCAGTAGTGATGAGCCAGATGTTCGCCGTAAGAGTGTGAATCTGGCCTATCAGACCGAAGATCGAATTCTGAAGCTCGGTGGAGTCGATGAATTCATTGCTTGGGTCAAGCGTGGTCGTGACAGAAACGACTTCGGTGTGCCCAGCAAGCCCGCTCAGAAGGGCTTTCGCAAGGTTCCAACCCGTAAGCCGATGAGCCTCACTAAGCTCACCGCTGCAAACCGGGAAGCGATCGAGAAGATCTACAACAACAAGCGCTTGCTTGGTGAGATGCCGCTCGATGTGAGCAATCGTATCAAGCAGGCTTACGACGAGATGGAGAAGGGCCAGCTCTACGATGAGTTCGCCGAACTCATTCTGGCAATCTTCGAGCAGTGGCGAGTTCATAACAAGCACATCAATGATCTGATGGTGAAGATTCCTGATGCCATCGATCAGCGAGATGAGCTTTTGGTTGACCACCCGACTAGTGCCGCCGCAATGGCGCATTGTTCGAAGCTGGTTGGTGCAATCACCGACCCCAAGAAGCTCACCAAGCTTCTTAAGGAGGGTCTGGAGATTCAGCGCAAGCTTACACTCCCAGATAGCTGATAGTGGTTTATATAGGGGTGGGGCCGTAAGGCCCTGCCCCGAAGTTTTGTTTTTATAGAATAATTATTTACAATAATACTTACTCTATGAAAGCAACCCCGCTTTCATAGCACCAAGGGGGAAACTTGGAAAGTCAGCAGGATCTAGTCAATATGAAGGAGTCGGCAATTCGACTTCTTCAGAAAGATAACCGATCAAAAGCTCGATCAGTTCGTCAGCAGATTGAATCGATTGATCTTAGCAGAGCCACCACGCGTGAGCTGGTGCGTTTCAGGGCTTTGTGCCTGAAAGTCTCAAAGTTCTACGAGATCGATCTGAGGCAGCTAGCCACAACTCAGATTCAGTGATCTTTCCGGCCAGGGTAGGCCCTCCTTCCCACAAAGCTCAACCTTGGCAGGGAGATAGCAGTTGGTCGTATCTGCTATAAATAATACGACTGGGCCCGGAGCATTGACGCTCCGGGCCCTCACCTTTTATCAGCTTTTGACGACAATTTTTTGTCAGAGTATTTTACATAATGTTTAATTTATATCTTATATTTAACTAAAAAATCTTTGTTAAAAGTACTTGACAAAGTGTAATATGTTTGCTATAATGCTACTTACAATTTAATAAGCTATAGGTATCGAAAATTCCCGTTTTCGCCAAGGACAAGCCTTATGGTCCGCGGCCAAGCGGATTTTTTTATTCCTAAATCCCTGGAAACCGACTATCAGCTCACCAAGCGCTGGACACGACAGAAATGAACGAACAGAGTGGTGAGCGGATAACGGGACCGCTCGGGGTGGCAGCGAGCCCTGCTTGCTGCTGAAATAGCTTTCATCATTTTGTAGTGCGAAGTTAGTAACTTCCCGTTGCTCACTACAAGGTGATGAGCCTTGAAAGAACCCGTTACTAGTGCGGAACACTAGTAGTACCCTCACAAGAAAGAGGTAATAGTATGTCCGACTTCGAACAGAAGTGGGAGAGTGAGCTCGAGCGCTGGGATCCCCGGCGCGTGAAGCTCGCGATTGCTGCGTTCGTCGCAGTCTTGATCCTCGCCCCGGCCGCAATCTGGGGCATCAGGGTCGCGACCAGCGACACGCGAGGAGCCGGTAACGTGGAGATCGAGCGCAACAGCGCCGAGAACCGCATCCGCGCCCAGGCGTTTTTCGAGCAGTCTCTCCAGGACGTCAAGAAGTTCGATATCCAGATTGCCGACGCCCAGAAGGCGTACGACAATTTCATCGCTACCACTCCGAAGCCCACGGCCGACGATGTGGTTGCAACACAGCTTTACACACAGCGGCTGAGCGGCCTTCAGACGACTCTGACCGGCTTGCAGCAGCAGTGCCAGAACACAGTGGCTGATTACAACGCTGAGGCACGCAAGACCCTTGCGGCCGAGTGGCGTAGCGACGAGCTTCCTTACCAGATTGACACCACCAGCCCGGAAACGGACTGCAAGTCGTCGTAATTTAGTAAGTTATACCCAACCGGGAGGGAGCAACAGGGCTCCCTCCCAAGAGTCCTTTGAAAGGGGACCAAATGAAGAAGTTCATGACTGCAATCCTGGTGGCGCTCGTTGTCACCGTTGGCCTGTCGGCCTGTAGCTCGCCTGCCGAGGAGACCTCGCAGGGCAAGTCGCA
>JBIIIT010000041.1:0-4062 GCA_044234435.1 Candidatus Saccharimonadia bacterium | reverse complement strand
CCCCTTTTGCCTATTTTTACCCTGATTTTGACTTTCATAATGACATTATAGACCTTTGACTATACATAATGATTATGTTAGTATATCTTCTCCACTTCAAAAGGAGGATGAGTGGAGACTGTGGAAGTCACATATGTACCTAATGAATTGCGTAAGCTTGATGTAGCACTTCTTGTGGTGGATACAGGCCTGGCCTGCTACTGCAGTGTTTGCGGCCAAGAGGCAATGCCAAATGAAAAGCAACACACCACCGTTACCATTTCTGGACTTCTAGTTCTTAACGAGCTTGCACCAGAAAAAGTTGGCTGTCGAGCCAAGTTTATTGCCACAACCTCTACCTACGAGGGAGTTCATGCGCGCCTTGGAGCCAAGCGGCTCCGGCCCGATCTTCCATTCATCGACGCTCACATCGAGCGCTGATGAAATACCCCGAAGTGAGTATTATACTCGCCTCGGGGTATTTATTTAGTTATAATTTTAAATATGAACAAATACCTAAAAATATTAATTTTCTTCATATTTTTTGCCTTGGCATTTTTGATTTCTCCAGAGTTTAAGTACACCAGGGTGTGTACAGATCAAAACAATCCATTCAGCTGCGAAAACAAATGGAATATAGAATACAAAAAAGTCAGATTCACCGGAGGAGCAGATATTATAAAATTTGCCGCCACCGGCAAGCCCATAAACGAAGATTATGTGCCAGTCACGCCAATAACATTGGTATTCTCTACTGTTGTGGCCTTTGGACTAACTTTTGTAACAATTAAGCTCACTAGTAAAAAATCCAAAAAGCACAATCCAAAAGATACAGAAAAAAAGCAATGATAATCCTTTTGCACTCATCCAAAACCATGAAGCCGCATACTCCGGCAGGGTTTAAGCTATCTCATCCAAAATTATTAAACAGCGCAAAAGAAATATCCAATTACTTAAAAACACTTAGCGCCAAAGAAATTAAAGATACCATGAAAGTTTCAGACAAGCTTGCAGAGGAAGTAAAAAACATCGTTGAGATGTGGGGCAAGGGCGACTCAGGAGCTGCCATGTTTACTTTTAGGGGCGACATATACAGTGGTCTACAAGTTGATAGCTTTGATAAAAAAGATATAGAGTTTGCCCAAAAGCACCTACTGATTCTTTCGGGCCTTTATGGTGTGCTGAGACCACTCGACGAGGTTTATCCCTACAGGCTAGAAATGGGATATAAATTGCCAGATAAAAATTATAATAGCTTATACGAATATTGGAGTGATAAATTATCGAGCCTGGTAAACACAAATGAAAAGGTAGTTAATTTAACTTCGCTAGAATACGGCAAGGTGATTATTCCAAAATTAGAAAAACTCAATGTGATAACGCCAGTTTTTTATACCTATAACTCCTCCTCTCGCAAAAACACCACCGTCGCTGTGCACTCCAAAATAGCTCGAGGAGCTTTCGCGCATTGGTTAATAAAGAATCGTGCCGACAATGAAACAGATATTACTAAATTTAACGAAATTGGTTACAGCTATGCCTCCAGCCTTAGTTCGCCAAGCTCCCCCACCTTTGTGTGTAAAGAATTTGGTGGCAAAGGACTAAGTGTTAGACTAAAGTAATGATTAATTTTATCTTAAATGCCTCCATACTTTTGCTAGTAATCTTTTTTGCTACATACTTTATGTATTGTTTTGGTCTGTTTTTCGTTTTCAGAAAGCTCAATGCCAGAGCATGGATGGCTTTTGTACCAATCCTAAACTTTCGTGAGCTAGTAATTGCGACTGGGCTTCCTAACCGTTGGTTTCTATATTGCTTAATCCCATATGCAGGAGGAATATACTCTATCGCAGTTGCAGAAAGACTGGGAAAAATGTTCGGGAAGAATTTCGCTTTTTCGGCCTTTTGGCTAACCCTAGGCTCCCCTTTGGGAATGAATATTTTGGGGTTTAGTAAAATCGAACCCAATAAAGAAATAGCTAAAAATCCAAGCCCCAACCTAGATCAATTAAAAGAAAAGTTAAAGCGGATTAAAAAGACTAAAGTCGGTTAGTCTACTCTATTTTTCTATTAATAGAACAGTCTTGCTAGTAAAATTTTTACTATTGATTACTTTGACATTATCATTGGATACAATTAAATTTTTATCTTCTTTTCTTAGAACCAGCCAATAATACCCTTTTTTTAAATCTTTTACATATTCGTATTTATATTCGTCGTAAAGTATTTTGCCAAACCTCTCTTCCTGATTTAGCTTAATAATACCGGTCAAAACTTCTGAATTATTAAAGTAATATTTAACTGGCAAATATGTAAATGATCCCTCTAGGGCAAAAATTTTATAGTCGTTATTTTCACTTTGGATGTAGGATCTAATTTGCCCGTATTCTTTTTGGGGCTTTAAATATAGTTTGATATTACCCAATAAAAACAAGCCCAGCAAAAGAACTAGCAGATAATTTTTATGTTTTGCTTTGGAATTAAAATAAGCTATCAAAAATATTAGGGTCAGAAAATAAGAAGAATAAATTAGATATCTTACATGAAATATAGGCCTGAAAAATGATATTGCCACTACTGTTAGCAAAGGAATAAACGCAATTAGATAGAACAACAAATATTCTTTTTTGTAATTTTTAAATATAAAAAATATAAAAACAGCAACAAAGGGCATTATCGCAATTGATAGCAATCCCACCATACTGAAAGTTGATAGATAATCAAATATTGAATTTGATAGTGTAAAAAAATTACTTCTAGGCAGCCAGTCTAGCCCCTGCCCTCTTGCTAGCTGACTCGTCATTGTATAAAGCCAAGGTAAAAAAATTATCAGAGGAATCACTATTAGCGATAATAAGATTTTTGAATTTATTTTTCTTTCTTCGAAATATATTTTGAAAATATAAATTAATTGAGAGAAAAAGACCAAGAAAGCAAAATAATGTGTGTATAAAGCCAATCCTATAGATAAAGAATATAATACTATCAGCTCTATTAATAAAGTTTTATTATATTTTTTTAATAAGGTTCTTTGTATTCGCATCAAAAAATATGTACTGGAAAGAATCAGCAAAAGAGACAAGCTATACATTCTAATCTCCCAGCTATAATATATGAGAAAGGGATTAAACATAATCGCAAGGGAGATAAGTAAAGATTTTGCTTTATCAAAAAACAATCTTATTAAAAAATAACCAGCCAGAATCGCAAGTGAGCCCAACAGAATAGATAAAAGCCTTAAAGAAAATTCACTTGTGCCTATAAAATACATCCACCCCTTAGTAAGAAAATAATATAGGGGCGGATGCACATCGTTAGACGTAGCTTCTAATATGCGCGAGTAGCTATTATTTGTTATAAAATAGCTAAAAGATTCATCACCGGTAATACTATTATTTTTTATACCAATAAACCTAGTAAAAAAAGCCGCAATGAATATAAATATCGAGATTTGCCGATCTTTTAAATTTTTAGCTTGGTTTAGCATATATAAATTATATAACAGCGAAGGGGCTTATGAGATTGAGTAAATGAGATTATTAAGCTATAATATAGCTGTTCTTAGAAACTATGCTGCTACGGCTCTAATGGATCAGGTTATTAAATAAGTTCTGGGTTGCAGCTCAACAGCCAACAAGCTGGGATTCACCAGAGAGAAGAAGGAACTATGGCAAAGAATCTATTTGTTGGTTCACTCCCTTGGAGTGTTAACGACGAGCAGCTTGCTCAGATTTTTGCCGAGGCCGGCTCAGTTGATTCAGCTCGTGTTATTACAGAGCGGGACACTGGTCGATCTAAAGGTTTTGGATTTGTTGAAATGGCTACTGAAGAAGAAGCTAAAAAAGCAATCGAAACTTTGAACGGCAAAGAAATCGAAGGCCGAGCTATCACCGTAAATGAAGCTCGCCCACGAGAAGAAAGATAATATCTTAATTCATCAAAAATCCCCAGAAATGGGGATTTTTGTTATGTTTGTAAACTAGTATTTTAGCTTGTATAATATCGTTCAATTCGATAAAGCTCGAATGGACCCAACAGCCTGGAGGACTAATGGCTGAATGTGGAGATTGTAGTGGAGACGGC
>JBIIIT010000002.1:0-47822 GCA_044234435.1 Candidatus Saccharimonadia bacterium | reverse complement strand
TGGCCATTTAAAATCATCCCCTGAGCTTAATATTCCTTGGTCGCCATTTAGATTTTTTATTAAATTCTTTATTGAATTGCTATTAACTTCCATTAATTTTAAAAGTATTTGCTTAGATTCCTCTGGGGTGTAATTTTGAGAAATGAATTCTAAATTATCGACTACTACTTCTGGCTTATTGATTAAAAAAACGTCTACTACTTGCTTGGATTTGTCCGTACCAAATATTTCTTTAATATAATTTAATTCTCGCCAACCTAAATCTATAGAGTCTTTGTTGCCAATAGAATCTAGATAAATATTAAGTTGATTTTCCAATTTATCTTTATCCAGAAAAGGCTTAAAAAATTCCTCACCTCTATCTTCTACGAGCAGTCGATACTCAGATGCAAAACTTAATGTCGCTCTGGATTGTAAAAATGAATTAATAAATATTTCTTTTTGATTATCCGGGATGAATTCTAGAATGTCTGCCGCTGCAGTGACTGTGAAGTCTTCGTTTTGAAGCAAAACTTCCTGAAGTATTTCGTTAATTTCAGTAGGGCTGTATATTTGGGTTATCAGCTCTTTTGTCTTGGGGTTGTCCTCGCTTAATATGTCATACAAAAAAGCCCTTTGAAGGTCTGTGTAGTTTTGAATCCATTGCTTCTTTTCTTCGAAGCTAGCGCTGGGGCTGCTCATAAAAGTCTCACAAAGTTCTGCAGCATCAACACTATCTAAAGAAAAGTTATTTTTAATTATCTCAGTTAGTTCGGCAAGAGAGGATTCCTCTAATAATTCAGCATTCTTGACGACGCCTAGCCTTTTTTCGTATTCAATAGGATTGAGCTTAAACAATAGCCCATGAAGCTGCTTTGATTTTTCTGTGCCAAGAAATTTACATATGCTGTTTATTTCAAAAGGATATTCAATTATGATTTGTGTCGAATTCATGATGAAATTTTCGACAGTTGCCCTTATAGGAAACTGATTATCCTCAAATAACCCACTGTCTGCAAAATCAATTAATTGCCTTATATTTCTTATGGTCTCTGTGCCGTCTGGACTGATCTTTGAATCTACAGCAGACTGAATTTGTTCTAATGTTAATAAGCCCGCCCCTAGCAAGGATTTTACTTCTTTAGAGCCAAGACCGGTGCCATTCAATGCATTGGTTGCTATTTCTTTGGATTTTTCAGGCCCAATTATATCTGCGCATTCAATGAATTTATCAACGATTAAGCCGGAAATGCTGTCTGTTCCGAACTCTTTAAATACATTAGTAACCAATTCTTGTTTTTCTTCTTCTGGGACCAGCTCTAGTATGGGCTTTACCGAAGCTAGGCCAATTAAGTTTACTTGGCCACCCTCGAGGATGGTTTTGGCAATGTTTTGAAGGTCTTCTTTTCCGAACATTTGCTCGTAAAGTTCCAGATGCATGATAAGAAGCTGAGGCTTGGTGATTGCCAAGGCCTCTACTGCTCCTTTAAAGCCCTCGGGTGTTTCTGTCGCTTTGATTAGTTCATCGTTCTGAACAGGCGGCAAGTATCCATCGTCCCGTAACCGCATATATACCATTTCTGATATGACGCTGCTGAAAGCCAGACTTTGCATAAAGGCCTGTCTTTGTTCTGGCTTCGGATCTTCAACATGAAGTTTTTTAACGTTGCTAATTTCTTGTCTTTGAAGCTTTCGGATGTCTCTTAAATTTCGTACATAAATGTCGTACTCCGAGAGGAGCGCTTTTGCTTGCGTCGATACGGACTGATTGCTGCTGTTTGTATCTTCTCTTAGTAAGTCGAGGCTTTCGGTGAGATTGCTTGGATTTAAAAGTATTTGTTTGAGCTCCTCACTGATGGGCTGGGTTTGTATTTGGTCTGGACCAAAGCAGGTATACAAATTTACCAAATCGATATCGGCCTGAATTTGCTCATTGTTCTTCTGCTGTATCTGCTCTAATTCGTTATAGGTAGTAGTTTTTTGTGGAGCAGATGATTTAACGTCATCGAGTGTTTCGCTACTCATAATTTTATTATAGCTTATGCTTTTTTATGAGACCACAATTCAATTTTTGGAATTAGAAAAAAAATTCGATTATGCCATTTCTTCTAAGAATACGATTAATTATATTGATATTGGAATTTTAAAGCTTCATAATTGCAGAGATACTTTATTAGTAACGCTCATATTAATTAATTATGCCAGATTGGTGTTGCCCTTGGAATTATCAACTCATAGTAGTCTGGGTACTTGTTGGATTTGATTATTTGATAGTTCGATTTGGGATTTTCAATGTCATCGAATGGCATTATTCCATTGCCCAAATTATAGATTGCACCCGATTGGATTTTGTATTCAATATTGACTGAATCTGGGAATTTAACTTTAACGATTAAATAAGAAGATTTGAAGTCAGGCTGGCCTTTTTCTTTAAAAATATATGGAAGAGTATGCCAGTTTCCACGCAGGCAGAAAACTGGTGCATCTTGTTTTATATCCATAATTTTGTCCGCAACCTCTTGTTCTTCATCATTGCCGATATAGTAAAGATTTTCGATGATACCTTGCTGGATCATAATTGCGATAGTTTTGGCGATTTCCAGAGAAACAACGCTGCCAATAAAATATTCGTAATCAACGAGGCTAAAATCTGGCTTGTTTTCGATGCAGCTATCCAGGAACGGTTTAAATGCGATGTCGTATTCGATTGCGAGATTTTTGACATTATAATGTTTTACAAGCGAATAAAGTACGTCTGCATCTTCTTTGGCGCCGTGCATTTCGCCCAGAAATACGTATTTAGACCGTGCTATTGCACTATTTAATTCGGCATTAAAAAGCTTTTCTTTCGGAATAATCTTCGGCTGGAATGAATTGAGTGTTTCTAATTGATTCATATTTATATTCTATAATAAATAATATTTTCATAATTTGAATTAGCTATGATCTATTAAAATGAGGCTTTTAATAAACATAGCCCGGGTATCTTTTCGAGTCTTTTTTGGCGATTCGTAATAGATCCTCCTTGGGAACAATCCAGGGCTTGTAATTTAAGCCGTCAACTGGTTTGCCTGTATTGTGGCTAGCTGGAAGAACTTGGGTTCGAGCTTTGTATTTTTTACCATTAGAGTCGGTAACTTCTACTAAATCAGATTTAAACCAACCTTCTGGCACAAGCTCCCAGGCATCGACCATTTTTCTTTCGTAGCTTGTAATTTTGTAAAGCGTACCAGCAACTTTTTGGCCGCGGCTTTCTCTAATTGCATAGCTCTTGAAATTATCTCCCCAGGCTTTGTGCAAGATTGCCCTTGGGTTAGCTCCCGAGGTAGGAATATCAATTAAGGTTTGTACACACAATTCATAACCACTCATAACGACATTTGATATAAACTCTGGCTTTCTGCCGATAATTGCCTCTAACATTTCAACCTCTATGTTGGCTCCCCATGCGAAGAAGTATTCACTTTGGTGCTTTCTAAAAAATCGAATTGTCTTTTTGAATATATTCACACTATAAATATATCATTAAATTTAATGACGCAGTATTGACGGCTTAAAAAAATTATTTTATGTGCTTTTCTTTTTTAAGAATAGTTTTAATTTCTAGTTCTATGGCCTTGTTGGATAAGGTGGTTTCGTGAAGCGAAAGAAACATACTAGCAATAAGCAAAATTAAAGATATCCCAAATGATACCTTCCCTAGTAATTGGAGGTTAGCAAATATTAAAAACATTGAAATTGATGCAAAAAGCAATGATCCAATGCCGAACTGCTGCATATACCTAATAATCTCTATTCTTTCATATAGGGATTTGAGCTGTAAGTCTAGATTGTCGCTGCGGTCGCCCTTGTCGAATTGGTTTTTGAGAGTTCGAATCACATTAGCAACAGTTATATAGCGATTGGTGAAAGCCAACAGAAGCAATGATATCGCAGGAAAAAGTAATGCCGGTGTAGTTAGTGTGATTTCCATTTTTTAACATTAGCAGTTTAGTGGTTGAATGTAAAATATGCTATTTGAGAAGGAGTTAATTATTTATACCACGGAAATATTGTTAGCTAATATTGACAAAAAATTTATAATAGCCTAGAATATGCGCATCGTACCCAACAGCTCAGGAGGAAACATGAGCTTCGAAGAGATAGTAAACAGCAGAGAATTGATCCTAGGAATCTCAGTACTAGGACTAATGCTAATGGTGTTCATGCTCTTGCTACTGCGAGAGCAGAAGCGCGCGTACTACCTGGCGATGTTCAGCCATCGTCAGGAGACTGCGCAGCTGACACAGAGGCACGCAGACATCGAGGGAACCTTGCAGTTCTTGGATGCTATCCAGGAAAAGCCCGAGCTCATGGACAAGGTCGGCGAGTACGCACGTCAGGCAATGGCTGCATCACTCTTGCAGAGATTGGCGATCTTGTCGGAGTCCATTGCAAAGATGGAGAAGAGAATCCAGCAGGCCTTGTCGAACGGATACTACTCATCCGCCGATATCTACCGAAGGGAAGTGAAACAACTCCAGCAGGAGCAGATCGCACTTACCCGGCTGGCTGATAGCTTCGGCACATCGCACAGCATGGTCTGAGTTGTATGTACTGCTGCAGCACTGTCGTTATATGACAGTGCTGTTTTATTTTCGACATAATATATTGACAAAATTAAGCATATTTAGTATAATTTCAGGCCGTAACCAGGTCGGTTACCCTGCCTAAGGAGGCACCATGTACAAGTTCATTCGGCCCAACCCGGCCAAGAGCGTCAAGTGGCGCTCGGTCATCGTGTACGCATACACCATGATCTTCTCCCTGGGCTGCATCGCAGCCATCTTCGGTGGCCTGAACGCCGTCGGAGTGGTCTCCGACAAGGGACTGAACTCCTTCTGGGAGTGGGCTCCCCTCGTGTCGATTCTGATCGGCGTCATCGCCGGCGTGCACTACATGTACACCGAGCTGAAGGCGGAAGCCGACTACTTCAGGATGCTCTACGAGGATCAGACTCACTCCCAGAGCATTTACAACTGAGTCGATCAACTCGACTCCCGGCCGCACTACAACGACGTAGTGCGGCTTTTCCATTACACATAAATACACCGTAGCTGAATGTTGTATAATGTTCTTATGCCTAAAAAGAAAAGCAAAAACCACCAAAAACGCAATATTGCTTTGGTTGTAATTGCGTTAGTACTGCTATCGGCAATTGGCTACGTAATATTTTGGATAATTAATAACACTGCGTTCCTAAGCGGAAAGCTGAATCAACAACAGCTCAATAGCAATAATCAAAATCAGCTGTCTGCACCATTTAAATTGGTTCCGCAGATGGTTGGCGGCAAGGAGCTCTTTGCTCCGGAAGGCTTTAAAATTAGCATTTATGCCACAAATATTAAAGGTGCCAGATTCTTTTCATTTTCCCCAGACGGAACAATGTTTGTGGGTAGTAACACCGGAGATAGTATTTATGCCATTCCAAATAATGGCGGCAGCGCCGGCATACCCGTGGTGATTGAAGACAATTTAAATACCCCGCACTCGGTTTATTACTACAACGGCGATTTATACTTGGCCGAACAAACCCGCGTGAGTGTGTACAGAGGTATTAAGAGCGATGGCACATATAATTCAAAAGAAGTGTTGGTTGATAACTTGCCAGGAGGCAACAAATTAACTGGAGGCGGACACACTACCCGCACCGTGGTGATTGGGCCTGACAATAAAATGTATGTATCGGTTGGTTCGTCTTGCAACGTTTGTATTGAAAACGATAATCGACGGGCGACTATTATGCGTTATAACCTCGATGGTACTGGCGGTGAAATATATGCTAGTGGGCTTCGCAATACTGTAGGCTTTGCATTTAATGACGGCAAACTTTGGGGCTTGGATATGGGCCGAGACCAAATTGGAGACGACATTCCCCCAGAAGAAGTTAATATTATCGAACAAGGCAAGAATTATGGCTGGCCGTATTGCTATGGCGACAAAATTAATAATCCTGAATACAAAGACCGCGTTGAATATTGCAAAACCCAAACCCAAGCTCCAGTGCTAGGCCTTCAGGCTCACTATGCCCCGCTTGGAATTACATTTGAAAATGAGGCCGCTAAAGCGAGCTGGCCAAGTGTATTCTCGAGTGGCTTTTTTGGAGCGATGCACGGATCTTGGAACCGCACCGTCCCGACTGGCTATAAAGTGATTTGGGTTGATACCAAGTCTACTCCAATGAAGGAATATAACTTTATTACTGGCTGGTTAGATGGTAGCGGTGCTTGGGGCCGCCCTGTTGGGGTTGGCTTTGACCCTGCTGGAAATATGTATATTAGTGACGACAAGCAAAACTTGATTTATAAAGTTGTGTACAATTAGCACAGTTTAAAAATATTGGATTTATAAATTCAATCTCGAACGTGGGTACGTTCTACGCCACCATTAGTATCTAGTGTGGAGACTTGGGTGTCTTTTCTGAAGCGATTTCTTGTAACTGTGTTCTGCCCAATATTATCAACTATTTCGGGCACAAAATCTAAAGGCGCCCTTCTTAAGGGCACGACAATGCGTCCTGCTATTTTAGGGTCTGAGCTTATTTTAGGAATTATTTGCCCACTTATTAAGCCGGATTTTACCATCGTAGCCCCTAGATCAATCTGCTTATCTTTATCATACTGAGGCTCTACATTATAGATTGTAGCTCCAGCCTCAGTTTGTCTTTCTCCCATTTCACCCCCGACTATTATGGCGGCCGTTGTGCTATCGAGGGTGACTTCAAAGATATCACTTTCTTCTTCAATTGGGGATGAGAAAAATACCTCATCACCCCATTTTCCATTTTCATCTGGTTGGTTATTTGGCAAGTTTATAGTGCCAGTTTCGTTTCCAGAAGCCTTCACGCTAGTTAACTGCATACCATCTTTGTTTATGGGTGAATGCTCTACTATTTTTCCAATAGGAACCAGTATTACTCCTGCCTCTCCAGGAGCCACCCTTTCTACTGATGAATAGCCCAAATGCAATTTGTCTGAGTAGTGTATTGACCTGCTATGGGTTTTAAGTCCACTCTGAGTCTCGGTGCCGGGCTTCGTGGTCTCATTAAGAGTACCTGTTTTATTTATTTGAGTTTGTTTGGTTCTGAGTTCGCCAGATTCTACAATTTCTCTAGCAAATCCAGAATTGTGAACGAGTAGGCTAGATGCACTTACTATTTTAAAGTCCGGCTCTTTTATAGAATCAATAATTTTTTGCGGATCTGCTGTAGATTCGGGGTAAATTAATTTTATTGTTTCTAATAGCCCGGCGATTCTCTCTTCTTCCCTCTCAGAAATATATAAATCTGCCAATGCCTTTTCTTGATATAGCGCGTTTCGAAGCAGGAAATCAGCGTCCTTTGCGGTATCTGTAACTTTTAGCTTGGCATCATAGGCTGCCTTGGTAATTTGCCCTAGCTTTAATTCATGATTAGACTCTAAGTCTTTTTGTATACTTGTTGCAATTAGAGTAGATAATTGGGATTGTTCTTGAGGACTGAGTTGATCTAAGACGGCTCTAATTTCTGGAGCTTTAAGCACGCTTAAAGTGTCGTCTTCGAGCACATGCATATACTCAAACTGCTGATAGTAATTAGCTAATTCCTGAGCCTCCTCTATAATGCAGACCTCATTTTGCAAAGGGCCGTTGGTTGGGTCTAGCCCCTCACCTGGGTCATAACCACTGCCTGTGCTGTATGGCTCGAATAACGCGGATGGAAAGCTAGCAAGCTTGGCATCTAATTGACCTTGAGTGATTTTCGATATTAATTTATTAGCTAAATCTATTTGTAAGTCTAGCATTCTTTGTTGCTCGGCCCTAAATGCCTCGATTTCTTGCAATGAAGACTCTCTTGCCCCTGAATTTATTCTGGCCATCATGCCAAGCTTGGCTATTTGGGGCATTTCATCGGGCCCTAGAGTCTGATAGTAGGAATCTATATATTCTTTGATGCTTTTATAGTCATCACCAAGAGGAGCAATTGCAAGTAGGCTTTTGAGTTCGGCTATTTGAGCTGTTAAATCGGTAAGCTTCTTGCGATCGTCTTCGGGTAGCTGTACTTGCTCGGAGTTCGGCTCTAGGGGCTCCGGGCTTTTGATATGTTCTAATACTTTTTCTGGATCTGTAATACGAGAAAGGGGCTGGTATTTGCCATCTGGCCCGACGTTTTTAAGCTCAGTATTAATGTCTTGGGCAAAACTAAGCATGGTTTCTACCGAATCGGCCAGCTCGTCGTGCTCTCTGAAAAAACTATCAATAGCTACGATTTGCTCTGGACCAAGAAGTGCAATTTCTCTGGAGGCCTTACGTTCTTGCCCCTTGCTATCGATAAATTCGGCAACCTCCTCGCCCTCCTCTGGTAGTTTAAGCTTGGGGTTTATTTCGCCAGACTCAATATCTTCTGCTATTTCGTGCAGATCTTCTTGGAGTTCAGATATTTTTCTGGCGTGATTTTCAGACTTTTTTTCTACATTAGTATTGTCTTCTAATGTTTCTGTACTCATACATATAATAATAGCATGTTACTAGATACTTTATTTACCGTAATTTATAATTGAATTATGAAGAAATGGTCGGCAATAATAATATTGGCATCAGCCCAATTTATAATGGTGCTTGATAGTACTGTAATGAACGTTTCAATATCTACAGTCGTGAAGGATTTGGGAACGTCGGTAGCTGCCATGCAGGCGGCAATTACTTTTTTTACACTGACCATGGCTGCGTTCATGCTTACCGGTGGAAAGCTCGGAGATATCTTGGGCCGCAAAAAGGCATTTTTGATCGGGCTTAGTATATATGGAGTCGGCTCTTTTATAACAGCAATAAGCCCAAATATTGCTTCTCTGATGCTGGGTTGGTCGCTCATAGAGGGCCTAGGCGCAGTATTGGTAATCCCTGCAGTAGCAGCTTTGGTTGCCTCAAGGTATGAGGGTAAAGATCGCATAACAGCCTTTGCAATTATTGGCGCTGTGGCTGGAGCTGCGGCAGCGGCTGGGCCATTGATTGGCGGATTCGTAACCACCTACTTGAGCTGGAGGTTTGTGTTCGCATTCGAAACTCTTATTGTGATTGGAATCCTTTTGCTGCACAGAGCCGTGCCAGAATCTAACAAGACTAAAAATGTAAAACTAGACATGTTGAGCGTCATATTATCGGCTGGCGGTATGGCGCTGTTGGTGTTTGGTATACTTCAAAGCAAGGTTTGGGGTTGGGTCAAGCCAATGACTGTTCCTGAAGTCTTTGGATACCAGCTTGCGCCGTTTGGAATATCTATTGTTACATATTTAATTTTTGCAGGAATAGTCCTACTAAGCTGGTTTATGAGCCGCCAGCAAAGCCTTATCAATAAAGGTAAAACTCCACTTTTGGATGTAAGCGTAATAAAGATTCCGCAGCTACGAAGCGGCCTGGGTGTATTGACTTCGCAATATTTAATAGTCGGTGCGGTATTTTTTGTGCTCCCGATTTATCTACAGATGGTGATTGGCTTGGATGCACTTGAAACTGGAATAAGGATATTGCCACTTTCAATCTCTCTGATACTTTTTTCGATGTTTGGGTCGAAATTGGTGCAAAAATTTAGCCCTAAAAGAATTGTTAAATTCGGACAATTGCTTTTGATTGCTGGTGTGGTGATTATAACTACCACGATTGACCCTGAGCTTACCGGCGCCCCGTTATTTATAGGTATGTTTTTGCTTGGGGCTGGGCTAGGACTTCTTGCCTCACAGCTTGGTAATATTAATATGAACGCTGTAGATAGGCGCCATTCTAGCGAAGTTGGCGGTATGCAAGGAACCGCGCAAAATATTGGTTCGTCATTTGGCACAGCAATTATTGGCTCAGTACTTATAATGACGTTGTCTAGTGGTTTTAGCGCAAAGGTATCGGCAGACGCTCAAATACCAGACAACATAAAGCAGGCTGTGGCCGAACAGGCCAACAAGGGAATACCTATACTCTCCACACAGCAAGTTGAAGATGAGGTTAAATCAAAAGGCTATAACGAAGAGCAAACGCAAGGTATTGTTGAGCTATACACCTCTTCGCAGTTGGCTGGATTGAAGCAGGCAATGGTTCTTTTGATATTTCTATCGGTAATGTCTCTTTTTCTATCTAGAAACATTCCTGATGTCAAAATTGAAAAAGTAAGTGATTTAAAGCTCAGAGAAGGATCTGAATCATAGCTTAATTGCATAGTTTAGTTAAAAGTGGGATAATATCCGCACTTCGCACCTATCAAAGGAAGGACGATGTACAAGCCAAGCTTGATAGAAAATCTTGGTAGGTACATCCCCGGCCCTCCAAGACACATGCCAAAAATTTTGCCAGATCAGTCCCTTATAGCAATTATTGAATCTAAGAGTCGTGTTATCGCAATTAATGTCACAAATTTCTTAGATTACGATATGTATTTCAGAGACTTTACGAACGGTCATTACCTTAGCTTCGAGCTTTATGCTGTTGCTACATTTGTTCTGAAGAACTGTAAGGTTGAAGACCACCCGGATACAAGATAGGAGATAAAATGCAAACAAAATTGCATTACAGCGCTAAGCTTTGGATAGGATTTTCTGTATCTATCTCTCTATTGGTGGCAGCAATATATTTTGCACCTCTTATTTCTTCCATTCCAATAATCATTGGTGTTTACTTTTTCTACTCAATTTTGAAGTACTATGAAAAGTAAAGTTTGTACCTAGCGCTACCTACGCCAGTAGGTAGTTTTTATTTATAGCTCAATACTAAGCTGTTCGGGTCTTGAGGCATTACCACCTTCCCCAGCAACAAGTTTAGTTAAGAAATTAAATATCTCGACCATTGCTAAGGTATCGAGTTTGCAATATTCTTCGAGATCCTTTAGTACTTGGTCTTTATCGTTTCGTTTTTCGTATAGTACGGCGTCCATCCAAGACCGCTGAGCACTACCCCCTTCTTGAATGCCTAGCTCCTTATAGCTCAGCTCTGGAACCAAAACAGGCAGAACATTTTTTATACTAGCGCTACCACCAAATTTTGCATCGATATAATAGCCATTACTAAAAGGAATCATAAGATCTGCCATTCTGGAATTTAAGTCCTCATAAAATACTTTGTAGTTTGGCTCGATTCGACCTAGTCGAGTATTGCAACCCTTTTCAAAGCTCATATTCCAGGCAATTACTGTGCCCTTATCACCAATCTGCCCTTTTAATGTTTCGCTTAGGGGTTTTGCTGGATTATCTATGGTGTCATGAAGGTAGCCCATATGCTTCAGCTCGCTAGACGGCGATTCCAATACATGCAGAGAATATTGGAAAGGAATTTGTTCATATGGCGTGGTGTTGTCATATGGAGGCACAACATCAGAAAGAGTCTCGTAATCAAAGAAGTAAAGTGGATATTCAAGTTTTGCGAGAAACTTTTTAATTTTTTCCTTATCGACTATCGGCTCGCCTTTTTGGACAGCTCGAATTTGCCATTTTTGTTGTTTTTTATCAACAATCTGTTCTGGAATATCGGCTAGCCTTATGATATTTTCCTCTTCAAGCAAGCGAACAGTTTTAGGGTTTAATCTGCAGAGTTCAAATATGCTACCCTCTTCGAGCGGTCGGATATTTTTATATACCTCTAGCCATTCTTTATATGATCCGAGTGCACATCGTGCAGGTGTTGGGTCTGGCATCTCAGAGCTTTGGATTACTTCAAGTGCCCCCTTGATATGTCGAGCAGTACGATTAAGTTCAGATTTAACATCTTCGGTAACATTTTCGGTAGCTACTATTTGTTTGCTATCTATCTCCCCTTTGCGAACATAATTAGTATCTACATGCATTACAAAAACATCGCGAACTGCATAGCCGCATTTTTCTAGCACAGTTACCTGGAATGCTAGATCTAAAATGTGGTCAGTTTTGACCTTAGTGCTGGATTTAATTTCATAGAGATCAACTTCGTTTTGGCCGACAACCCTCAAGACATCGCAAATAAATGTAATGTTCTCTGCTTCAAACCGTCCTTGAAAAATAGTCTTGGCACCATTTTTGAGTGCATCGGCTGTTTTTTGGGGTAAACTGCTATATTCACTGAAATCATTAAAGCCGAGCATTACGGCATCTGGGAAGTGAGCTTCGGCGTACTTTTCGAAATTATGGCCAGCATCGAACATCGCTTGAAGATCAGCACTAACTTCTGGAAGTTTTGATTTGTCGTGCTTTTTTAGCCACAGCCAAGCTGGGTGCTTTAAATACATCATGTATTCGGACTTAGAGAGTATTACTTTTGCCATTCAAGTATTATACAACAGTTGTTGTTTGCCTGGTGGATTTAATCGCTAAGCTTAGAATTTCTTCTGGACTAGAAGCACTTTTGAATTTATATCTTTTTCTGTCGTCTAAATACTCATTTGCTAGCTTTTCACTCCAGCCTCCAAAGCCAACTACTGCCACAACTGGGATATTTGCCTGGTAAGCAACACATATTTCATTCAGTGTTCCAGATCCGCCGGAGATTGCTATGGCCACATCGCAACTTAGCATTAATGTAGTTTCACGTCCTCCGCCCCGAACTAATCCAGAAGCTATGACTACAGTGGAAGCCGCGTCTTCAAAAAGCTCCAGTCCTTTTTCGTATGTTACTCCAACAGTGTTACCTCCTGAGTCTCTGGCTGACTTGGCGGCAATAGTCGGTAGTGAATTTATATCTTTTTCTGCTCCATAAATAAGAGTGTTGCCAGATTTAGCTATGAGTTTACCGAGACTAGCCGCAAATTCTTCGGCTTTTGGTGAGTACTTTAGATCGCTGCACGAGCCAATTATTCCGATTTGTAATTTTTTCATATTATTCCTTTCTGATTATTGATAAATAAAAAGGGCCAGCAGTCGCTGGCTAAAAAATAAATATCTCAAAAATTAGTCAGCGCGTGCTGGCTTAATATGTGATTCTCCCATAGCTATCACTTTTTCATAGCCACCATAGCCATTCTTAAGCCAATTACTAATGCGGGCAACAGTACGACTGCTTAATTTGGTTTTGTCTGTGATTAAAATATAATTTTCGCCTCTTGTGAGCATTTTCGCAGCCTCTAGCCTTGCGGACATTTCAGCAATTTCTTTTTGCGTCATAATATCACCTAAAAAACTCATCATTAAATCGGCATCTCTAATGTCCGTAAGAGAATTTGCAAAATTTAGCTTGGCTTTATCGGACCAAATTTTGTTGCTGTTTTTCATAATGATATACTTTACCAAAGTAAAGTAATGCTGTCAACATTATTTTTATTTAACTATATAGTCATTGCCCTGCTTGGTCATTTCATAAATAACGTTCTTGCGCTCTACCACTATCTTCCAGCCATGATCTTGGGCTTTTATAAATAATTCCCGAGCCGGGTTAAACACAATTGGATTTTGCACATGCTTTAATATCGCGTAATCACCCATTGAATCGCCTACGGCAACGCTACCTTCATCGGTTAGCTTATATTTTTTCTTAAGCTGGTCTAGCATATCGACCTTTCGTTCATACTGGACTACATCTATACCTCCGGTGAACTTTCCTTTGCTTTTAGCATGCATAGTCCCGGCTGAATCATCAAAGCCATAGTGCTTGGCTATTAACTGAACTACTTCGCTAAATGAGCCTGATATTGCAAAAAGCATATAGCCTTTGGATTTTAGATCTTTCATTAAATTACGGGTATACACATAGCTTTGGTCCTTATGTTCCTCGAATGCTCGGTTTGCCAGCTCTTCCAGCTCAAGCTGGCTTAAATTGGTCACAATCGAATTGTAGGCCTCAATAAGCTTAATTTGGTATCTATCAAAGCCATCTATTTCTTCACGGCGTTTCCAGGCCATACGCGAATCTAGTATGTCTTGGTAGGTCTTTTTATCGATTCGGCCAGTCTTGCCGAGCCTATCGACAATCACATGAAATAATTGCCAGCGGATTAGTGTGCCGTCAAGATCAAATACTGCGTATGGTTTCATGAGCTATATTATATAGCAATTATCGGGCTGAGGTGTTCAATATTTGCTGTAACACTGTTTCAAATTTGGTGGACTGAGCTGGCTTTTGAACAGGTGTATTATCAGTGCTGGGTTCCAACGTTAATTCTAACTTGAAATTGTTATCTTTAGCATCTTTGGAGGCTTTGTATATTGTCGTTCCGGATAGCTCAATTTTGCTACTGTTTGGATTTATTGTGTACCCAATCTTAGAATCTACTAAGTTAAAATTATTCTTCTTATCAATTGACACTAAAGATATTTCCCCTGTAAATGATGAGCTACTGAATGTTTTGACATTTGTTTTGAAAGTAGTTTGGTTTGTTAAGCTGCCAGCATTGGTAATATCAGTAACGATTGATATCTGAACAGGAAGTGATGTATTCTTTTCGAGCCAAATTGTAAAAGTTGTAGAGGTTTTATTTTCCGATAGGGAGTTGCTAATACTTTGGGTTATGTCATTTTGATCTTCGTTAAGTTCGAGAGGCGTATCGCGTAGTTCTGTTTCATTGCCTCCGCTGTTATTTGCATCAGATTGCTGCACGAAGCCCTCTAAGGCAGTTTTGATATCGGTTTTTTTTCTATCGGATAATGATGTAGAATCGACTGCAGAAGAGAGGTCACTAATCATAGTATTATATGCTTCTTGATTGTATTTCATGCTATAGGCGTAGGTGTCTATACCGTTGACTCTTTCTGACTTAGGCTTATCGTAGCTAAATATCGCTTTCTTTTTATCTGTTCCTGAGATGGCGGTTGCAATGATGGGCGCAAACGCCTTATTTAACGAGTCGTAGTCCGATTGAGACAACGTTGCGTCTGTTGTATTTGTAGGCTCGCTACTACTGGGAGATGCCAATAAGGAGCTCGTATCTAAAGATATCCATTTATTATCGTATTTTTGGATTCCAGCAGTCTGTAATCCAAGATTCTTAACCTGCTTTGTGCCGATAGTATCGACTAGAAACTTATTAAGATTTTGGTATTTAAAATATAGTATGCTTTGGCCATTATTGGGTGGTGGCTGTTTGAATTCTAAGCCGAGAGTGCTATTTTTGTAGGTTAAAGTACTAATACTCTCCGAACTTGATTCCAATGCTTTACCGCTTGATGTAATGCCTGCTCTTAAATCAGAGTCTGTAGACTCGGCTGTTAGGCTATACTTAACATTGCTTATTAATTTTGACTGATTAGTAATCGCCTGTAATAGAACATTATTAGCGTTTCTTTGAAATCTTGAAAACACAACACTAGGGTTTATCCAATAAGAAAAATAGAATATCAAAGCTACTATGCCTGAAAGGAGTGCCAAAATTCCTACAACAATAATTATCATTCTACCCCTAGGTCGTGCTGGAGGCGTGGCTTGCATCATTGAAGGATTCATTGGCGCTACCCTGGGCTGTGCAGTTTGCGCTGACATCGAAGGCTGACCAAAAGTAGAGTCTTCCTGTCCAGCAAGTCTTACTGGAGCTGGTTTAATCGGATTGCCGGCGTCGTTATTTGGCAAATTAGTATTTGGTTGTTCAGGGCTGCTATTATTTTGAGGTTGCTCAGGCGAATTGTTATCCATATATTCATTTTAACATAAGTGGAATTTAAACACAGAATGCTATATTACTTAGTAACAATTTCTGTGCCGTTGGTGCTGGTGTCGGTTATTTTCAGGCCGTCTTCACTTAAGGAGATAATTATGTGTTCTCTCGAAACCGTATCCGGCAGATTTACTTTAAGAAGATTCTCTGTTTCTTCATTCCTACCGATTACTACCTCAGTTGGCTCTTCTGAAATAGGTATTTCAAAAAGATACATGCCCGATAGGTATTCGCCAGCAGATTTTTCGGGCACAGAAACCAGTACACTTTTTTTATCTGAATTTTCTCTCAAACTTAGATTTAATTTGAATGCTCCAAGATATAATTCCATAGGAAATTTTTCGCCCAGCAGAGGGAACTCAATAGACTCACCCCTCTTAAGAGATGTTTGCTTGGATATCTCATTTTCAGATTCATCCAGAACTTCCAGTGGAGCTTCGATATTTGAGTCAGAGCCCCCTTTATACCGCAAGGCCAGTACAGAAGTGTCATCGGGCTTAGATCTGATATGCCCTTCTTTTGATCGAGACTTTGACTTTTGAGCAATTGAGCTAGCAATTTCTTGGGCAGATAAGCCAGAGTTTACCAATTCAAGAATCTCGGCATCCGTGAGATTATCATGAACACCATCTGATGTTATCAAGACTAAGTCTCCGTCATGGATTATTTCCTCGTATACTACCGCATTAGGATCATCCCCACCCATAGATGCATATATGATGTTCCTTCGGTTAAATTGTATCCATTCATCCTCTGTCATATCATCATAGTCTTTGAAGTTAGAGAATCTAGCCTGTTTCAGGTGAGCAGCTGTGCGGTCTTCCTGGCTAGAGTAGGTAGATATATTATCAGTTGTTACTCCCCTCAAGGAGCCGTCTTTGTTTATTATATAAACCCTACTATCGCCAACGGTTGCGAATTGTATTTTGCATGATTCAGATGTCTGAGATCCTTCAACTACCTTAACCACTGCAGCTGTGGCGTGTCCACGCTCTATTGATTTAGATGCTTCAGCCAAAGAAATAGCCATATCTGCATTTTTATCTATTTGATATGCTTTTCTAATTTCTCTTGCAGACTTTTTTGATGCATCAACTCCACCTTCGTGACCACCCGCACCATCAAATATCGCATACAAATCTAAAGACTCATCAACAAGAGTAGTGTCTTCGTTGGGATTATTCTTAGCAATCGTCTCTGAACCTACTTCAAAGCGCCCTTCAGGTCTTTTAACTTCGGGGTTGAGTGGATTAGATGGGTTTCTTGGATAAAGATCAGTCATCTTTTATATAGTATCACTCAATGCTATAAGCACAAACATTTTAACATTACTGGTCATTCCTTATCCTGGTAATTCTTATGGCAATCGGCATAAATGCAAATATAATAAAAGCCAATTCTCCAATAAAATAAGATCCAATTACAGTAATACTTGAAAACAAAATAAATATTAGCGCTCTTATTTTGTGCATTCGCTTTTCTTCTTCGGTAATTCCAGTAAGAAGCGGAGGTTTAGAATAAACTGCATAATGCCACTGTATTGAACCGATGATAGCTAATAGTAATAAGTTGATTGGCAATATCATTCTGGCTAATTCAAGATTTTCGTAGCTGCTGGCAATACCAGTACTGAAAGCTATCAAGATCGCTATAAAAAGCCGGATTGAATTTATAAAAACAAAGCGCCTATCGACCTTCTGTAAATTTTCAAACTGTCTAACGTGTAGACTCCACATTGAGGCCAGTATGAAAAACGCAATTGTAAAGCTCAAAAATGCGCGGCCCTGGCCAGAAATAGCCTGCCACAATTCATTATTGCTAGTAATAATACTGCTATTAGGGATTGCGATATTAAGTACCAATAGCGTCATTGCAAAGCCAAATACGCCATCACTTAAATTTTCTACTCTATTTTTGGAATATCGTTCTGATTGAATTAATTTTTCTGAAGTTTTCATGATTATTCCTATACTGCTGGTGCGAATTTAAATAATTCGCTCGCTTTAAATTTTTCTGATATATCTCCATGCAGATCTTTTTCGTTTTCGACATCACACATCATTGGAGTGTTGAATTGAGATAAGTTCTGAAAGCTAGTCCAAACCAAAAACGGACTATCGCTCAATTCAAAATAGTAGGCCAAATTGTTGTGGTCCATGGCTGTGCGCCACAGGGTTGGTGAGATATTCGGCCGCTTTGGATCTGGCGTACTATAGGGCTGGGCTGCTGAGCGGAGAACGGAAATAACTCCAGCCAATGCTCCTCGTAAATCTTTTGGTTTTTGCAGACGCTTAAGATAGTACTCGGTTCGGACGAATCTGTCGTCTGCTTCTGTACTACCAGGCAATAGCTTAGTGCCACCAAACCCGTCGTACTGCTTGATGTTTTCTAGTTGCTTATCGAAGGTTGGTGAGTTGGTCATAACGCAATATTCTGAGCTATGGTGAATGTTTATTTTGCCGTCTACATATTCAAATACTGCGCTATCTCCACTGGCATCATTTATTTCAAGATGAGTAGTTACTTTTTGGTCGGTGCCTGGAATGTTGGCACTTAATACATTGAATGGATTTGCCTTGGTGTAATCAACTGCTTCTTTTACGGTTGCAAAGCTGTCCAGATAGAATTGTCCCCAGTATGAAATACTCATAGAGTTTGTAGAATGATCATTGGCTGGATATGTGCTCTCTGCTAGCCAGAGCATGTGCATGCTAAGCCCCTTTTCATTCATTCCGTCAGCTGGAGCAGCATCATAGCACGCAACGACGAGACTAGAATATTTGCTTGTCCAGTTAAGCGAGTTGGGTTCGCCTTCAAGGCCCATTCTATCCTCGCCGGCAGGCAAATACCAAAGTTTGGCGTGCATCGATTCGTGCCAATCCATATTTCGGGCAGTAACGATTGCCACCCCATTGTCTTTCCAGGTTGCTACAGTACACATACTTCCTCCTACTTATGCTTATATTTTACAGGGCAAAACCTTATTTTTACCAGACCTTTTTGCTTCATAAAGTGCTCTGTCGGCGCAATCATAAAGCTTTTTGAATGAATTTATTTTTTTATCTATAGATGCCACACCAGCACTGAATGTATAATTGGGCTTGAAATTTGAATCTTTAATTTGCTTTTGTAAATTTTCTATAAGTTCAACTGCAGGTTCTAGCTCTGAGCCCACAAGTGCGATAACTATTTCTTCTCCACCCCACCTACCAACGACGTCTGATCGGCGGGTATTTTTTATGGACATCTTTGATAAATGCTTTAGTACCTCATCTCCCACAGGATGGCCGTGTTTGTCGTTGAGATTTTTAAAGTTATCAATATCAATTATTGCCAAACTCAGGCTATTAACTATAAAACCCCTTCTGGGGTTTTGGGACTTGCTATTTTTTATTTCGTCGATATACACATTAATAGAATCTTCGAACCCGCGTCGGTTTAAAAGTTTTGTGAGATGGTCTTTATAGACAAGCTTTTTAAGCCTAGCAATCTCAGAGCGCAGTATTTCTACTTCACTTTTCATAGTATTAAATTAATTATATACCCTTTTGAAATTTATTGTGAGTTGGGCTGAACAAAAGTACCTCTTTGCAGCTGAGCAAAAGCCAGTCTTAGCTCATCCTCAGTATTCATTACGATCGGACCCGCCCAAGCAACGGGCTCATTGAGCGGAGGTGCATTAAAAATGAGTATTCGTGCGTGATCCGATGTGGCCTCGGCAGTAAGGGTATTTCCAGAATCAAAAAGCACAACATTCTTTTGTGCTATAGCATGTTTTGATTTGGAAAATTTTACATCTCCCTCTAGCACGTAAGCAAAAACTGTGTTGTTTGGTTCTGTTTTTATTACAATCTCGTCATTTTTTATTAGATCAATATCTAAAAATTGTAGCTCTACATATTTACCCGTAAAAGCCCCCTTTATGCCGTCAAATAATCCGGCCACTATTCGAACCTTGTTTTTACCGACTGGAATCTCTGGTATTTCATGAGATTTTATATCGCCGTATGAAGGCTGGGTCATTTTATCTTTCTTAGGAAGGTTCAACCACAGCTGGAATCCACGCATACGCCATGAAGCCTTTGGCATTTCGTTGTGAATTATGCCAGAACCAGCAGTCATCCACTGGCCATCGCCACTATTTAATACGCCAGTATTGCCAAGGCTATCTTGGTGCTCAATATTGCCTTCTATTAAGTATGTTATGGTCTCTATGCCTCGGTGCGGATGCCACGGAAAACCCTTCTTGTAGTCCTCAGGGTCAACACT
Organism: Candidatus Saccharimonadia bacterium; assembly: GCA_044234435.1. Classification (GTDB taxonomy): domain Bacteria; phylum Patescibacteriota; class Saccharimonadia; order CAILAD01; family BJGX01; genus BJGX01. Next base: position 27,970 of record JBIIIT010000002.1, on the reverse strand, counting down.
ATCGAATGCATCCATCATTAAAAAAGGATCCAAGTCTTTGGCCTCTGCATGCGAAAAAAGCCTTATCAGCTTTACGCCAGCGCCGTCCGAACCTTCTCTACCCTTGATTATCCTAGCTATTTTTCGTGCTTTCATACTATATAAAGTATAGCACAATAAAAATAGCCAGCATTTGCCGGCTAGAAATCATACTCTTGTTCAATGGCACTATAAAGCCTTCGAAGAGTATTAATTATTTCTTTATAGTCGTGGGTGTTAACAAACTCCCAGGCGACCTTTTCATCACCCCTGAAAAGCCCATCACAGCGCTCAACAATCCTTTGTAGTCTGTCAGGCTCGTCGAGCACATCCAAACAGATTGCTTTTTGCAAAGCGAAGGCAGGAACAAAATATGCCTCATCTTCAAAAAGCGTATCATTAAATATCTCTATCCAGTCCTCAACTACATCATATACCAAAGGAATACTGGCATTATCTATCAAAAGCTGAACAACCAATTGATACATAACTTCATCGACAAAGCGTTTATCGTAACCATCTACCCCAATAATGATGGGTTTAGAGACGCTAAGAATCTTTGGTGCAATGCAGATATCAATGATATTTTTGCGGTATTCAAGCCCAGTGATAGAACATACGCCTGAAAGAACTGCGTCCTCGTAACCGTTCCAGTCCGAGATCATTCTTCTGGCGTTAAAATCTTCCTTATCGGTATTTACAGAGTCGTCTGGATACCTATAAATATTTCGAATGACTTTTTCGTAAAGCTCCCAAGAGGTGCTAAAGCGTACGGTCGGAAGTTGCGTAGGTGCGGTCACACCGCTAGGATACGCCTTTTTGGGCTAATCTTCAATTACTGCTAGGCGTTATCTTCTTCTGGCTTTTGAGTTTCGGCAATCTCAGATTCCTTTGCGTTATCGGCTTCCATCTTTTGGACATTTGCTTCTGCTTCTTGCGCGTCGCCCTCTTGTTTGTTCTTGTTTCTTAAATATTTTAGGTTATCGTTCATTTGTCCTCCTTTTTTAATATTATAGCAAAATAAATTAATTGACTTATAGGCAATTTAATAGCATAATATCAAGCCTCATCCCTAAGGAGAGTCGTGTACACCAAAACGATAATCGATGGAAGAACCTTTTTTGAACAGAGCTTCGTGAGAACCTTGGGTATTTATTTGGGCGACCCACCCAAAAAGAAGCCAAAAATACCTAAAGGTTATTCCCTGATTGCTGACATGGTTTTTGAAATGGATATACATTCCTTTGTGCCGCTCACCCAGGAGGTTAATTCCAAAGCAGACTACAAAGAATGCTACGATCGATTTTTGCTAAACAATAAATTGCTTTTTCCAACCACAGTAGAGCTTTATATTGTTAAGGATTCAGAAATCGAAAAGTGCAAAGAAGAAATCTTAAGCCCCAACTTCATGTGGCCATGGGAGCAGCTATAAATAACATCAAGGTTATGACTTTGGTGTTTTTTATTTGATATAATAAATTTTATGAACAGTCGCAGAAAATATTTCAACTTTGGGGGTGCTTTAACTATACTTATTGCTATAACCCCAGTGCTTTTGTGGCTAATAGCGATGCCGCTAGATTGGGATGGCGCCCAAAATATATTTCAGAGTCTGGGTAAGCTAGCAGGCCTTGCCGGAATGGCGCTTTTTGCCTGGGCGGTAATACTCAGTGCCAGGTTCAAAATATACAATCGAATGTTTCACGGGCTTGATAACACCTACAGGGCTCACCACAATATTGGTTCACTGGCGTTTATTCTACTTCTGCTGCATCCGCTGTTTCTGACAATTCGTTACTTTTTAATATCGCCCAATTCAGCATTTGAGTTTTTGAAGCCAAATATCCTCTCGCCTTTCAGAGCACTGGGAAGCATTGCGTTGTTTGGAATGGTTGTTGCGATATTTGTGACACTCTATTTAAAAGTTGAATATAAGAAATTTATCCTTGCCCAGAGAGTATTGGGGCTTTTGCTTTTTGTAGGTGCAATTCATGCTGTTTTTGTTGGTGGAAGTGATTTGGGCCTATCCGGAAACGGAATTATTAGCTTACAAATTTACTTTGCCTTGCTTATTGGTATGGCGCTGGTTGTTTATGTATATCGGTCAATATTTCATGGCAATTTTGCTAAGTTTTATAACTATAAGCTTGATGAAATTAGCAAATCTGGCAGTATTTACGAGATAGTACTAAGTCCCATTGATGAGAAGATGAATTTTGTTCCTGGACAGTACGCCTTTATCAAGCAAGACACCAAGGGTCTATTGGGAGAATCACACCCCTTTTCAATGAGCTCATCGCCCACCGAAAGTAAGTTAAGGTTTGGTATTAAGGCTCTAGGCGACTTTACCAGTGCACTAGAAGAGGTGAAGGCTGGCTCAATTTTTAAAATTGATGGCCCATATGGTACCTTCTCAAACAAAGTAGTAAAAAACCCCAGACAAATCTGGATAGCTGGTGGAATTGGCGTGACGCCCTTTATGTCTATGGCTAAATCGGCCGACGAATCGCAGAAAATAGATTTATATTATGCAGTTAAAACAAAACAAGATGCCTTCTATTTAGAACAGCTACAATCTATTGCCAAGCAAAAAACAAACCTTAATCTGATTCCTTTTTATGAAGATAAAGATGGTCTGCTAACCGTAGATGTTATATTTGATAAAAGTAAGGATTTAGATGGCGCAAACTTCATGATCTGTGGTCCTGCACCAATGATGAAGTCTCTTAAGTACCAGCTCAGGCTGAAGGGTGTAAAGAGCAAAAATATTAACACTGAGGAGTTTAATTTGTCATGAAGAAAGCCGTAGCAATAGTATTCGTAATTGTAGCAGTACTGATGTCTGGAATGTTAGTATGGGGCTTCATAGATGCTCAGAAAAAAGAATCTGATGTTGAAAATAAAGTGCAAGATGTGCCCACCACAAATGAAAACACCGAGGAAGCTATACAGCAAGAAGCTAAAAGCATCAATCTGTCAGAACTTTCCAAGCATAACAAGTCCAATGATTGTTGGGTAGCAATCCGAGGAAATGTGTATGATGTAACAAGCTATCTAGATGAACACCCCGGCGGGGCCGATCTCATACTTAACTACTGCGGAGAAGATGCCACATCCGCTTATAATAATAAAGGCGGAGAAGGCAGGCACTCATCAAAAGCTGATTCAATTCTAAATACTTATTTGCTTGGTAATCTTAATTAATTCTTAACGAGAGATTATTTATAAAATCACCTATTTCTTGTTTTGACTCAAGATAATCTGTTTTATTGCAATCTACGACTACAAAAAGTTGATACTCTCCTAGCCATTGGCCATATACATTGGCTTGATGTGTGATGTCATCCTTTGCTTTATACTCAGAGTCTTTAATCATAAACTCAATGTTACCTTTGTTTGAATCAATTTTTGTGCTTGTGGTCTCGCCTATTATTAGAGATTGATCTTTTGAGCTGTTTTTAAGTTCTTCAAGCTTATTATTCACCGCACTATTAAGGGTTTGGCCTGCATTTAGGAGTGCAGGGACATCATTTGAGCTGCTAATACTTGCCTTGCAAGTTGAGTTGTTGAGTATGAAGCTAGATTCACTGCCATTTTGCAACACCCAGGGGGCCTTAATGTTGGTGGTGTCTATTTTGATACTCCTGCCCACATATTTGTTTTCATAAGAACTAATACTGTTATTTAGCTTTTGACCTGTCGGGCCGGTTTTATTGTCGGACCTGATAATAAAATACAATGCAATTGCAGAAGCTACGGCAATCGCAAAAACAACAGCAAGTATCCATAGGTGCCTGTGGCCTTTATTAATTTCTCTATCATAGCTGCCTGGTAAATTTTTCATCATAAATAAGCATAACTCAAATGTATTATTTATGGTAGTAAAAACCCCACCAGTGTGGCGGGGCGATTGAGTCATTAGCATCAGTTAATAATCAGGCTAGGATTGAACTGATCGATTACCGAACAAAGGACTTCTACAGAAGTTACTGTCACATTAGAAAGTTCAATTTCTTGTGGAGTAAGGGTAAGCATAACACCCAAGTTAGTAAGATAATTGAGTTTTCTGCTTGCCCTGTCTCTGACATTCTGCCTGAAATCCGTATTGGATGTCATATATACATCAGAAGTTGACTGATATTGACCCTGGACATCCTTGGGCCAAACGTCGCTAACTTTTGCGACCTTGGAATGAGCAATTTGGGCGATTTCGTCACCCACGCAGTTGCCAAATCCGATCAACGTGGCGTAATTATTATAAGCAGAAACAATGTCTGCAATCTGGCTATTCATCTCGTTGCTGTCTACATACACATCGTGCTTAATAAGTACCGAATTGAATACTCTTCTAGCAGCAATTTCATTGGTAGAGCTTGCGATGTTTAAAAGGTCTTGAATTGTAAACTTTGTATTGTATGTATCGGTAAGAGTGTTGCAGGTTTCTAGCAAATATTTTTCAGCTAGGATTTGCTCCTCTTTTTGGTACGTTACAAGCTTGAGTTTTGCTGCTCTCAACAGTCCTCCTTGGCTTGTAGGGCCGCTATATAGTACTTTTAAAGCTTAACTATGTCAATATTTGCTAGCTGGATGATTTAAATACTTTGGGGTTTTTGTAGATATACAAACAAATGCCCAGTAGGGCCAATAACTGCACAATACTTGCTATGAGACGAGCCGTATCATTGTATATTATGAGATTAAGAACCAATGAAATTGTTATTACTAAAAAGCTGGACTCAAATATAAGCTTTGAGGTTTTATTTTTGATATTTTGACCAATCACAAGGGCCGCCATTCCAAGAGATAGAGCCACAGTAAGGCTAAAAATATTAAGCGTGGCAGCATTATCAAAAGATAGATAGTAGTTTATCGTGTAAGCTGTAGCGTTGTTTAGGGTCCTTTCAAAAAAGAATAGACCGGTCACAAGTATGGCCGCAAACGCCAGAAAAATATTTATATAATAGCTAGTTTTGCTACGTAGAGCTGACGAGGAGGTCGCAAATAACATCAAAATAGCGTAGAGGTATACTAAGTATTGCAAAGACTTAAAATCCAAAATTGGTAAATTCCATAACATATTTACACCAAGCACACACAGCTCGACGACTGCCAAAAGCGCCATAGATATACCAAAAAGCTTGAAGGTCGGTTTTTTAAGCTTGATAAACCAATAACCTAGAAATGCAAAACACACCATGTTGCCTGCTATGAAGATTGCTTGAGCTAAATTTGCTGTGGTGTTCATATGATAAGCCCTACTGATTTAATGTGCCCAGGACAATTATCCATGCAAGCACTGATTTAGCTATTAAACTCAGCCAGATATAGCCCTTTTCTCCATAAACGTAGTTCTTCCACTTTCCGACTTTTTTGTATTGAAGTAGCATATTGATTGCGAAGGTGTTGAAAAAGACAAAAGTAATAATAAAGCCAATTTTTGCCCAAGACGGTATGGAATCAGAGATATTATTGGTGTTGACCCAGAAATATATAAAGCCGATTACCCACGGGGTAAGCCCAGCAACTACTCCAATATTGTACGGAAACCATTTGGTCTTATCTGTTAGCTGGTTGTAGCGCTCCATCATTAGACCCATCATATTCATTATCCAGTTAAGTACAAAAACAAAAACTACACTAGGAAGTTCGGTAAGCCCAGCCATCATCATTAACCCTACAAGCATCAAAGAAGAGCTAATAGAATACTCCCACCAACGAATTGGGTTGATGCCATTTTTAATATTTTGCTCGTAGCGGCGAATATATAATGGCGAGGCAATCAATAGATGGAAAAAGGCGGCAATGAGTAGGAATATTGGGGCAATTACTGCAATCGGAACTTCCCAAAGCCTTTCTGTGATGACTGTAAATCCACCGCCCGGAGTTGTATCAAAAAATCTGGTTAAGATAGGTATTTTAAATGAATAATTGAGAATAGCAAAAAGTATCCCGGCCTGTGCCAGATGGATTAAACCCATAATTAAATTAAACTTTTGTAATTTTTTGCCTTGAATTGTTTTAGCCTTCATAAATCTCCATTTATTTATAAATTAATTTTAGCATAAGCCCTTTAAACTATCTATTGAGAACTGTAATAGAAATCTGCAAAACGGTTGCTATAGATACCCAAATCAAATAAGGCGTGAAGGCTATGGATGCAAGCTTACTATAGGGCCAGATAGCTATAATGCACCATACTGTCGTTACAAGTACCAACACTATATCTATTGAAGATAATATTTGAGATCTAAGACCAAACTGTAGTGGTGAAAATGCAAAATTGAAAAATAAATTAAGCCAAAATGGCAATGCTACTCGCCAGGATATTTGCCCCTTGCTTAAAAGATAGAAAACATAAATATTAACGGCAAAAATTATTGGATACAAAAAGCTCCATATTTGGCCAAAGGCAATTTCAGGAGGTGCCCAAGAGGGCTTTTTTTGTCTTGAGTACCAAGAACCATATTCCATAATGGTATAATATATTACATAAGTACTATAAGCTAGATTAAAGCCCCAAAATACTGTATAAATTACAATAAATGAACAAAAAGACTACAAAATCCGAATCAGAAGCACTCAAATTCAAGTGGGTAGTTCTTACTGCTGTTTCTGTAATAGCTACTGGTACGGTTTTTTATCATTACTTTATGCCCCTAAAATGGCTTGATGCGGTTTATTTTTCGGTCATCACGATAACTACCGTGGGATATGGAGATATCCACCCCACAAACGATATTACAAAAATATTCACTATTTTTTACGTTCTAATTGGGGTTGGAATTATTGCTGCATCACTTAATATAATTGTCAGAACTGCAGCTCAAAGAAGAATTGAAAAACAAAAAAACAAAAGAAGGAAATAATATGCTTCGTGCTATTAAAAAGTATGCTTCATCAGTCAATAACCCGGCTGAACTTTTACTAATACCAAGCATCTTGGTCTTCACAATAATTAGCTACGTAGTTTTCCGAAGTAAGCCAGCGATCACACTATCTGGCGATATATCTATTGGCCTTATGATGCTTATCTCGGCGGCTGTAATTTGCGTTTTTACTTTCACACCATTTTATTTAAAAGGTCTGAGACAAAGGAAAATAAATCTGCGCCTAGGAGTTCTGATTTATAATTGTTTCGTGCTTACAATTGCCCTGACAATCACCGTCGCAATGGTGAGCTTTCTTTTAATATCGCTGCTGAACAACTCTTTTAAGAACTTGGCTCTTGATGCCTTTATATCTTCAGCTTTTGTAGGAATATATTCGGGCGTATTGATTTATTTAATTATCCCTGTTGCAATGGGTATGAATACAGCTATTGTTGCCAGGCTCTTTTCGATTGTTATGGTCTCGGGAATCATACTTAGTATGCTAACCAACAATAATCCAAATTGGTGGCAGGTCAATTTCTCATATTTAGGCTGGGGCAGTGGGATATCATCTCTGAGCTTTAATCTCACAATTATAATGGCAGGACTTTTAGTGATTGCGCTTAGTACTCAATTCACTAACGACTTAAAGCGCTCCAAATTCATATTTGATAAAAAAGACGTAAATCTGAACATACTGAGCCTGCTTTTTATAGTTTTAGGAATTGATATGGCTGGGCTTGGAATTTTTCCCTACGATAAAGCTCCGGGAGTTCATGATTTCTTAGGATACTCGATGTTGATTATTTTTGGGGTAATAGTTCTGAGCTTAAGATTTATATTTCCCAAAATCGACAAAACATTCCTCACCAACTCTTACCTAACCCTCGCCCTGATTGCATTTTGTTATATTCTTTTCTCGGTCGTAGGCTACTTCAGCCTGACTGCTTTCGAGCTAATCGGCTTTATTATCACATTTGGATGGCTGTTGATGTTTGTGAGAAAAATATCAACTATGAGCAAGGTTGATCAAAGCTAGCCGCATTTTAATGCTCAGCTTCGGCAACCTCAGCATCTGCCTTAGTCTTGTGAACTGTTCCATCGGGATGATGTGGCGGACTATAAGTGGTTATAATTTTCATAGGTTCATCACCGACTGTAGTGAAATTATGCTTAGCGCCAGCAGGCACCAACACAGCGTCACCTGAATTAAAATCAAATTCATCGCCATTTAGAAAAACTTTCCCCCTGCCAGAAACTAAATATAATACCTGGTCTTCATTCGGATGAATTTCCATACCGATGTCTTCTCCCGGATTTACACTCATTACTACTACTTGGGTATGTTTAGCTGTAGCCAAAACCGTTCTAAAGGTTGTGTTTTCAATTGCTTTTGATTCAAGATTTTGTAAATGCATATCTTTTCCTTTCACATTTATTATCAATTAAATTTTACCATATTTGAAAGTAGGTGTTTTAGATAAAAGTAAGCCCCCGCGATAAGGCGGGGGTAAATGTATTTTATGTTAGCTGCTTGGAGCCTGAATAAGATTTGGGGTGATTCCATGCTCAAAATCTTTGAGTGGCACAATGCCGCCCCATGAACTTAGCAGGAATCGCTCAGTAGAGATTCGCTCCAGAACGAAATCGGTATCTGGCAGATTGGCCAGTTCGTCCCTACTAAGCTCCTGGCCCCAGTAATACGTCTCGGCTTCGCCCACGATGTGTCGCAGGCGACGATCTTCGAAGTCAAAGTAAATGAGACTGACGAAATCAAATCCGATTGCTCCATTCACAGGCTCGACGTCAGCAGCGTTCTCGCTCAATCGAGGCGCGAAATCCCTGATTGGAATTACCCCTTCAGGGTAAATGTATCTCACACACTTAAAAACTTCAATCTGAGACTCATAGACTTCGCTTTCTTGCATGCTACATCCCTTTCTTGGTACTCCTTGCGGTAATGATTAGTATACAATAATATTAGTTAAAAATCAATAGTTTTAATGCACTTTCTTCTTTAGCCAGTAATTGTGTAAAATAAACAATATGTTGATTCTAAAATTATTACTTTATGGCTATTTACTGCTTATTGCGGCAATATTATTAAACTATTTAGCCTCAATTTTAAAACTAAAAGGCTGGTACGATTTCTTAAAAAATACCAAAAAAACCTCGATAGCATCTTATTTTTGGCTTTTTATTGCCTATCCTCTTTTACTAGGAACAGTTATATTTTTTATATTTCGAATAATAAAATAAGCCCCTGTTTAGGGGCTATGAATCCAGCCTCATATTTGCTGGTAGTTCGGGAAGCTCAGGATAAGGTAGGGCCATCTCGTTGTCCTTTAGTGGAATAAAGGCTCCCCAGGCAGTATAGACAAAACGCTCACAGCTCGACACTTCGTCGATCTCCTCTAGCCCCTTCATAAGCAATGCTTCTTCAAGGGATATTTCGTCGCCCCAGTAGTAAGTTTCTGGTTCGGCCACTATATGGCGAAGCATTTCTCCTGTATCGATTTCAAAAAAAACCAATCTGATAAAGTCAAAGCCGATGGCACCAAAAATTGGACGTACTCTGTAAGGGTCTCTTGTCGGGGCTGACACAATTTGCTTTACAGGTACTGCTTGCTCTGGATAAATGTAGCGAATTGCCTTATGAACTTCATAGAGCTCTGACATTTTTGCTCCTTGGCTCGCTAACGATATTATACCCCTAAATTCAAAACTTAGCTTGATTAATAGGCGTTATTGCTTTATAAATTAATAACTACCCCACCCACACAAGGAGAGTCATGCCAGAATCAAAAGATGAACGCCTTGAATACGGGAAAATCCGAGAAGAACGCAGGCGTGAGTGGGCCGCACTTCAAAACCCCGAGCTCGTAACAACACAGCAGGCGCTTCAAATATTGCATAGAAAAAACGGTGCTGGATTTTCTGATTTTATGAAAGAAAACAACGTAACGCCTCAGAGGCATGCAGGATTTATTAGTGCAAACTTTTATGTCAAAGAAGAAGTCGAAAAGTTGGCTGAAAGGCTGTTTCTGAAGGGGCATGTCTTTACTAGATCGGTCAAAAAAAGCTATAAGTCGGCTGAAAAGCCATCTCCCAAAAGAGTTACATTTGAGAGTATGAAAGATGGAAAATGGACAATCGAAGAGTTCATTGAGGCCTGGGGTGCAGGCGATACCAGCCACCAGGTTGAGTCATTAATCAGTAGAGCTCCTTCTATTCTTAAGCTTTCTCCGCTTGAAGCCCAACAATTGCTATTGCTTCTCAGTAGGCTTGGAGGGCCAAACTTTCGTATTACTGGATTCAAGTATGACAAAGTCTACTTTTTGAGGGAAATACGAAAGCAGGTAAAAGACGACAACGAGCGTAGGAAGCTTGCCCAAATCATGGATTCGCTTTATGAATCTACTGATATTGGCGTTTTTGACCCCTCATTGCTGGTAAAAATCCTTTATGAGCTTATGGCTTCTAAGCCAAAAAGCAGACCCTCCGCTAGTTGAGGGTCTTTTTTATCTATATAATACAATTATGAACGCAAATATCAGATCTAAAAATATTCAATTACCAATATTCTGCCCCGATGCAACCAGAGGGGTTTTGAGGGCTACAGACAGCACCGATATCAACGAGGCAGGAATTAAGGGCTTAATAGTAAATACTTACCACTTACTAGTGAATCCAGGGGTTAAGACTGTTAAGGATTCTGGCGGCATAAATAAGTTTATGAACTGGAAAGGGCTAACGATATCTGATTCTGGAGGCTTTCAGGTATATTCTTTAATTCACAGAAAATCGGGCTTGGGCAAAATTACTGATGATGGAGTTACCTTTAGCCTGGATGGCAACAAGCACATTTTAACCCCAGAAAGCTGCATACAAACACAATTCGATATAGGCGCAGATGTTATTATCTGCCTCGACGACTGTGCGGATCAAAAAATTTCCGAAGCGGAAATGATAAAAAGCGTCGACAGGACAGTCGCCTGGGCAAAGCGCTGTCGCTTAGAGTACGACAAGCAGGTTAAAGCTCGCGGGCTTAATGACGAGAACCGACCTCTTATATTTGCAGTAGTTCAGGGGGGTAATTACATCGAGCAAAGGACACGCTGCGGCAAACAGCTATCTGAAATTGGCTTTGATGGCTATGGATTTGGCGGCTGGCCTATTAGCGAAGATGGCGAACTAAACGCTGAGGCATTGCAAGCAACGATACAAAGCACTACGAATTCTAAATTTCATTATGCTCTTGGCGTGGGAGACCCAAGAAGCTGTGTTGAATGCGCCGAGATGGGCTACAATATTTTCGATTGTGTTTTGCCTACCCGCGACGCCCGCCACGGAAGGCTCTATGCATGGAAGACTGAGCCATCATCAGACAATCTTAGCAAAGACTTCTATGAATACATAAGAATTGATAAATCGGAATATTCAAAAGATTTCACACCAATAAGCAAGCACTGCGATTGCTATACCTGTATAAACTACACTAAGGCCTATTTGAGGCATCTTTTCAAAATTAACGACACGCTAGCTTATAGATTAGCAACTATTCACAATATTCACTTCTATTCGCAAGTATTTGAACTGCTACAAGAAAGGTTTTAACAAAACATAAGCACCGAGAATCGCAAAAAAGACAGAGGTTACAATATGGGCGTATTTTTGCATAAAGCCCGATAGTGCGTCCAGAATTCTTTCACTATTTTTGCCCGCCAGAGCCAAAATCAAAAGCGGCAAAACTATTGGTAATATCGAAAAAATGACTGTTACTAATAGGTATAATGTTTTTTGAATGCCCACAACTTGCAATTGTCTAAGATCTAGCGCGACCTCGAATATCATAGCAATAGTTGTGAAATTAGTAATCATTAAAACCACGCCAAGACCAAAAAACCCCAACAGACCCTGTTTCTTATTAGCGTTCTGCTTCTTTTTCTGAGGACCCTTCCTAAAGATATCCAGCGCCAAGAACAGCAATAAAAAGCCAATTATTAAGTGGGGTATGAGATCATTTCTGGGTGCAGGGGTTGGTCTTATTTGAGTGCTAAAAAATATTACGGCTGTGATTATTGAAATTGTAATTGTTGCACCCAAAAGATAAACTAAAGCCTTTTTAACCGGCTGTGTTGGCCTAGATAATATAAAAAGCAATGTTACTAGAAGTACTGGGCTAATGGCTGCGCCGAAAATAAAAGGAAATACTTTTAAAAAATCACCCATTATTTTCTTAGGTCTCTTTTATTAAAAAGTATGATTCCAATAGCAAAAAACACTGCAAAAGAAATAATTAACACTGATAAGTCCCAGTAAGAAATACCCTTTAATACTGTTTGCCCATTAGCATAATAATAATTCCAGGTAAATTTATCCCAATTCTTCATCCAGTCCACGGTTTGAGAAAATGTATATACCAAAAACATAATTACTAAAGTTAGAGTCGGAATCCCAATAGCCAAATTTTTCCTTCCCGATAGTGCCCCGACAGAAAAAGAAAATGCTCCCAACAATGAAGTAAACACAAATAACATAAGTGTGGCTTGCACCAGCCTGAGTACACTTACCGACTCGTTAATTATTTGTAGACCAACCCATATTGCCAAGGTTCCTGCAATATTCACAATTAAAAATATCAAAAGCATGGCTACAAACTTTTCTATATAAAGTCTATTTCTAGATATTTTAGTAGATAGTGTGGTCTCTAGCGTGCCCTTATCTTCATCTGTGGCAAGTAAATTTACCCCCATGCTGATTCCTAAAATCCAAAAAATAAACGATCCGTTATTGAAAAATACCTGGCTATCTAAGTACTTATCAATTGTTCCAATATCTAATGATCCCGAAAAAGCCTGTAGCGATTCTGGCAGGTTTTTAAATACCTCCACCAGCTGGGGGTTTTTAAAATCTGGGAAAATCCAAGTTATAAGCAAATTCATCGCAAACGCACCCAAAGACCAGGCCAGAATAACCCAACGCTTGTCATAGATAGTTTTAAGAGTTGGAATTCTAAACATTAGGCACATCCTTGCCATACATTTTTAAGAATATTTCTTCTAAATCAAGCTCTCTGGTTCGTAAGCTTCTGACCGGTTGCTTGGCAATAGCCTTTAAAAAATTATCAACTGAGCCTGCTATGTGACAGTGCATAAAGTTGCCATCAATCTTTAGCTCCTTTATGCCCTTAACTCCATCTAGCATCGCTTTATTGGCCGGTTTATCTTTAAACACTACATCAAATTCATGTATGGATTTTTCGTGCAATTTTTCTAGAGTCATTTGTTCTGCAACCCGACCCTTATTTATGAAGCAAACTATATCGCAGACCTGTTCCACTTCCATTAAAAAATGTGAGCTAATAAATGTAGTGCCCCCTGCTTTTTTATGCTCAAAAAGCATGTCGACAAATTCGCGCTGCAAAATTGGATCTAAACCGCTTGTCGGCTCGTCTAGCACTAATAGCTCTGGTTTGTGCTGAAAGGCCGAGATTAAGCCAATCTTTTGCTTGTTTCCCCTGCTTAATGTCTTTATTTTTGCGCCCAAGTCAGCCTTAAGCCTTTTGGCCAACTTATTTACTTCTTTACTGTCTAGGGTCCCCTGTAAATGGCCGAGATAGCTGATGTATTGTCGGCCTGTTAAGTTTTCATAGTAGTCCATTTCACCAGTTAAATAGCCAATGCGCTTGTGAATCATTTTGGCATCATCCTGAGAATCCATTCCTAAAACGTTTATTATTCCTTTGGTGGGCTTAATAAAGTTCATTAAGCAGCGTATAGTGGTGGTTTTGCCGGCACCATTGGGGCCCAGGAAACCATAAATAGAACCTCTAGGGACTTCAATATCAACACCTCGAATAGCCCACTTTTTACCGTACTTTTTACTTAATGCGACTGTTTGAATGGCATTATTCATACAATAATCATAAACCTTATGCTTGGTCTGAGCAAATGACTATTGATTGATGAGTTTTTTGAATTCTGGATGTTTATTAAGCAACTTGGCTTCCTCCTGGCACCAGTCCGAATACTCATTGGGTTTACTAATTTCTTTTAGAAAGTCCTTCCAGCTAACCCATCTGGTATCTTTTACCTCTTCTGGGTTAGGGCTGGGGACAAAATCACCGACCGCGACCATAACAGGGCAAATTTCATTCTCAACAACCCCCTTATGCTCATATCTGTATCTGTAGTCCTCTAATATAAGATGAATGTCTGATAGTTCCAATTCAATTCCCAGTTCAAATTGTGCCCTTCGCTTGGCCGCCTGCTGCACCGTTTCGCCATCTGCAGGGTGTCCGCAAACCGAATTGCTCCATATTCCTGGCCAAGTAATTTTACTATCTGATCTTTGCTGCAAAAGCAGTTCACCCTTTTTGTTGAACATAAACAGAGAAAATCCCCTATGCAAAGGGGTTTCGCCAGTATGGACCTTGTATTTGTCCTCAAGTCCAAGCTTTGCGTTAGATTCGTCTACTAATACGACATGTTCTTTCATGGCTTAATTCTAACCTATAATCAATCCAAATAACACAAAGCCAAGGATAATGGCGCCAAATAGGCGCCTAAACAGATTAATACCCCATAGCACTTCAAGAATAGCCCATATAATTAAGGCCGTATTAAATAAAACATTTAAAAGATTATTATAGGGCTGTGCTGGAATAATCAATCTAAGGCCATAAGCAAAAATAGCGACCATTAAGGGCAGATTGGGAAATTGAAAAACTACGTATTTTCCATCTTTACAGCGAAATAATAAATCTATTAAATGATGTTTTTTAGTATTTTTCATAATATCATTTTAGCACCTATTAGTTATTGACATTTATACTATATAAGTTTATAATTACTTTTGATTCAGGGTGTTGTATGCCCTGACGAACCAGGAGGTGCCATGACGGCAACCCAAAGTATTGATTCGGAAGTTATCGAGAGCGAAGAAGAGTTCGACGACAAGCCGCCTCGAACGGTGAAGCTCAAGACGTTCTTCTTTACTCTGCTGACTGTTCTCGCTTTGTCGGCAATGAGCTTGTTCTTGGTGCTGACTCACCACAACGGCCAGCGTCTGGAAACAGAGCGTGCCACGGCCGAGCGAGAGCTTCGAGCCTACGCCGAGCTCAACGACCTCCCCATCCGGGAGATTGCCGTTGAGTGGAGCGACTACAAGCTCTACGCAAGTTGGCAGGAAGGAAACCAACGATGCTCCGGCATCGAGGTAATTCCTCCTTCCAACGGCAGCTCTCTCTTCGGCACTCAGCAGAGTGCAGTCGGAGACGGAAATTGTCGGAGTGAAACCGGCACTGCCGGCATTAACTCTCCTTCCGATTAATATTTCGTCCGGCATCGTCGCTTGACTTTGCCGGCATATAATCGCTAGTGGACGCACTAGCGTGAGCCTGGGCCCTGCATTGGCAGACGTGCCCACACCCTTCCTCTCCGCAGGGACCCAGGCACTGATCGACCCGGGGGTTTGCTGAAGAAGTTCGACTTCTCTCGCCAAGCAAGCCCTCGGGTCATAGCCCACCTCGCAATTTATTTGCGGGGTTTTTTCGTATAAATATTATTTCAAAAGTGATTTCATCTGCTTCGCAATTAGGCCAGTGGCATAACTAGGACTCAATCTATAAAGCTTATTCATAAACTTCGAATCTTTTCCGGCGTAAACTCTGGGGATATTTTTCTCAATTGCTTTTACTACCAGCTTTGCAACATCGGCTGGTGATTGTGTTGGAATATTAGAATTTTTGGCATCCTCTTCACTCAAAGGAGATTTAACGCCCGAATTCTTGGTTATATTAGTGCTTGTAGCGCCAGGGAAGACTACTGTTGCATTTACACTTGTGCCAATAAGTTCCGATTGCAGACCTTCGGTCAAAAGCTTAACGGCGGCTTTAGAAGCACCATATACACTTTGCCCAGGAACTGGCAAAAAGCCACCCATACTAGATATGTTAACGATATGTGCCGCAGGTCTTTTAAGAAGTTCCGGCAAGAATGCCTTTATCATGTATAGTGTCCCGTAAAAGTTTACACCCATTACCCTATTGATTGCCTCATAGTCCAGATCATTAACTTTTACGAATGGCTGGATAATACCGGCGTTATTTACCAATCCATCCACCTGCCCCTGAGTCTTCATGATTTCTTTTGGCAATGCTTCGACAGCCTTTTTGTCTGCTACGCTTGCCTCGTGAATAGATAATTTTTCACCCTGCTCACCAAGTTGGGTTTTTAGCTCTTCAAGCCCGTCTTTTCTCAGATCCACGCCCGCTACCCTACCACCTTTATTTATTATTGCCTTGGTAATTTCACGGCCTATGCCGCTACCAGCACCAGTCACTACAAATACTTTATTCTTAACTTTCATCAATCCTCCTTTTTGCCGGTTTTATAGTATTTAGCAACGTTAGGCCTGAGTAGATAAATAAATATCAATAATGTGTATAAAATATAAAATGACCCAATTATATTGCTAGTTAAATAAGTTCCGTTTAAATAGTCTGTGGTATTTTGGGAAGCTTTGTCGAGATTTTCATAAGCCTGGTTTCTTTGATTCCAAAGTCCACTATTGAGTGCGGCTTCATTGTAAGTATTTATCTTTCTGCTTAAGTCGGCCTGCTTCTTATTAAGACCTATTTGCAGGCTAATGCCCATGTATAGTAAGTATGAAGAAGCTGCCACTGATAGGAGCATTGCAATTATCACAACAATTCTTATGAAATTCTTTCTAATCAATAATAAAAAGCTGAATAACGAAGCAAATAAAAGTGGGAATAAATAATAAAAAACGATCAGATAGGTATTAATTCTAGTTAATAAATAGCTACTAATTGCCAGCAGAATAAATATGATAATAATCGGTTTAAGGGCCATTAAACTGCTAGGAGCTGGATTTTCATAGTTTAAAACACCGTTAAACTGTTTTCTCTCCGCCTCAGGCTTAGCATCAGGGTAAATACTTGTTGTATCAATCTTATCTTCATTTCCCTGGACACTTTGCTCTTGCTTTTTACCGACATTCAGATCTATATTTTTTTTGTCTTCTTGATTTTCTTCTTGCACTTAATAAACCTTTTATGCTCCATATTATATAGCAAACATAAATGTATCTAAATAGTTTTGGTTTATTAAAATTGCTATAATATTGTTATAATATTTTATAATGAATTTATACTATCTAGTCTTGGCCCTGTGCATTAATGAATTTATTCATGTCTGTTCTGAAGCTTGGGCCGCTAGAGACAAAGTCAAAAGGCTAAGCGATTATGTAAATAAAAAGCCTCATAAAGAAATGGGGCTGAAAGTAGATACAAGATTAAAATCTTATGCGTTTTCGATGTGCATAATCATAATACTTACCCCAATCTTTTACTTTGGCATAAATATATTAAATCTAAGCAACGAAACCTGCCTAATTTTATCGATTGCGGCACTAGTGCTTAGCTACGTAGTTGGATTTGTTTGGATGGATAAGTACCACGTGGACATCGAAAAAGTTACCAAAATTTTCAAAAAATAGTTTGATTTAAATAATTTTATTCATTACAAGTCTAGACGCTGGGCACTACGACGAGTATCATAAATAGCGAACAGGTTTTGTGAAGATAGTTGTAATAAGGGGGTATTTTTATATGTGATATCTTCCCAAAACAACACCAATGAGCTTGAGTAGATACTTTCGGGGGTGTGGTAAAAAAAACACGTTGACCTAAATAACAAGCATGTATATAGTGGTGCATAAGAGCTTTAAAACACTATATACAGACATAAACACCAATAAAGGAGGGTAAAGATGAGTTTTGAGCAAATAAAAAAACGTAATGGCCAAATGGTTGATTTTGACCGCAGCCGAATCGAAACGGCAATCGGAAAAGCTAGTGATAGCGCGGGTGGTGAAGCCACCAAAGAAGATATTGTAGCTGTTGTTAACGAAGTAATCGTGCTAGCAGAGCAGGCCTTTAGCGAATCGACACCCGATGTTGAAACCCTACAAGATCTTATCGAACAACAGTTAATGAAGGATGGTCATTACAAAACAGTTCGTGCATTTATCATTTATCGCGATACACACAAAGCCATGCGCGAGGCTGAAGCTGCTCGCTCAGCCGAAAAACTCGAACAGAGCAATTTAAAAGTAACTATGCCAGATGGTAGCCTTGAAAACTTCAGCTACGCCAAGCTTGTTAAGGACCTCATCGAAGCTGCCGATGATATTGCCGACGATGTCGATCTAGACGATATTGCCCAGGCAGTTAAGGGCAGTATTTACGACGGCATTACCTACGACGAGCTAGAGGACGCCATGATTATGGCCGCTAAGGCCCAAATCGAATCAGACCCCCTCTATTCTCAACTATCAGCTCGCTTAATGCTTCGTAAAGTATATAAAGAAGTACTGGGTAAGGAATATAAAAAGAACACAGAAGAAATTTATCAGGAAAGCTTTATTAACTTCATTAAGGACACCGTAAAAGACGGCCGTCTAGACAAGCGGCTACTTGCTTTCGACCTGAAGAAGCTTGCGGAATATATGAAGCCAGAACGCGACAATATGCTCGACTTTATGGGCTTAGATATGCTTCACGATCGCTACTTTATACAGTCCCAGGGTCGCGGCCGACGCCTCGAGGTTCCTCAAGGCTTCTGGATGCGTATTGCTATGGGTCTAGCAGTTGCTGAAAAGAAGGATAAAGAAAAATGGGCAATGGAATTTTACGACGTGCTATCTACTCTTCGTTATGTTCCATCGACCCCTACCCTTTTCCACTCAGGAACCAGCAAGCCACAGCTTAGCTCTTGCTTCCTAAACACTGTCGAAGACGATCTTAAGCATATATTTAAGGTTTATCTGGACAACGCCCTAATGAGCAAATATTCTGGCGGTATCGCTACTGACTGGTCTAATATTCGCTCTACCGGATCGCTAATTAAGACTGTTAATATTCCATCACAGGGTGTGATTCCATTCTTAAAGATCATGAACGATACTACTGTTGCAATTAGTCGTTCAGGTAAACGTAAAGGTGCAACCTGCGCCTACCTCGAAACCTGGCACTTAGATATCGAAGATTTCTTAGAGCTACGCAAAAACACCGGTGATGAGCGTCGTCGTACTCACGACATGAACACCGCCAACTGGGTTCCAGATTTATTTATGGAGCGCGTTGCCAATGATGAACCATGGACGCTATTTAGCCCAGACGAGACTCCAGATCTACACAACCTGTATGGGGCTGCATTTAAAAAGCGTTATGAAGAATATGAAAAAATGGCCGAAGAAGGCAAAATCAGCCTATTTCGCAAAATTCCCGCAATCCAACTGTGGCGCAAAATGCTAACCATGCTATTTGAAACCGGCCACCCATGGATTACCTTCAAAGATGCTTGTAACGTTAGAAGTCCTCAAGACCATCAGGGTGTAATCCATAATTCCAATCTATGTACTGAAATTACGCTTAATAACAGCGCTGAAGAAACGGCCGTTTGTAACTTAGGTTCGATCAACATGGCTAAACATATCAAAGCCGGCAAACTTGATAAAGAGCTGATCGAAAACACTACCGAACTCGCTATGCGGATGCTTGATAATGTTGTAGACATTTGCTACTACACCACTAAGGAATGTGAAAATTCGAACCTCAAGCATAGACCGGTTGGATTGGGAATTATGGGCTTCCAGGACGCGCTTTATATGTTAGATATTAACTTCGACTCAGCCAAAGCTGTAGAATTTGCCGACGAATCGATGGAACTTATTAGCTACCACGCCATCATGGGTTCAAGTAAGCTTGCCAAAGAGCGTGGTGCATATAAGAGCTTTAAGGGTTCTAAGTGGGAGCGCGGAATCTTCCCAGCCGACACTGTCGATCTGCTAGAAAAAGAACGTGGACGCAAAATTGATGTTAAGCGCGGCGGTAAGCTTGATTGGAAATACGCCAAATCCCATGTCAAAAAGCATGGTATGCGCAACTCCAACACCATGGCCATTGCACCGACCGCCTCGATTTCAAACATTGCTGGCTGCTACCCATGCATCGAGCCAATTTACAAAAATCTATATGTTAAGTCCAATATGAGCGGTGACTTTACGGTAATCAACTCATATCTAATCGAAGATCTCAAAAAGCTAAACATGTGGAATGAAGTAATGGTCAAAAAAATTAAATTCCACGACGGATCGATTCAAAAGATTACCGAAATTCCAGAAAAGCTTCGAAATAAATACAAAGAAGTGTTCGAAATCAATCCTCTAGCGCTCGTTAAGATCACTGCCCACCGTGGCAAATGGATTGACCAAAGCCAAAGCTTTAATATCTTTGTGCATGGAGTTAGCGGCAAGCAATTGAGCGATATCTATATGGCTGCCTGGGAACAGGGCTTAAAGACTACTTACTACCTAAGAAGTTTGGCCATATCACAAGTCGAAAAATCAACCGTAGACACTGCAGAATTCGGCGCCACCCACAAGCGCGAATCAGCAGCTACAGCAGAGTAAAAATAAAATAATGGAGGGTAAACTATGTCACTTAAGATGACCGATGTCCGACCAGACATCAACAAAAGAAGAGTAATTAATGGCGAAGATGCCGATGTAATTCAATTACACCCAATGAAACATAACTTTGCATGGGATGCGTATTTAGCCGGTAATGCCAACCACTGGCTGCCGACCGAAATCGCCATGCAAGACGATATTGAGCTGTGGAAATCAGATAAACTAAGTGATGATGAACGCCAAGCATTCCAAACAGCACTCGGATTCTTTACTACGGCCGATTCAATCGCTGCAAATAACTTAGTTCTGGCATTCTATAAGCATATTTCAAGTCCAGAGTGTCGCATGTACTTATTGCGCCAATCTTATGAAGAGGCAATCCATACCCATGCCTATCAGTACATCGTAGAAAGCTTAGGCTTAGACGGCGGAAGCATATTCAATATGTACCGAGAAAATGCATCCCACTACAGCAAGGCCAAGTTCATACTTACTTTTAACGAGGGCATATTTGATGATAATTTCCACACAGGAACTTTCGAAAATGATCAGAAGTTTTTAGAAAACCTCTGCGTTTTCTCGCTTATATTAGAGGGTATATTCTTCTACTCAAGCTTTGCTGTTATCTTCGGATTCCAACGCCAAAACAAGCTTGTAGGCAGTGCTGAGCAAATCCAATACATTATGCGCGACGAATCTCAACACCTAAACTTCGGTATAAATATGATCAACGCCATTAAGGAAGAACAACCAGAGCTTTGGACCGACGAATTCCAACAGCGAATCATCGATCTAGTTAAAGAGGCTGCCAAGTTAGAATATAGCTATGCACAGGATGTATTCCCGAATGGAATCTTCGGAATGAATGCCGACGGTTTCAAGCAATATATTGAGCACGTTGCCGACCGTCGCCTAGCTTCAGTAGGCTTACCAAAACAATTCCACACCAAAAACCCATTCCCATGGATGAGCGAAGCAGCCGACCTTTCTAAAGAAAAGAACTTCTTCGAAACTCGCGTTATCGAATACCAAACCGGCGGAACTCTGGACTGGGATTAGAAAAGAAATATTAGGTTAAAATTTTAGAAAGGGTCTCTATGAGGCCTTTTCTATATTTGCCGGTGAAGTTATGATCGCCATCGATCTCATATAATTCAGCACTACGGACTTTGTGCAGATTTAAATTATTTACCATTTCGTCTTGTTTAGCCGCAATAATTATCGTTCGTTCACGCAGGGCTAGCCTTTCATATATTCTTAGGGGGTTAGTAAATCTTAAACCAAGCATAAAGGCAGTTGTTAATAGAATTTTACTGCCATCTTTTTTAAATATCATTACAGAGCCATTCTTTAAAACTTTTCGATTTGGCCTTAGTTTTGAGCGACGAGCAGATACGGTGGTAGGTGGCGCCAGCAGTACAGCCTTGAAAGTTTTTTTATTGCAAAGCCCAGCCACAATTGCCCCCTGAGAATGAGCAATGATAATGATTTCAGCATTACGATCTTTTTTATCAATTCTAGATATATGAGATTTAATTATTTTAGCTTGCTTTTTGTAGCTAAGAACCGTGATTGTATTGGTTTTGCTGTCATAATTATTGTAGTCGAACATCACAGGCTTATAGGCCGGAAAGGCCTTTGCAATATCTGTAAACATGCCCTTGCTGTCTTTGCGCACACCAAAGCCATGTGAAAATAATATATATTTCATCGCTAAATGCTTTTTAGCCGTTTTATTGACTCATCTTTACCTAAAGTTACGAAAATATCAAATAGCCCCGGGGCTTCTGTTCTGCCAGTAAGGCCGACTCGTAGCACATAAAATAGTCTACCCGTTTGGACACCAAGCTCTTCGGTAAGTTCACGCAATGCTCTTTCGACTTCATCATGACTAAAGTCTATGTTTTCAATAGAATCTACAGCTTTACCAATCCACCCTCTTATAGTTTCGATGTCATCCTTTTTGCATAGTAAATCTTTAGATACTTGCGGAGTTTCAAAAAATATCTCCATAATATATCTTGCTTCGTCAAAGCGTTTGATGCGTTCTTTATCAAGTTCCAGTACAGACTTAAAATAATGCATATCACTAAGCCAAGACTCTGGCACAAATGGTTTGATATATTCAAAAAGTTCTTCGTCGCTGAGGTTATTACGCAAGTATTCGCCATTCATCCAGTCTAGTCGGTTAATATCAAACACTGCAGGGCTTTTTTGTATTCTATCGATAGAGAATTTTTCTGTTAATTCTTCAGGGGTAAATATTTCTTGGGTGGATCCATCATTCCATCCTAGTAAAGCTAAAAAGTTCAGTATAGCCTCCGGCAGATACCCTTTTGCTTTGTACTCTAATACGTTAACGTCACCATCTCGCTTACTGAGCTTCTTTTTACCATCGGGACCAAGTATTGGCGCCAAATGCACAAAAGCTGGTCTATCGAATCCTAAAAGATCATACAAAAGTGCGTGCTTTGCGGTGCTACTAATAAACTCGTCGCCTCTTATAACATGAGTTATTTTCATAAGATGATCATCGATTACATTGGCAAAGTTGTATGTCGGATAGCCGTCGGCCTTTATGATAATAAAATCATCAATTATTTCATTGTTAGTTTCGAACTCTCCACGAACTTCGTCTTTCCAATTTATTTTACCTTCGGGGACTTTTAATCTAATTGGAAGCCCCCCGGTCGATACTGGTCCGGCTTCGGGCTCCATTGTGTGTTTGTATACAAACGGGCGCTTTTCTTTAATAGCTTCGGCTTTTAAAGATTCGATTTGCTCAGGCGTGGCCTGCGAATAATAAGCCAATCCCTCATCAACCAGATATTTAGCGTATTCCTCGTAATGATTAAGCCGTTTTGATTGAACGTAAGGCCCATGCTCGCCTGGTTTTTCCTCATACCAAACGCCTTCATCTGGGTGCAATCCCAGCCAGTCGAGTGATTTGATAATCTGCTCAACACCCTCTTCGACGAACCGTTCGCGGTCGGTGTCTTCAAGGCGCAAAATAAACTTCCCACCGTTAGCCTTAGCAAAAAGATAATTAAAAAGTGCGGTGCGAATACCGCCAATATGTAAAAAGCCGGTTGGGCTTGGGGCAAATCTAACTCTTACTGGATTTTCCATATCTGATATTATACCAGATTAGGTACCCGACATCAGGTCTTCTGGAGATATCTCATTATAATGACCGTCAGCAAGCTGTTTGTAAAAAACAACTCTTGAGCTAGTCTCATCTGGGTCATAAACATATTGGATTCTATTGGCTGAACCATGGCCAGAGTAAAAAGTTTTTTTATCAATGATTCGCGGACCCGTAATACGCTCTATTCTGTACTTGATATTGTCCTTTTCAAACTCAATAGATTCTACAGTTTGCTTGAGCTTCTTATCGTCCTCTAAAGATTCTTCTCGTCGATCGGAATTATCAATAACATACTGTTCGTCTATTAGGTCGACAAGCTCCCCCCATGCCCTGTCGTTCATAAGCTAGTCGCTATCTTGATTATTTGATCTTGATTAAGCTCTTGGCCTTTACCATCCAGCTTATACCATGTGCCCTTATTGACCCAAGTGGCTTCGTTTTTTCCCATCACGTAGATTGTAAGACCCTGAGCCTGAAGGGCAAGATAGTTTTCGGCCTTAGGGGCGACGTAATTTTCTGCGAGTGCTTGGCTATCCCAGTCTGTTTTGGTTTGAGTGACACTAATACGATTATCGTTTGAATTACCAAGCAGGCTATAGCTTACAGTCCCTGGATTTGTCTGTATCCTGCCTCCTAGATTGTAGCCTGCAGGAACATAGCCCGGCATAGTGGCACTAATTCCAGCCTTAGCACTAGCTATTTTGAATGCAAGACTGGGATAATTTACCTTCCAAATATAGGCACCTGTAGCAAAAAGTGCGGCAATACTAACTGCAATTGCAACAGGCTTAGCGACCTTGGCAGCTGATTTCTTTTTAGGCTCAGTGCCCTTACCTTGGTCGTGGGTTTCAGCTGCTGGGGCTTTGTTGTCGTTAGAGTAAATATCTGTAGACATTGCGAGCTTAGATTTAACAGGCTCTGCTGACACTTGCTGATGGGTATTATTTAAATCCTGGGCTCCAATTGGATCTGTAATGGGAATGTTTTTATTTTCTAATTCGGCACCAGGTTTGCCGGAAGAATCTGGCACTGAAGTTACTGTCGAATTATTCACAATAGGAGCTTGGGCAGTAGGTGCAACTGCAGAATTTACCGATGCAGTAAGCTGATCAAATTGGTCATCAGAGAGAACTCCAGGCTGCTTTTTGTCTAGAGACATTGTGCCCATTGCAGCAACCTGGGGCATCACATTGGCTGGTGGCTGTATGGGCGGAGGTGTTACTGGGACGATTGGAATAGGACTTGAAATAGAAGGCTGATTTTGAGCTATAGGTGCTTCGGCAGCATTGTTTACGGGACTAGAGTTCATAGCTGCGACTTCCATTCTTGGTGGAGGCACAAACTCTCCGATAGATGAAGCGGGGCTTGTATTTTCAATCTGAGATGGTGGCGTTTGCACTTCAGAAAACTTCTGAACGGCAGACTGGTCGACGACAGGCGCTGGATCTGTGCCCTGATTAGCTTCAGGCTGGGCCTGATTGACACCCATCATTGCATTGTCTTCAGAGGGGGTACCGCAACGCATGCAGAATTCTTTTCCTGCAATAGTTACTCTTTCATCTTCTGAACAATTTGGACATTTGCTTAGTTCTATCATACTCACCCTTTAGATATAACCATTATAAATTAAACAGGCATAAGCGTAAAGTTATTTTGTGGATTTCTTGGCTTTTGTAATTTTAGATATGAAGCTAGGGATAGCTAACTGGCGCCTTATGCGTTTTGGCTGAAGCATAAGTCTCCATAACCACTCCAGGCCAGCTTTTCGCATCCATGCGGGAGCCCTTTTGATGCCGCCTCCCAATTGATCGTAATCAAAACTTCCGCCCTCCCCAATAATTACCTTGGAGTGAAGTTCGTTGCGGTGGTTGATTATAAATTTTTCTTGTCTGGGAAAGCCCATGGCACAAAACAAAATATCAAGATTTTTCTTTGCGATATCTTTTACTATTTCTTCTTCGCTGGATTCTGAAAAATAACCCGACCAAATATGCACACTTAAATTTTTGAATCTCTTGCTAATTTCCTTCTTAGTTGATTCGATATCTTTAGGCCCCCCTATAATTCCAATTTTGAGATTTTTGGAGTTCGCTAATTTTAATAGTGGCAAGGTTTGGTCTAATCCAGCCATACGCTCAGGGACAATCTGGGTGCGCCATTTTTTCGATTTCATCCTAAAAAGCAGGCTATAGTATGCTGATAAAAAGTTGGGGTGAGTTTTGGGGGCTCCATACAAATAACTTGCTGACCACTGTATAGCTACCGAATCAGCAATGTTTATGTCTGAAGAGTTTAAAAGTTTTTTGATATCTGAGTTTTTTGAAGCCAAAGACAAAAACTCTACGTATGGCTTAAATATTACTGTACTTTTATTAAATTTTTCCGAAGCTTTATTAATAATTAAATTATTTATTTCTTCGATTGTAAAAATATCAATCCTTACGCCTAGTATCTTAATAGACTTATTTAGCATTGATAACCTCTTGGAATTTTTCCATAAAAACATTCTCACTAAACTTTTTTGAAATGTAATCATTATTAAATCTACCGCCAGAAAGAATTGTCTTTTCATATTTAACTATAGCTCGGTTAAGATATTCTTCGTTAGGTTCTTTGTAAAAAACTCCTGTCTTACCATCTTTAATGATTTCATTAGCGCCACCACCCGAAAGTGCAATTACTCCAGTTCCTGAAGCGATAGATTCAACCATGGTAATCCCGAAATCCTCTACATTTGTGAATATAAAGCCCTTGGCCTCACGCATAAGCCTGGTTTTATGATTATCAGAAACTCTACCTAGAAATACTATGTTTTCATGATCGGCGGCGATTTCTTTAAGTCGTTTTAGATCTGGTCCATCACCTGCAATAACCAAATTTTTGCCAGAATCCTTGAAGGCCTTAATGGCTAGCTCTATATTTTTGTATTTAGCCAGGATTGAGACAATTAGATAATAGTCTTTTTTTGTATATTCCTTTGTTGGATTGATAAAAGGCTTAAGATTGAGAGGAGGATAAATTACGAGGCTGTCTAATCGATAAAATTTTCTTATCCGCCCAGAGACATGATTGCTTATTGCGATAAATTCAGTCCCTTCTTGAGATTTGTAGTAGTCCCAAATCCTCAGCTGTGAGGCCAGCTTAATAATATAAAATTTCAAAACGGGTCCTATTTTTATCTCATCAACGTACTTTGGCCAGCTATCCCAAAGCATTCTTGCAGGACTGTAGCAGTAACAAACGTGTCTTGCTTCGCTTGGGATATTTGCGTTTTTTACCCATGCAGAAGAAGAGGAAATAATTAAATCGTATCCAGAAAGATCAAAGCTTTCGACTGCATTTTTTACAAAAGGCAAAAGAAGTTTCGGTCGCTTCTTAAAAAAATTAGGCAGTTTTTGCAATTTGCTGGTTTTAATATTTCTGTCTGATAAATACTTGTCGAATTTTTTAGGGTTGTAGATAATTGTGTAAATATCTGCCCCTGGATACATTTCTGCTAACTGAAAAAGCACTGCTTCGGCACCCCCTACCTTTTGATTAAGCCAGTCGTGTAAAATTGCTACTTTCATTTATTATTAGACCTATAGATTCCGTAAAGCGCAAACATCATTAGAGCCAATGTTGAATCTGCCCAGGCCTGCAAGAATATATTTATTACTAAAACGCCCGCTGTAATAGAAAATAAAGTTATAGCCAAATTGTTACTACGATTGCGGATAAATTCTCCAAGCAATGCCGCAAAAGCAAAAATGTACAAAAGTAGTCCGGCTATACCTATTTCATATCCAATTTGCAAAAACCAGTTTTCGGGAATTATTGGGTTTTCAGATCTGAAGCTGGCAGGACCAGCAGAACCTAAACCGTGCCCAAAAGGCCTGGCCGTAACTTCACCTGCAATTCTGGCAATAGATTCAAGCCTTCCTTGATCCGATCCTTCTATGCGACCTTCAAAAACCCTACCATGAAGCAAAACATTCTGCAGTCTTTCATTCGTTCCAATTTGACTAGCAATTGTTCCGCCTACAATAAAAGCCACTAGAAGCGATATTATTAAGAAATAAATTTTTTGTTTTTTTGAAATTGATAAAAAT
Source organism: Candidatus Saccharimonadia bacterium (assembly GCA_044234435.1). Taxonomy (GTDB): domain Bacteria; phylum Patescibacteriota; class Saccharimonadia; order CAILAD01; family BJGX01; genus BJGX01. The sequence goes on along the minus strand of JBIIIT010000002.1, from coordinate 344 downwards.
ACTGAAAGACTAAATGTTATAATTGCTCCAATCCAGGCACTTCTTGAAAAACTCAGTACTATTGCCGCTAAAATTAGCATTGAAGGTAACAGTACAAACCACTTTTTCTGTCTAATTCCGTACACTAGCGAGAATGCTAATGGTATTAAAAGATAAGCTCCTAGCTGGTTTGGCCCTCCAAGCGTAGAAAAAGACCTGAGAAAATTTATGGAACCATCAATAATTTGTCTGGGGTTGATGGTTGCGGCAGTGTAGCCAATTTTTTCAAGTGTCTCTGGAGTAATTAAAAAAGCCTGGAAAAATGCCAGCAAAGACACAACGACACCAGGTATTATAATTAGCCA